>CAYLRJ010000056.1:0-16208 GCA_964386185.1 uncultured Anaerolineaceae bacterium
GCCGACCGCACCCACCTGCTGGAAAGCACGTGGGCAGGCCGCAAACTGGCGGGCTTCCGCAACCTGCCCCCCGCAGACCGCGCCGCAGTGGAAGAGGCCCTCGCCCGCCTCGCCCAATTGGCCGCCGACCTCGATGACCTCTCAGAAATCGAAATCAACCCCCTCAACGTGCTCCCAGAAGGCCAAGGAGCCCTGATTTTGGACGCCCGAGGCCGACGGAGACCTTAAAAAAACCGCAAATTATGCCCATCCCCTTGATTTTCTCCAAAAAGTCCCTACAATATGATTACACTTATAACGAAGTCGCAATGCAACGCCCTGCCTGAAACTTTTCTGAAGGAGAGGCTGACATGGAGGTCATCAAGGTTTCCGGGACGTCCCGCACTTCGGCGGTTGCTGGCGCGATCGCGGGGGTCTTCCGCGAATTCCGCCGCGCTGAAGTGCAGGCCATTGGCGCAGGTGCCGTCAACCAGGCTGTAAAAGCGCTTATCTTGGCACGCAGTTACCTGAACGAGGACGGCTATCACATCGCCTTTGTGCCCACTTTTACCGATGTCCAAATCGAAGACAAAATTCGCACGGCCATCAAATTCATCGTTGTGGAATGTGAGACTGAAGCGAGCGTCGAAGCGCAAAGCCTTGAGGAAGCGCGTGCCACAGAGGCTGCCGAAGACGCTGCCGAAGAAAACTAACGCTTCACCCCTTGCACCAAAGGGGCCAAAAGATGAATTCGCACGACTGGGTGGGGAAAAAAATTAAGCCTCTTTGGATGATTGGCGCGGTGTTGTTCAGCATCTTTGGGCTGAAGGCACCGCGCGTTTTTGCTTTGCCCGTGGCCGCCGCGACGCCCATCCCGCCCCGCACGGTGATCATCAGCGAAATCGCCTGGGCTGGCACAGCCGCCAGCAGCTACGACGAATGGATTGAGCTCTACAACCCTTCCAGCCAGCCCATTGACCTGACCGGCTGGCACCTCACCGCTGCCGACGGCTCGCCCGACATCGCCCTCCAGGGCACCATCCCCGCGCAGGGCTTCTTCCTGCTTGAGCGCACCGACGACACCACCGTCTCCGACATCCCCGCCGACCTCATCTACACCGGCAGCCTGAGCAACACCGGTGAATCCCTCACCCTCTATGGGCCCTCCAACGAAGTGGTTGACACAGCCAACGCCAACGGCGGCCCCTGGCCGGCCGGCGACGCTGCCATCTACGCCTCTATGGAACGCATCGGCCTCACCGCCGATAGCGATGCCGCTTGGGGCACCAACAACGGTGCCCTCACCCACGGCCTCGACGCCAACGGCAACCCCCTGCGCGGCACTGCCAAATTCACCAACTCCGTCAACGCAGCCACGCCCACCCCTACCCCCGCGCCGTCTCCGTCTCCCTCTCCCACGCCAACGCCCATCCCCACTGCCACCATAGCCCCTCAGGCGGTGCTCATCAGTGAAATCGCCTGGGCTGGCACAGCCGCCAGCAGCTACGACGAGTGGATTGAGCTCTACAACCCTTCCAGCCAGCCCATTGACCTGACCGGCTGGCACCTCACCGCTGCCGACGGCTCGCCCGACATCGCCCTCCAGGGCACCATCCCCGCGCAGGGCTTCTTCCTGCTCGAGCGCACCGACGACACCACCGTCTCCGACATCCCCGCCGACCTCATCTACACCGGCAGCCTGAGCAACACCGGCGAATCCCTCACCCTCTATGGGCCCTCCAACGAAGTGGTTGACACAGCCAACGCCAACGGCGGCCCCTGGCCGGCCGGCGACGCTGCCATCTACGCCTCTATGGAACGCATCGGCCTCGCCGCCGATAGCGATGCCGCTTGGGGCACCAACAACGGCGCCCTCACCCACGGCCTCGACGCCAACGGCAACCCCCTGCGCGGCACTGCCAAATTCACCAACTCCGTCAACGCAGCCACACCCACCCCTACCCCCACACCCACCGCGGCCCCACAGGCCAACCCCGCCCCCACGCCCACCCTCAAACCCCTGAAAAGCCGCGTCCTCATTGGCGAATTTTTGCCCCACCCCCGCTACGACTGGAACCAAGACGGCGCGGCCAACACCGGTGACGAGTTTATCGAAATCGTCAACCTGGGGCCTGAACCCGTCAACTTGGACAACTGGCTGCTGGACGACGGCGAAGGTGGCTCGCAGCCCTTCGAAATTCCCGAAACCGGGCTCATGCCCGGCCACGTGGTCGTCTTCTTTGCCAAGCAAACCGATATTCGGCTCAACGACTCGGGGGATACCATCAGGCTTTTGCGCCCCAACGGCGAGCTGGTGGACGAAGTCCACTACAGCCACGCCTTTGCGTGGAATTTATCGTGGTGTCGCCCAGAGGGGGGCTGGGGGGCGCTGACTTACCCCTGCTGGCCCACGCCGGGGCGAGCTCACAATGTGCTGTACGGCACACCGCAAAGCCCTTCCTCGGCCTCCAGCCCAACGCCCTCACCTGCGCCCACGGCCACGCTCACACCACCGCGAACCACTGCCCCCTCGCAGGCCGCATTCCTGGGGTGTTTTTGGTCTTTTGTGCTAAAAACGGGCGTCTGCATCCGGTAAAATAGAGCCCTGCAACGCATTCTGTAGAAATGAGGCCCGTTTTATGAAAACTCGCGTGCTTTTGTTGCTGCTGCCATTGACACTCTGGCTCGCGGCTTGTCAACCAGCCACCACATCCACTTTGCCCTTGGCCTCCCCCGAGGCCCTCGACGCCGAAGCGCGGCTCCAACCCTTTTTCACCGACCCCCACAACGACGCCCTCCGTGGCGGACCCGACGCCGCGGTGGCCAAAGCCATTGATGCCGCGCGGGTCTCAGTGGATGCAGCCCTCTATGACTTGAATTTGTGGAGCATCCGCGACGCACTGATTCGCGCCCATCGGCGGGGGGTGCAGGTGCGCATCGTCGCGGAATCCGACCATCTGGACCGGCCTGAGTTTCGCGCCCTGGCCAAAGCGGGCATCCCCATCGTTGGCGACGGCCGCAAAGCCCTCATGCACGACAAATTCATCGTGATTGACCGTTACGAAGTGTGGACCGGCTCCATGAATTTCACCCTCAATGGCGCCTACCGCAACGACAACAACCTCGTCCGCCTCATCTCCCGCCAATTGGCCGAAGATTACACCGCCGAATTCGAGGAAATGTTCCTCCAACACCGCTTCGGCGCCGATTCCCCAGCCAACACCCCCTATCCGCAGGTGACCTTGGACGGCATCACCACCGAAGTTTACTTCGCACCCGAAGACCACCCCCTCACCCATCTCATGCCCCTGCTGGAAAAAGCCCAAGAAAGCATCTACTTCATGGCCTTCAACCTCACCGACGACGACCTGGCCCGCCTGCTCATTGCCAAAGCCCAACAAGGCGTCAAAGTGGCCGGCGTTTTCGACGAGCGCCAGGCCAAAACCAGCACCGGCAACGAATACCTGCGCCTCAAACAGGCCGGGCTACCTGTTTTCTTAGATGCCAACCCCTACGCCATGCACCACAAAGTCTTCATCATTGACCAACGCGTGGTGGTCTTTGGCTCTTACAACTTCACCCACAGCGCGGAAACGCGCAACGACGAAAACCTGGTCATCGCCCACGACCCCTTGCTGGCTTCCCAATTTTTGGAAGAATTCCACCGAGTGTACGACGCGGCTTCGGCTTATAATCAACGGTGAGGCCACTTTTTGCCCTTTCCCCCTTTGGAAGGCAGCCATGCCCCTGGACTATCGCGCGGTTTACCAAAAAATTCAACACTTTGCCAGCCACGCACGCACGCTCTACGAAGAGCAAGACCGCCGCAAGCAGGACGCCTTGAAAACCCTCCACGCCTGGGCCGAGCGCGGCCCAGCGCTGCAAAAGATGGTTGCCACCGCAGCCGGAATTTACACCCCTTGGCGCTCTGCCCAGCCCACCGACGAACCGCTGACCCTGGCCGTGGACCCACCCCCCGACGCCGAACATCGGGTCGCCCAAGCTCTGGTGCTGGCTGCAGACGGCTCTCAAATCGAACCCGACCCCCACGCCGCGCTCTATTATGCCCTGGTCAACGTCGGCGTGGTGATGATGGCCGCAGACCTGACCCCACGCACCCACATCGTCAGCGAACTCTACACCCCCGAAGACCTCCTCACCCAACGGCTCCAGGTCAACCTGATGCGCGACCTGCGTGAACGAGCTGCATTGGCCGAAGCCGCCAAAGTGTTGCAAGGCCGACAAAGCCCCTCCGCCGACTGGGAAGCCTTCTACGCCGACCTGCCGCCCACCACCGCCCTCTTGGGCCTGACCGACGGCCCGTTGGAACTTTGGGGCGCCAAAGATGACCCCAGCCATTCCTTCGAACAAGCCCTCCAAACCTACCTCGCCCACCTGCGCGACCTGCGTGACATGGCCGTCATCAGCGCAGGCTATGTGGATAACCCCCACGCCAACCTCGTGGTCCACACCCTGGCCTTGGCCGCCCAACAGCCACCACTGCAGCGCGAGCAAATCTTGAAAATCGTCCACAACGACCACCCCTTTCAAGGGGTCAACGACACAGCCCTCTTTGCCCATCTCCTCAAGCCCGGGCAACGCTCCGCGATCTTCGGCTTGGCCTCCCAATCCCGAGCCCAATACACCGGCGACCTGGCGCTCCACTTCTTTTACCTCAACACCGCCATTGACCCCCAAACGCCCAACATTGCCCGCGTTGAAATTCCACAATGGGTTGCCCACGACACCGAAGCCCTCAACACCCTCCACGCGGTGCTGATTTGGCAAAGCCGGCGCGTGCCCCACACCCCTTACCCCTACATCCTGCGCCGCGCCCACGAAGTCGCCGTCGTGCGGCGGGAAGACCGCCAAGCCGTCGAAACCTGGCTAAAGCGCGAACTTCTCGCCCACGGGCTCTTCCCCGGCCTGCCGTCGGCCAAAAAACGCTCCAAAGAATAACCCGCCCTCTGGAACTTTCCCCTCGGAGTTCACCCATGACCTCTTCCCAAGCCTTTATCGGACGCGTTCTCCAGGCCAATGCCACCGGTTTTCTGGTAGGCTGCCGAGTGCCCCAACTGCAAGAAAGCGGCTTAGCCTTTGGCGCGTTGGTGCGGGTCACCCCCGAACAAAACAACCCCGCCGCCGAGATTTTCGGCATCATCTCCGAAATCCACCTGCCGGGCGACGACCTGGTAAAACAACTCACCATCGCGCCCGACCTCCCCACCAGCATCCACGCCGACCAACACCAACGCAACCTGCCGGTAGAAATTCAAGTGCTCTCCCTGGGCTACCGCGACCGCGAGGGGCGCATTCGGCATCTGCTGCCCCCTCGCCCACCGCTGACCCTGGCCAACCTCTATCTCTGCACCCCTGCGGAAGTGCGGGAATTCACCACCGCGGGGCGCTTGGGCTATTTTCGCCACATCCTGCGCGCGCAAGAGGCCGCGACCGACGAGCTCCTGGCCGTGCATCTCCGCCAGGCTCAAGAAGCCCACCGCGACGGCGGCGACCCCGATTGGGCACACCAAGCCACCCGCCACCTCATCACCCTCCTCCGCGACGATTACGAGCGCCTCACCCGCTTGTTAGACGCGCTGGGTGAAGTCATTGTCTGAGCCAACCCCATGCCCAACACAGTTTTCACCTTTCCGCCCGGCTTCCTCTGGGGCACGGCCACCGCAGCCCACCAAGTGGAAGGCGGCAACACCAACAACACCTGGCACGCGTGGGAACAAGCCGGCAAAGTGCTGGAAGGCCACACCGCGGGCCGCGCGTGCGATTGGTGGGGCGGCCGCTGGCGAGAAGACTTCGACCGCGCAGCCGAAGCCGGCCAAAACGCCCACCGCCTCTCCGTGGAATGGAGCCGCATCCAACCCGCCCCCGACCGCTGGGATGAAGACGCCCTCGAGCACTACCGGCAAATGGTACGCGGCCTGACGGCCCGCGGCCTCAAACCCTTCGTCACCCTCCATCACTTCACCGACCCGCTCTGGCTGGCCGAAATGGGCGGCTGGGAAAACCCCGAAACCCCGCGCCTCTTCGCAGCCTACGCGGCCAAAGTGGTCGAAGCCCTCAAGGCTTACGTCACCTCATGGTGCACCATCAACGAGCCCAACGTCTATACCGCGTTGGGCTATCTTGAAGGCATCTTCCCGCCCGGCAAACAAGACCTCGCCACCGCGCTCACCGTCGCCGAACATTTGGCCCAAGGCCATGCCGCGGCCTACGAGGCCATCCACCAACAACAGCCCGAGGCCGAAGTAGGGCTGGTCATCTATTACCGCCCCATGCGGCCGGCGCGCGCTTGGTTCCCCCCCGACCGCCTCTTGGCCTGGGCCGAAAACCGCTGGTTCAACGACTATTTTGCCCTCGCCGCAGGCCTGGGACGCCGCCTCACCCCCTGGGGCGTCCGCCGCGATCCTAAATTGGGACCCAGCCTCGACTTCTTCGGCCTCAATTACTACACCAGCGACCTGGTGGCCTTCACCCCCACCCCGCCCACGTACACCGCCCGCCGCTTCCCGCCCCACGCCCCCCAAAGCGAACACGGCGACATCGCCCACGTGCCCCAAGGTATCTTCCAAGGCCTGCAATGGGCCCAGCGCTTCGGCAAACCCATCCTCATCACCGAAAACGGCGTAGAAGACAGCGCCGATACGCTCCGCCCTCGTTACCTGGCCGAACACCTCTACCAGGTGTGGCACGCCACCCTCTTCAACTGGAAAATAGCAGGATACTTCCACTGGACCCTCACCGACAATTTCGAATGGGACCGCGGCTGGACCCGCCACTTCGGGCTTTGGGCGCTGGACCCCGAAACACAAACCCGCACGCCCCGCCCCAGCGCCGAGTTTTACGCGGCCATCTGCCAAACCAACGCACTGGACATCGAAACCGTTGCCCGCTTCGCCCCCCAGGCTTTGGAAATGCTCATGCCGGGGCTGCAAGAAGCCCCGGCACGCTGACCCGCACCCCGCGCCGACAGACCGCCCCCGACCATGTCTGCCCCATCGCTCGGCACCCTGTTCCTCATCGCTTTTGCCCTCAACGTAGTGGGAGATTTCATCCGCACCGAGCCCCTGCCGTGGGTTTGGGCGCTGGAACGCCGCTTCTCTTGGGACTCCCGCCATCTCACGGCCTTGACCACCTCGACCCAAATTCACAAATTCAACCTGGTGCTCAGCGCGCTGGTGGCCGCGGTGTGGATTGCATTAGGCCACATCACCGGCGGCATCGTCGCCCTCCTCCTCGCAATATACACCGCCTCAACCGCCTTGGCCTTGCTCAAATTGCTCAATGCGCTCCTGCCGCCTCAAATCCCCATCCGCTCGACAGCCCAAATCTTGGATTTTGCCATCATCTTTCGAGGCGAAGACGAGGGCTCAAGCATACCTTACATCTTGCTCCAGGTGGAGATACCTCAATTCGGGGTGCATGTACTTCCGGCCACGCCTTTCAACTATTTGCTCAAAAACCAACTCCGCCCCGGCAAAGCCGTTTTTGTAGATTGCAAGCTCGGTGGGCTGGGGTTGGCATATTCTTGGCGCAAAGGGGGGTCCCATCGGCCGTGTTGGCGGCCGCTGCCCTACGGCTCGCTGCCCTCTGAGCCCTTTGACCTGCATTGAGCGCGTTTTCCATCGAAACAAAAAAGCCAAACAAAAAAGCGCCCTTCGTCTGCCGCCACCACACCGGTTTTGGCGCCGAAGATGCGCTTTCATTTTTTTCCACATAGCCCTTTGCGTCCCGGCCGCGTGGGCCTGCAGGCCCCTCAGGCTTCAGAAGGCACGGCGTTCTCGCCCTCCAGCCCCGGGAGCACCACTGTGAAGGTCGTGCCTTTGCCTACTTCCGATTCCACCCACACACGCCCATGATGGCTTTCGACGATGGATTTCACAATAGCCAGCCCCAAGCCGGTGCCTGGGGTGTCGGAAGCCACGTTGCTGCCCCGGAAGAATTTGTTGAAGATGTAAGGCTGCTCACCCGGCGGGATGCCCGGCCCGGTGTCGCTCACCCGAATGATGATCTGCTGGCCGCGGCTCTCTGCCGTCACGGTGACGCAGCCGCCCGGCGGGGTGTATTTCACCGCGTTGCCGATGATGTTGTCTAACATTTGCCGCAATCGTATGGCATTGCCAAACACCATGGGGAGATCGTCTTCCACCGTGGTGCGGAAGCACAGCCCTTTGCTTTCCACCTGCTCACGGACGCCTTCCACCGCGTAGCGCAACACGCTGACAATCGAGACCATCTCCTTTTCCAAATCAAACCCTGCCTCGATGCGGCCTAAATCCAGCAGGTCGTTGATCAAGGCGGTGATGTTTTCCACGCTCAACCGCACCCGCTTGACGAATTCTTTTTGCATTTCGTTCAAGGGGCCAGCCCGCTCCAACAGTTCCACGTAGCCCAAGATGGCTGTCAAGGGGGAACGCAAGTCGTGGGAAACCGCGCTGACGAATTCGTTTTTGATGCGGTCCAATTCCTTGAAGTGGGTGACGTCGTGCAAGGTGATGGCCACCCCGACGTTGGGGATGGGCACGGCCTGGAGGCTGAAAACGCGGCCGTCGGGGGCGGTAAACTCGGTGTGAAATTCGTGGCCTTCGAGGGCTTCGCGAATGCCCGCTTCCAAGTCGCGGTCCGGGCAAAATTCGGTGTAACGCCGCCCCAAGACCGTTTGGTTCGGGTCCACATCCAGGGCTTGCCGCGCGACCCGATTGATGAGCAGCGCCTCGCCGTTGGGGTTGAGCACCACGATGCCGTCTTCGATGTTGTTGAGCACGGTTTCCAATCGGCGGCGCTCTGCGTTGGCTGCGGTGAAGAGTTGGGCGTTGTCTAAGGCGACGGCCGCGTATTCGGCCAAGGCGGTCAAACGGTCTACGTGGCGCTGGGTGAAATCGCCTCGCCGCTGCCGGTTGTCCACGCCCAACACGCCAATCACGCGGCCATGAATGTAGAGGGGGACGTAAATCAAAGCGTGGACCAAATAGGCGGTTTTGATTTTTTCTGGTGAGTCTCGTTCCAAGAGCACTGGCTTGCCCGTACGCACCACTTCGCCGGCCAAAGTGTCTTGGACTTTCAAGCGCAAGGTGCTGGCCGAGGGGTCTTCGAAATTGCGAGAGGCGCGCAGATAGAGTTCGCCGGTTTCCTCATCCAGCAGCAAGAGGGTGCTTTCTTCTGCGCCGGTAAATTCCACAGCGGCGTTGACCACAGCGGCCAGCGTTTCGTCCAAATCCAATTTGGCGGTGAGGGTACGCCCGACGCGCAGCAGGGTGTGCAATTCGTCAATGTGGGAGCGGAGGGCAAGGGTGTCGCGCTCGGCTTCCTGCTCAGCCCATTGGAGGGCTGCGCGTTTGCGCGCCAAGGCTCTGCGCAGGGCCTGGGCCAAGGCGTTGCTCCGCACCGGCGGTTCCAACACGTCAATCGCCCCCACCCGCAGGGCGCGCTTCAACACGTCGGGGTCGTCGGCCTGTTCGGCAAACAACAACAGCGGGACGTGCAAACAATGCTCGGCCAGGCCACCAATCACCGCGCTTTCCAGCGCTGCTGTGTCGGCCAGCACCAAATCGGGGTGATATTCGGGGAAGACGTCCGTCGGGGGGCGTCCCCATGCTTCTTCAGGCAAAGCCACAGGCTTGAACCCCAATGCGCGCAATGCCTGGCTAAGCAGCCGACGAGCCTGGGCTTCGGAAACCACAAGCAGAACCGTCGTCAAAACTATCTCCTAAGGGGTGCTTCCACGGCTGGCAATCGGAAGCACAAAATGGAACAGGGTGCCCTTGTTTTTCTTGCTCTCAGCCCAAACTTTGCCGCCGTGGGCCTCGACAATCTCTTTGACCACAGAGAGCCCCAGTCCTAAGCCGCCAAAGCGGCGCGTGGTGGAGCCATCCACTTGATAGAAGCGTTCGAAGATGTGCGGCAAATGTTTGGAAGAAATGCCAATGCCGGTGTCTTTCACCACGACGTGGGCTAATTCCCCTTTGTCGCGGCGGACACTGACTTCGATTTGACCGCCCTCGGGGGTGAATTTGATGGCATTGGTGATGAGGTGGTCGAAAACCATCCCCAGTTGGTCGGGGTCGCCCAACACGGTGACCTCATCGGCGGCGGTTTGCGCTTCCAGGGTCAACTTTTTCTGCTGGGCGCGCGGTTTGTGTCGGGTCACGGCCAAGCGCGCCAGGTCGTTGAGGTTCACCCGCGCCCATTGGTCGGGCGCCAGCGATACGCTTTGCAATGCGGTCACCGATGATACCACCTCGCCGATTTGGGCCAATTTTTGGCGCACTGTTTCCAGCGCGTGGCGCTGCTCTTCGGAAAGGTCGCCCATTTGTCCTTCCATGAGCATTTCAACGTAGCCTTGCGCCACGCCCAAGGGGGTGCGCAGTTCGTGGCTGAGGTTTTGCAAAATTTCGCTTTTGAGGCGCTCGCCTTCACGGGCGGCTTTGGCCGTGCGCTGCATGGCTTTGGCATGCTCTTCCAAAGCCTGGAAGAGCCGCGCGTTGACCAGCGCGATGGAAGCGTAATCTGCGATGGCTTCCAGTAGGGCTTGCTCTTCGGGGGTGAAAGGCCGGGCTTCGTTGCGCACCACGGCCAACAACGCCACCACTTCGTTTTTGACCTTGACCGGCACGACCAGCGCCGATTTGCCCAAAGAGTAGATTTTGAAACGGCGCAGTGGGTCGCCATGAATGCTCAGGGCCTCGCCCGAGAGGGCCACCAAACTGCTCAAACCGTCATCCCACGTTTGCCCCAAACGGGCGGCCAGCGAGCGGGGCAGCCCCTGCTGGGCAACCAGGGTGAGGCCTTTGCCGTTTTCTTCGCGCAGAAACATCCAGCCTTTGTCGGCCTCGGCCAGCCGCAACGCGCCTTCGACCAGCCGCTGAAAGAGCACTTTTTGGTTGGTCACCGAGGCGACGGCTTTGGCCAGGTCAAACAGGGTGGTGAGTTCGCGCACGCGGCGCTGCAGCTCTTGATTGGCCTTCTGAAGCTGACGCGCCAGTTGGATTTTCGCTTGGCGCTCTCTGACTTGTTTGAGCACACGCTCGACAGCTGAGACCACTTCTGTATCTTGCATGGGCCACAGCAAAAAGTCCGACGCGCCTAAGCGAAAGGCTTGGATGATATCGCGCTCTTCACCTTTGGTGCCTACGACGATGATGGGCACATCATCGCCTTGCGATTGCAAAGCCGCGAGCAAATCTTTCCCGCTCAAATCTGGCAAGTGCATGTCGGCGATGATGAGATGAGGGGCAAAACGCGCGCTTTCCTGCAGGGCGGCGCCCGCCTCACCGACGACTTTGACCCGATACCGCAACGGCTGGAGGCTCTGCCGCGCGATCAAATCGGCAATTTCCGGGTCGGGCTCGACCACCAAGATACGCTCTCGGGCTTTGGTTGTCACCATAGGACTCTCTCGAATTCTCGCCGATGGGGGTTGACCTGTTTCGGCCCCGCCCTCACCGAAACAAGCCGACCTGCTTCATTGCGAATGGACGTCAACGGCGTCGCCAAACGCACGCAACACGGCCAGCAAATCGGTCAAGTCTAAGACGGCCTGGTGGATGATGTCTAACAGCTCTTCATCCACCACCAAGCCGTTGGCCTCTGCCTCGCGGCGAATCAGCCCTTCGCTGGTCCGCACCAAACCGATATTGTGCCCTAAATCGTGTACCAGGCTTCGAATGGCCTCCCGATAACGAAGGCGCTCTTCCGGCGGCCGCTGATTCACCAAAGCCGCCAGTTCAAGCCACACTTCTTGTGCTTGGTCCGTCATGTTGCACCACCCGAATGTAGGGCCGCCAAACGGCCAGGGGGCGCCTTTGCTTCATTGTGCAGGCGCAGGGGAATTCGCGTCAGCGGCTTGGCCCTCTTTTGAGGGCGCGTCGTCGCCGCGTTCCCGCAGATGCGGGAACAAAATCACCTCTCGGATGCTGTGTTTGTCGGTAAAAAGCATGGTCAGGCGGTCAATGCCCATCCCAAAACCGCCATTGGGCGGCATGCCGTAACGCATGGCTCGCAAATAATCTTCGTCAATGGGATGGCGTTCCTCGTCGTCAGCGGCGTAGGTGCGCCCCATCTCCAGGAAGCGGGCTTCTTGATCCAAGGGGTCGTTCAACTCTGTAAACGCGTTGCAGAGTTCCATGCCGCCGATAAAGCCTTCGAACCGTTCGACCGTGTTTGGGTCGTCGGGTTTGGCTTTGGCCAAAGGCGAGATGTCTCGCGGGTAGTCATACAAAAACGTGGGCTGAATGAAGCGGGGCTCCAGGAAATCGCTGACCAATTGGTCAATGAGTTTGCCGCGCGAGGCATGGGGTTTGGGCTCAATGCCTTGGGCTTTCATCGCAGCGGCCAAGCTTTCGGCGTCGGGGTAGGAAGCAATGTCAATGCCCGTCGCCTCCAGCACGCCTTGGCGCAACTCGACCCGCTTCCAAGGTGGGTTGAGGTCAATTTCATGGCCCTGCCATGTAATTTTGCGCGTGCCCAACACCCGATCGGCCACGTATGCAATCATCTCTTCCACAAACGCCATCACCTGGAAGTAATCGGCGTAGGCCCAATAAAATTCCAGCTGGGTAAATTCGGGGTTGTGTTTGAACGAAATCCCTTCGTTGCGAAAATCGCGGCCGATTTCATAAACCTTTTCAAACATGCCGACCAAAAGGCGCTTGAGATAAAGTTCAAACGAAATGCGCAAATAGAGTTTCTGCTTCAGTTGGTTGTGATAAGTCACAAACGGGCGAGCGGCCGCGCCGCCGTAAATCGGCTGAAGAATGGGCGTTTCGACTTCCAAAAAGCCGTGGTCGTCTAAAAAATCGCGCAGCGCTCGCACGATTTTGGCTCGGGTGCGGAAGATTTCCCGCACCTCAGGGTTGACGGCCAAATCAGCATAGCGTTGGCGATAGCGGGTTTCAGGGTCGGCCAACACAGCATGGCGAATGACCGTGCCATCTTCGGCCACCTCGTCCTTGGCCGGCGGCAAGGGCGTAATGGCCTTGGCCAACATGCGAAACTTTTCAACATGGACGGTAATCTCGCCCGTGCGCGTCCGAAAGAGGAACCCCTCAGCCTGGATGAAATCGCCCAGGTCAAAAAACTTATTGAATAACTTCAGCTGCTCTTTGCCCAGGGTGTTGACCTGAAAAAAGAGTTGCAACCGGCCGCTCTCATCTTCGATGTGGGCAAAGGTGATCTTCCCCATCGGGCGCATCGCGCGCAAGCGACCAGCGACCACAACCCGCGGCGCTTCCTCTGCCCCCTCGGCCTCGGCCGCCTCTAACGCGGCTTTGGCTTCGGCCGCGGTATGCGTGCGCTCCGCCCGGTTCGGATAGGGCTCAATGCCCATCTCCCGCAGGCGCTCCAGTTTTTCCAAACGAATTTTCTCTAACGGACTGTACTCATGGGGCATTGGGAAGCCTCGTCAACGATGATAATTTGTGTTCCTGACGATTATAACAAACTTTCACCCTGAACGATGTCACGACTTTTCGCCAAAGTATCGTGACAAGCGTCACGCACTGACTTCCCCGCGGCTTAGGGATATAATACACCCAAATCGTGAAAAAAGGAGCCTGGAAGGCCTTTTCTTACCTTTTTCTCACGACCCACACCGTTCGTTCCCCATCCCCAAAAGTGAGGTCCTCATGCCCCGCAAATTGACCCCTACGCCCCTCAAGCGCCGCTTCCCTGTGCCGTCCGACATCGAAATCGCCCAAGAAGCCACCCTCAAGCCCATTGAGCAGGTCGCGGAAGAAAGCGGCATCTTGCCCGAGGAATTGGAACGCTACGGCCCTTACAAGGCCAAGGTCAGCCTGAGCGTGCTGGAACGCCTGGCCGACGCGCCCAACGGCAAGTACATTGATGTGACCGCCATCACGCCCACCCCCTTGGGCGAGGGCAAGACCACCACCACCGTGGGGTTGAGCCAGGCGTTGGGCGCGCACCTGGGCCAGAAGGTGTTTACCTGCATCCGCCAGCCCAGCCAAGGCCCCACCTTTGGCATCAAAGGCGGTGCGGCCGGCGGCGGTTACTCGCAGGTGATCCCTATGGAAGACTTCAACCTGCACCTCACCGGCGACATCCACGCGGTGACCGCGGCCAACAACCTGCTCGCCGCCGCGCTGGATACCCGCATGTTCCACGAGTGGCGCCAGAGCGACGAAGCCCTCTTCCGCCGCCTCTTCCCCCTCAAAAACGGCCAACGCCAGGTGGCCCGCGGCCTGCGCTACCGCATGGCCAAACTGGGCATCACCGAAGAAGACCTGGACAACCTGACCCCCGAACAGCGACGCCAACTGGTGCGCTTGGACATTGACCCCGACACCATCACCTGGCGACGGGTGATTGACACCAACGACCGCTTGCTCCGCGAAATCGAAATCGGCCTGGGCCCCGACGAAAAGGGCTTCACCCGCCGCACAGGATTCGACATCAGCGTGGCCAGCGAAATCATGGCCATCTTGGCCCTCACCACGAGCCTGGCCGACATGCGCGCGCGGCTGGGCCGCATGGTGGTGGCCCTGAGCCGCGCGGGGGAACCCATCACCGCCGAAGACTTGGGCGTGGCCGGAGCCCTGGCCGTGCTGATGAAAGACGCCATCAAGCCCACCCTGATGCAGACCCTCGAAGGCACGCCGGTCTTCGTCCACGCCGGGCCTTTCGCCAACATCGCCCACGGCAACAGTTCCATCATCGCCGACCTGATCGCCCTCAAACTGGTGGGACCCGATGGCTATGTGGTCACCGAATCGGGCTTTGGCGCGGACATCGGCATGGAAAAGTTCTTCAACATCAAGACCCGTTACTCGGGGCTGAAGCCCAACGCGGTGGTCATGGTGGCCACGGTGCGGGCGCTGAAGATGCACGGCGGCGGCCCCAAGGTGGTGGCCGGCAAGCCCCTCGATCCGGCCTACACCCAAGAGAACCTGGACCTGCTGCGCAAGGGGTTGGTCAACCTCCAGCACCACATTGGCGTGGCCCGCAAGTTCGGCGTGCCCGTGGTGGTGGCGGTCAACCGCTTCGCCACCGACACCCCGGCCGAGTTGGAGATGGTGCGCCAAGCCGCGCTGGAATTCGGCGCCTTCGACGCGGTGGTGGCCGAGCATTGGGAAAAGGGCGGCGAAGGCGCGGTGGATCTGGCCAAGGCCGTGATGCGGGCCGCCGAGCAGCCTTCCGACTTCCGCTTCCTCTACGACCTGGACCTGCCCATCAAGGACAAAATCGAGACCATCTGCCGCGAGGTGTACGGCGCCGACGGCGTGGATTACGAGCCCCTGGCCGAGGAGCGCATCGCGGAATACACCCGCTTGGGCTACGACAAACTGCCCATCTGCATGGCCAAAACCCACCTGAGCATCAGCCACGACCCCACCCTCAAGGGCGCCCCGCGCGGCTTCCGTGTGCCCATCCGCGACATCCGTCTCTCGGCCGGAGCGGGCTTCCTCTACCCGCTGGTGGGCAAGATGCGCACCATGCCCGGCCTGCCCACCCGCCCGGCTTACCTCAATGTGGACCTCGACCTGGAAACGGGCAAGGTGGTGGGGCTGTTCTGAGCAAACCCAAAAAGCCCATGCTCCCGTTGTCGGACCTGATTCTGGGGTGGCCCTTTGGCTGGAAGCCTGTGGGTCGCCTGGCGCCCAAGTTGCGCCAACAAGTGGAGCGCCTCACCCAGGGCGCCCCTGGGGCGGATGCGTGGGTGTTGCGCCCCCACGCGCCGCCCCCGCTGGCCAGAGGCCTGCTGGTGGGCCTGCTGGCCGTGGCCGGGTTGGCCTTGCTGATGGTGGGGCGCTTGTTTTGGGGCGCTGGCCTCGCCCTTTGGCGCTCAGGGGTGCGCCTGGGCGGGGCTGCCCCCGCCGCGCTGTGGTGGTACGGCGCCGAGGCCCTCTTTTGCGTCGGCGCGCTGGGCTGGGCCGTGGGCCTCTACGGCGTGCTGCAACGGGCCTATGAGCATTGGGCCCTGGCCCGCCACCCAGAGCGCTACTTCATCGCCTTTACGCCCGCGGGCATCCTCAAACGCCAAGGGCCGTGGGTGGGCTTCCTCGCCTGGGAACGCATCCGAGGGGCTGAGGTACAATTCGAGGGCGGCGCCCCCGAGCCGGCAGGGGCAGCCCTCACCGTCCCCACCCTCCGGCTGCGGCTGCGGGGCTGGCCCCTGGGCTGCCCTTTGATTCGGCCGCCGTGGGCGCTGAGCGCGGCCGAGGCCCAACGCCTGGCGCAAGCCATCGGCGCGCGGGCCC
>CAYLRJ010000057.1:0-37238 GCA_964386185.1 uncultured Anaerolineaceae bacterium
GCCACCAAGCGCCTCACTTCCCGCTCTAAGGCTTGGCGCAGCGCGGCGGGGGCCAGGGCTTCGACATCGGCGCCCCAGGAACGCACCCAGGGCAAAATGTCTTGCAAGTGCGCAATGGAAGCCCGCCAACGCAACCAGCCGCTGCGCTCGGGGTCTTCTTCCACTGCTTGCGAGGGATGCCAGATGGTCTCCGTCACTCGCTCACGCACCCGAGGGCTAAACCGCAACACCACTTCGAGGGTCTCTTCGCCTGTCATAATGTTCCAGGCGTGCTGCAAAAAATCCAGGCCCGCGAAATCAGGGGGGATGTCGTAGGGTTCGGCGGTGAGGGCGATTTCCTGAATCCGGTTCAGTTTGTAAGCCCGCAAGGCGTTGGGGCGGCTGCTGTGGCCGATGAGGTAGATTGCCGAGCCAATCAAAGAGGGTTCCAAGAGATAGGTGGCAAAAATTGTCTCAAACGGCCGCTTCCAGTTGAGGGGTTTGTAGAGCAAACGCACCTTGCGCCGGTAGATGTAGCCGCGCACAACAGTTTGGAACAAGGAGCGGTGCTGCGGGTCTTCGTGCCGATGCGCCAAGGTTCGCGCGGCTTGCACAATGCCTTCCCCCAGGCCCGCGTCGTTGCGCAAGGCATTGGCCAGTTTGATCAAGGCGCTTTCTGCCGGTTCGTTGCGCCGGTCCATCTGCTTGCTCAACAGGCGCGCTCCCAAGTAGAGGGCCACTGCCTCTTCAGGGGTGAGCTCGATAGGACGCAGGCGGGTTTCTTCCCACGGCAGCGGGCACCACAGACGCCCATCTTTATACACGCGCCCTTCCATCTCTAAAGCCCGCAGGTAATTATTCACCGTGCGGCGCGGCAAATTGAGCTCCTGAGCGATTTCGCTTTCACGAATCCCCAGCCTGCTCCGCCGCACCAATGCCCAAACCGCTTCCATGCGCTGGCGTTTTGTTGATTCATCCACTCTCCCCATAGGATCTCCTTTCAGATGGAATGTGCCTCCTTGCTTTCATTGTACAGTCCAGTTGGAAAATTACCAAATCGCTTTGTGCCAACCTATCGTTTCCAAAACCACAAACGCCCTTCTTTGACTGCCTTGCCTTGCCCGGCAAGTTCGCGCAAATAGTTGTTTGCCGTTCGGCGGTGCCAGCCCATCTCGGCGGCAATTTCGCTTTCGCGCAGGCCAAAAGGATGGCGCTGCAACAAGCGAAACACGCGGCGCAAACGGCTTTCTTTTTCGCCTGGGAACAAACGCGCCATTCCGCACCTCCTGAAAAAGATGGTTGCTTCTTTTTCAGGGTAAAGTGCTGTTGGCAAAAATTTTTCCAACTCCCAAAAGGGCACTCCTTTCCCCCTTGCCACTTCGCCGCACATGGGGCACAATAAACATTGAAGCCCGTGGCGAAGGGCATATCAACGCCCACGCCGCTGAGCCGCTTGCCGCGCCGCGGGGGTTGCGAAAGGTTCTTTGGTCTTGCTCTCCCAGGAGGCGCTTATGAATCGCTCTGCTCTTTGGCGCTATCTTTCATCGCTTGCTCTGCTGCTGACACTCGGATGCGCCGCCCCCCACCCTCAACCCTCTGCACCGCCCCCAACCGCCACCCCGCAGCACCAACCGCCTTGCCTGCAGGCCGCCTTGCGCGCAGTGGACGCAGAAACACAACGCTATCAGGGTTGGTTTGACCAAACCACCGACCCCCAACAACGCGAGGCTTATCAACAAGCCTTGGCCTATCTCAAAGACCTGCGCCAACGGTTGCAGGCGCTGCCGGCCGAAACGCCGCCGTGGCAAATCGCCTGGGCCCCTGTGCCCGGCGGGGCGCAAAGCTGGTTCCACCCATCTACCCCCCTCCCCCCGCCGACCCCCATCACGCTGGACGACGCCTGGCTTGAGGGCCCCTTGCCATCGCAAATCCACTTTCCCACCCAAACCCGCTCGGGTCCCTTTTATTTGGCCACAGGCACGTTGGGGCGCCTCACGCTCCAGGCCGGAAAGCACTACCGCCTCACCCTCCAACCTTTGCTGCCCGAGACCTATCCCTTCCCCAGTTTTTATGTGTGCATCACCGCGGCCGAGCCTCTGCAGGAAGGCCGCTGAGGCGGATGGGCTGGCGAGCGCCGCGCCCGACCACGCGCTTTCCCCCAGCAGCCACATGCGACCACTTTGATGCCAACCCTTGACGTCCGGTCTTTCTTGCGATATAGTTAGTTAGCCAAACTAAATACACACCAAAGACAGCATCCGCGAGGGCTGCGGTTGCAGCGCCCCGCGACGCCCCTCTTCTAAGGAGTTCGTCATGAAATTCACCCTCAACAAACTCGCCGCCCTCCTGGCTTTCATCATCGGCGGAATGGCCATTTTCGCCGGAAGCAAGGTGGTTATCTTCCACATCCCTGTGGATTATTACGTCATCGACTGGCTGCCAGTGTATAACCTCACCATGGGGCTGGTGACCTTTTTCTTCACCGCGGTGCTCCTCTGGAAGGACGCCGATTTGGCCCCCAAACTCGCAGTGGCGACGTTGGCCATCCATAGCTTGGTGATGCTAATTCTGCAAACCGCGTACAAGACCGTGGTGGCGCCCGATAGCATCCGGGCGATGACCATCCGCATCGGCGCCTGGGTCATCATCACCGGGCTTGTGCTCATCCACGAACGACAGAAAAAGTCTTCCTCCTCCCAATGAGGATGGCCGTAACCTCCGCGCAAAGCCCCCTCGGTTGAGGGGGCTTTGCCGTTGGCAACCTCTACGGAGAGAGAGGGTCCCGTGAGGGGGTCATCCACCTGCCGCCTGTAGGGCTTCACGCACGGCTTGCGCCGAAGGAAGTTGCAACACTTGGCGCGCCAGCGTTTGCGCGTCGGTTGCGCGCCATGCCCGCACCCGCGCTTTGACCTCGGGGATAGAAGGCGCGGCCATGCTCAGTTCGTCCACACCCAAACCCAGCAACAGAGGGGTGGCCAAGGGGTCGCCAGCCAATTCACCGCACACGCCCACCCACACCCCCACGGCGTGGGCTGCTTCCACCACTTGCCGAATGAGCCGTAACACCGCCGGATGGAAGGCGTCGGCCATGGGCCCCACTTCCGGATGGGTGCGGTCCGCAGCCAGGGTATATTGCGAGAGGTCGTTGGTGCCGATGCTGAAAAAGTCCACCTCGGGGGCCAACACGTCGGCCATCACCGCGGCCGCCGGAATTTCCACCATGATGCCCACTTCCACCCCTTGCGCGTGGGGCGTGCCTTCCTCTTCCAGCGCCTGCTGCACTGCCGCGAGGTGGGCCTTGGCCTGACGCACTTCTTCCAGTGTTGCCACCATCGGGAACATGATTTTAACCACCCCTTGGGTGCCTGCGCCCGCGCGCAAAATAGCCCGCAGCTGGGTGCGCAACAGGTCAGGGCGTGCCAAAGCCAAGCGGATGCCGCGCTTGCCCAAAAAGGGGTTAGCCTCGACGGGCAGGTCCAAATAGGGCAAGGCTTTGTCGCCGCCGATATCTACGGTACGAAAGATAACCGGCCGCCCTTGCAGCGCGCGCAGGTAAGCCTCGTAGGCTGCAATTTGCTCTTCTTCATCCGGGGGGCTGTGGCGTTCCATGTAGAGGAATTCCGTGCGCAGCAGCCCCACACCTTCGGCGCCCAGGGCCAGGGCGCGGCGGGCTTCTTCTTCGCCCCCGCCGCCCAGGTTCGCGCCAATTTCCACCCGATGCCCGTCGGGCGTAATCGCCGGCCCCGCGCCCAGCGCTTGCGCTGCAGCTTGTTGCTGCGCTTCGGCTTCGGCCTCGCGCCGATAGGCCGCCAACGTGGCCTCGTCGGGATGCACGATGACCACCCCTCGCTGGCCGTCCACGATGAGCAAATCTCCCGTCTGGACCACTTCCAGCAGGGCCTCAGGCAAGCCGACCACCGCGGGCAACCCCAACCCACGCGCCAAGATGGCCACGTGAGAGGTTTTGCTCCCCTGCACGGTGCAAAAGCCTTTCACCAGGTCTTTGGGCAGCAAAATGGTTTGGGAAGGGGTCAACTCGCGCGCGACCACGATGGAAGGCTCATCGGGCAGGGGGATTTCGTTGCTTTCGCCAGCCAACAGCCGAGCCACGCGCTGCCCCACGTCGCGCAAATCAACGGCTCGAGCGCTAAACACCGGGTCGTCAAGGGCTGCGAGCAGCGCGGCTTGGGTTTCAATGGCTTGGTGCCATGCCTCTGCGGCCGATTGGCCGTGGGCGATGCCTTCGTCCACCTGTTGAAGCAAGGTGGGGTCTTGCAAAAACATCTCGTGGACTTGGAAGATGGCCGCGTCTTCTTCGCTCAGGCGCTCGCGGGCTTGGGTGTGGAGTTGCCGAAGCTCTTCGCGGGCGGCATCCAAAGCCTGCTGCAAGCGGGCGCGTTCCTGTTCGGGGGAAGTGGGCTCCGCTGCTGAGGTTGCTGGATGAGGCCCGGTCAACGAAAACAAAAACGCGGGGGCAATTGCCACCCCCGCCGCCGCCGGGATGCCCTGAAATTGTTGCATTTGCTGTGTGCGCGTCACGACGCGCCTCCTTCCTCTTGCTCAGGATGCTCGGCCGCGTCCATCTCGAGCACCAGTTCCGCGGCTTCGCTGTCGGTGACAAGGTAATCTATCACGCCGCTGCGCAGGGCGCCCAAGATGGCCGCGGCTTTGCGTCGCCCTCCGGCCACCCCCATGACCACCGGGATGCGGTAGAGGGCTTCCCACGAAACACCGATAAGCCTTTGGTGCAGTTCCAAATCTAATAATTGCCCATGAATGTCATAAAAATAGCCACAAATATCACCGACGCCGCCTTTGGCTTCGATTTCGCGCAGGTCTTCTTCGGTGAGGCGGCGGGCATTGAAAAGGCTGGAATAGCGCGCCGGCGAGACCGCGCCAATGCCCACCAGGGCCAAGTCGGCATTTTCGGCCAGTTCTATTACTTCGCGCACGCTGGGTTCGCTGATGATGGCCTCTCGGGCCTGCGGGTCGCTGGCAAAGAGGGGGGCGGGCAAGTAACGATATTGCCCGGAAAGGGTCTGGGCGAGCCAGCGGGTGAGGTCAGGGCCGTCGAGCAAGGGGTTTTGAGCGCCGACCGCGCCCATCAGCTGCACCACGGTCACCCCTTTTTGGCGGGCTGAGCGCAACGCGCTGACCACTTGATAGACGCCGGTGCTCCAGGCAATGCCCAGCGTCATTTCACCTTCCAACAGTTCGGCCAGGCGGTTGGCAGCCAGCACCCCCAGCCCCTGCACCACTTGCATATAGCCCCGTCCACCGCGGTCCATGACCAGGGCTTCTTTGATGGGAAAGCGGCGTTCCAGTTGGTATTGCAGTTCGGCCACACGGCTCCACAAGCCATGAATGCGAATTTCCACGATGCCTAAATCGCGCGCTTCCGTCAACCAGCGCGAGATCTGCGAGCGCGAAACGCCCAATTGCTCGGCAATTTCGGCTTGGGTCAGATCTTGCTCGTAATACATCCGAGCCACACGCGCCAGTTTCAACAGATAGGGGTCAGTCGTCGTCATAAGTTCTGTTTTTAGCTCCACAATGGGCAGAATGTGCAACACGTAGGCCCCACAGCACGGCCGCGAGGTCATGCCTTTGGCCACAATCCTACACTTTACCACCAATTGTACGCGCGAAAGACAAAAATTTCGTGAAAATTCGGCAATTTCACTCGCTGTTGTCAGCCTCGGCAGCAGAGGCTTCGCCAAAGTCGCTTTCCACCAGGGCCTGAAGGGCCGCGATGGCTTCGGCAGCATCTTCGCCCGAGGCCACGACCTCAATCTCGTGGTTTTGGGCAACGCCGATGCCCATGACGCCCAAAATGCTCTTGGCGTCTACAAAGGGCGTCTCGCGGGTCAGGTTGCGCACTTTGATGTCGGCTTTGAACGCGCCGGCCGTTTGCACAAACAGGGCCGCCGGACGGGCGTGCAGCCCTACCGGGTTTGTAATTTTCAACACCACGGAAACTTGCGAAGGGTTGGTTTCCATATCACAAAATCTTCCTCATGGTACTGGCGGCTTCAGCAGCCTTGTTGACCTCCTCCAGGCTTCGCCCTAAGGAAGCCTCTACTGCGGCGACGATCGCGCCCTCGACCACGGGCGCGTCGCTCATTTTGACGTGGGCTTGCTGCTCTTCGGGCAGCATTTCCACAGCCATTTGGGCGCTCATGACGGCGCTTCCCAGGTCAATCAACACCAACACGCCATCAGGGCTGTAAACTTGCTGAAGGGCTTCGAAAATGCGCTCGGCGTTGGTGCCCAGGGTGTGGTCGTCCACGCCGCCGGCTGCGGCAATGGCAACCCGCCCTTGGCTCATCTGCTCGGCCATTTCTTTCACGCCTTCAGCCACTTTGGCACTGTGCGAAACGATGACGATTCCAATCATGCAATGCTCCTTCTTGCAGGGTTGCGGCGTAAGCGCGCCGGGGAAGGCGGCTCACGCGGTCAAGTCATGGATTTCGGGATGGCAGTGAGGGCAAAAGGCCACTTCGTGAATCAACGCATCTTCGGTGAAGGCTGCCATCTCATCCTCGGCGGGGGCTTTGAAGCCCACCGCGCCGCAGGTGCAGGCATACCACCCTGCCGGCGCTTCCTCAAAGGCCAGGCGCGGGGCTTGCAAATCTACGGCTTCGACGGCCATCTTCCACCGGGCGTTGGTGAAAAGCCAGCGGGCGCCCACGGCCTGCAGTTTGCGGAAGTAGGTCGCGAAATGGGTGCAATGGCGCATCAACAACACGCCTACGGTGACGTCGGGCGGGAAGGGGAAGTCCAGGGCGTTGGCGCAAATCACATGGACTTGGCGGGGCAGGTCTTCCCCTACCCGCCGCAAACAGTCGCTCACCAAAGCAGGCTGCACTTCCAGGGCGTAAACCCGCGCCACGCGCGGGGCGGCGGCCAAGGCAAAGCGGCAATCGCCTGCGCCGATGTCTAACACCACGTCGTCGGGGCGCAATCGCGCCAAGACAAAGCGGTAGGTTTCCTCGTCGTAAGGTGCATATTTTGCCTCCCAGCCGTCCAAATCATGGCGGGCGGCAAAGGTCTGCCCATCCGAATCAGGGCGAGATGGGGGGACGTGAGGCTCTCGGGTTAGCGGCGCAACCATCGGCTCAAAGTAAAGGTAAACGCGAACACCAGCCATACGCTGGCAATGATGAAGAAGGAAAGGCGCAAAATCTCGCCCCATGAGGCATTTTCAGGGGCCGAAAACCACACCAACACCACCACGGCCAAACTGACCAAGGTCATGAGGATCATGCCCGTGCGGCGGCTCATCCAGGGGCCACCGCCAGGAGGCGTGGTTGAGGTTTTTTCGGCTGGGGTCTTTGTGGTTTCGCGCTGGGGTTTGGTCAAAACAACCTCCTTTGGAAAAGCCGAGCAGAGACGGCCGGCCGCGTCATGTCAAAATCACCCAAAACAGCCAGACGCCGTAGAGGAACAACGCGACCCCCACGACGGTCAACGCGCGCGTCAGGGTGCGCTCTTGCTGTGCGGAGATGCCGCGGTCGAGCATGATGGCGCGCACGCCCAGCACGGCATGATAGAGCACCGCGGCCAGGAAGAGCACTTCCAGCACCAGAATGAGCGGGTTCGAAAGGTAGGCTACGACGTCATCGTAGGTCAGCAACCCATCGGCCATGAAGTGGTTGGCAAACAGGTGCAAGCCCAACAAGAAGACCAGCAACAGTCCACTCAGCGCTTGCCACACCCAGGTGTTTTTTCCGCTTGTCATGGGATGCCTCCGTCAAAACATATACACGGCCGCGACCAGCGTGGTCAGCGCCGAGAGCACGAAAACCACCCAAAACATGGCCTTTTGCTGCTTGACGCCGAGATTGAGGGCCATCAGCAGCAGCCGCAAACCGTTAAGGCCATGATAAACCACAGCCGCGATGAGCGCGACTTCCAGCGCGACGAAGAGGGGGTTATCCAGGAATTGCAGGGCGGCCTGGTAGGCTTCTGGGCCCCGGGCAAGGTAACTGAGCACAGAGAAGTGCAACAGCAAGTAAAACACCAAGACAATCCCGGTCAGGCGATGCAAGAGGAAAGCCCATCCTCCCACGCCGCGTTTGGTCGGGCTGAACCATTCACTCAGGCGGGCCTCTGGCTGCCGAGGCTCAGGGCGTTTGTATTCTTCGATGTTCATCGCTTTCCTCCGCTAAGCGTTTTGCCGGTCAGGAGTTCGCGACGCAAATACATGATCATGCCGCCGGGGTCGACGTCGTTGGGGCAAACCTCGCTGCATTCCATGGCGGAGTGGCACCGCCAGCACCCTTGCTCGGTGTCAACCATTTGCAACACGCGGGCCACGTCTTGCCCGCGGGGTTCCTGAACCACACGAGCGGCCGCGGCCAGGGCTGCGGGGCCCAAGTACGCGGGGTCGGTGCCTACCACGGGGCAGGCCGAAAGGCACAGGCCGCATTCCAGGCAACTTTCGAACCGCATGTAGGTGCCCACTTCGGGCGGGGGTTGGCCTTCGGGCAGATATTCGCTCTCTCGGAGATAGGGCATGCCGATGGGTTCATATTTCTCAAAGAAGGGGGTCATGTCAACCACTAAGTCGCTCACCAAGGGCAAGTGGCGGAGGGGCTCCACCACCACGGTCTCGGTGCCCAAGTCGAGCACTCGGGTGACGCAGGCCAACACTTCTTTGCCATTGACCATCATGCCGCACGTGCCGCAGGAGCCATGATGGCAGGAGTGCCGATAGGTCAGGGTGGGGTCGTCCAGGCGCAGGCGCTCTAAGATGTCGAGCACGGTTTCGTGCGCTTCGACGTCGAGTTTGAAGGTGTCGTAGCGGGGCGGGTCAATAGCCCCGGGTTTGTAACGATAGATTTTGAAGGTCACCTCGGCCATGTCACATCCTCCGCCGGTAATAAGCCGTGTGAGGGAGCAAGACCACCTCGCGGGTGCGGCAGGGTGCGTCTAAGCCCAGTTTTTGGACCACGACGTTGGCGGTCACTTCGGCCATGCCGCGGGCGGTGGTGGCTTTGCCACCGGCAATGGTCACAAAGCCTTCGACGCCGTCGCGCTCGGCGTGGTCGAAGCATTTGAAGGTTCGGCTGAGTTCTCGGCCGGTTTGGGCACCGCCTTCGCTGCCAATCAGGGGCCGGGCTGCAGCCCAAGCCGCGCGCAGTTTGGCGTTTCGGATGGCAGGCACCAATTGCGCGCCGTAGTCGTACATGAGTTGGATGTGCTCTTTTTTCATTTCCAGTTTGTCGGGGTCTTCGACCACCCACGAACTGGTGCCGATGACCGACAAGGTACGCTGGGGCACGATGATGTCGCCATCGCCCGAGCGGTGCATTCGGTTGAGCACCATGTTGTTCCACCGGCCATAGACCGCCACCAACACGCCCGGCGAGGGTTGCAAGGGGACGTGCACGCCGGCCAAGGCTGCGATTTTACCCGACCAGGCGCCGCCTGCGTTGACCACCAGGTCTGCCCCGATGTTGTAGGTCTTTTCTGTAACATGGTCGCGCACGCGCACGCCAACCACGGCCTTGCCCTGCATCAAGATTTCTTCCACCTCGGTGTAGGTCAACACCACGGCGCCATGTTGTTGGGCAGTGGCCAAAAAACGCAGGGGAAGCCGCATGGCGTCCATGGTGCCATCGGGCACTTCGACTGCGGCCTTGACGGCCGGGTTGAGGTTGGGTTCGCGGGCCAGGGCTTCTTGGGGGGTGATTTCTTTATATGGAATACCGCAGGTTTCCAGCCCTTCTAAAAAGGCCGGGCGGTAGGCCATATCTTCATCGGTGATGGCCACGAAGAGGCCGTTGTTGAGTTCAAACGAGCCGGGGGCGATCTTTCGCAAGATCATGTTTTCTTCGATGCACTCTTTGGCCGATTCCTGATCTTTGACTGCGTAACGGGCGCCGCTGTGCAACAGGCCATGATGCCGCCCTGTGGTGCCCGAAGTCACTTCGCCGCGTTCCACCACGGTGACTCGGAGCCCCCGCAAGGTCAGGTCATGGGCCAGGGCCGCGCCCGTGGCTCCCCCACCAATGACGACGACATGAGGTTTTTTCATGGCTCGTTTCTCCGAAAAGGGGTATAGGCCAAGGCTGAAGCGCACCAAGGGCGGGGAAGAGGCCCCCGCCCTTGGTCAAAGCCGCTCTCGACCGCCGGAGGCAAAGCCGCCAGCGGTTGCGGCAATTGGAGAAGCAAAGACCTCAGTACACAGTACGCTTCCCATACGAGGGGGGTTACTCGACCCAGTTGAACGTCCGTTCGACGGCTTTCAGCCAGCCTTTGAAGAGGCGTTCCCGTTCTTCGGCGCTCATCTCGGGGTTCCAGGTGCGGTCTACCTGCCAGTTGGCGCGCAGGTCGTCCAGGCTGTCCCAGAAGCCCACGGCGAGGCCGGCCGCGTAAGAAGCGCCCAGGGAGGTGGTTTCAGCCACTTTGGGGCGCACCACGGGCACGCCCAGGATGTCGGCCTGGAATTGCATGAGGAGTTCATTGTAAACCATGCCGCCATCCACTTTCAAGGCTTTCAGGTCCACGCCCGAGTCTTTCTTCATGGCGTCGAGCACTTCACGGGTCTGGTAGGCGGTGGCTTCCAGCGCGGCCCGGCAGATGTGGCCTTTCTTGATGTAGCGGGTCAGGCCGACGATCACGCCGCGGGCATCGGAGCGCCAGTAGGGCGCGAACAGGCCCGAGAACGCAGGCACGAAGTAGATGCCACCGTTGTCTTCTACGCTGCGCGCGCAGGGTTCGATGTCGGCAGACTTTTCGAAGAATTCCAGGTTGTCGCGCAGCCACTGCACCAGCGCGCCGGTGATGGCGATGGAGCCTTCCAACGCGTAGTGGGCGGGCTCGTCACCGAATTTGTAGGCCAGGGTGGTCAGCAGGCCACTCTTGCTGGGAATGGGTTCGGTGCCGGTGTTGAGGAGCATGAAGCAGCCGGTGCCGTAGGTGTTTTTGGCTTCGCCAGGGCTGTAGCAGGTCTGCCCCACCAAGGCGGCTTGCTGGTCGCCCAGGTCGCCGGCCACCGGGATTTCGTAACCAAAGGGGCCATCTTTGGCGGTCATGCCATAGACCGCGCTGGAGGGTTTGATCTCGGGCAACATTTGTCGCGGGATGCCCAAGATGCTCAGGATTTCGTCATCCCAGTCCAGGGTTTTGAGGTCCATGAGCATGGTGCGGCTGGCGTTGGTGACGTCGGTGATGTGGACGCCGCCGTTGGGCCCGCCGGTGAGCCACCAGATTTCCCAGGTGTCAATGTTGCCGAAGAGGGCGTCGCCTTTTTCGGCGGCTTCGCGCACGCCAGGGACGTTATCCAAAATCCATTTGATTTTGGGGCCTGAGAAGTAGGTGGCCAAGGGGAGGCCCACCTTGGGGCGGAAGCGGTCTTGGCCGCCGTCTTTGGCCAGTTCGTCGCAGATTTCTTTGGTGCGGGTGTCTTGCCAAACGATGGCATTGTAGAAAGGTTTGCCGGTTTTCTTATCCCACACGATGGTGGTTTCTCGTTGGTTGGTCACACCAATGGCAGCCAGTTCGGAGGGGTCAATGTTGGCTTTCTCCAGGGCGCCTTTGATGACTTGCTGGGTGCGTTCCCAAATTTCCATGGGGTTGTGTTCCACCCAGCCGGGTTTGGGGTAGATCTGTTCGTGTTCGAGTTGGTGAATGCTTACGACTTGACCGGAATGGTCAAAGATCATGAAGCGGGTGCTGGTTGTCCCCTGATCTACAGCGCCAACGTATTTCTTAGCCATCACAACCTCCTTGGGGTTGGCTCAGGCGTCCGCGTGGTTCCAAACTTCGGCTGCGGACTTGAAGAGTAGGTAAGTCGAGGTGGCGCCCGGGTCTTGGTGCCCGGCGCTACGCTCACCGAGGTAACTGGCGCGCCCTTTGCGGGCCACCAAGGGGATGGTGGCCTTCATCCCCTCTTCGGCCGCGGCAACGGCCTTGTCCAGGGCTGTGGCAAGGTCGGCACCTTCTGCCAAGGCCTGGCGCATGGCTTCCACTGCGGGCGTCAGCGCGTCGACCATGGTCTTATCGCCGAGTTCCGCTTTACCCCGTTGTTTGACGCCTTCTAAGGCTGCTTCGAACATTTTGAGAACGTCTTCAGGGGTCAAGGCGTCTTTGTTGCCAACAGCCATCCCCATCCGCATGAACAACGTGCCATAGAGGGGTCCCCCTGCGCCGCCCACGGTGGACACCAACACCATCCCCACTTTTTTGAGAATGGTGCCGATGTCCTTGTCTTCGACACTGGGGAGTTGCGCCATAACGGCGGTGAATCCCCGGTCCATGTTGATACCGTGGTCGGCATCCCCGATGGCCGCATCCAGTTGGGTGAGGTATTCTTTTTGCTCAGCGATGACGTCAGCGTAGTGTTTGAGCCATTTCAATACATCGTCTTTGGTTACCATACCTCATCTCCCACGGTGCGGGTTTGGAAAAATCAGATGCCCCAGCGCAGGGCCGCGGTTTTGACCGGCGCATCCCAGTATTTGAGCAGTTCGTCATCCACCCGCAAGAGGGTGATGGACGTGCCGGCCATTTCCAGCGAGGTGATGTAGTTGCCAATCAGGTTGCGTTCGATCTTGATGCCTTTGGCTTCGCAGATTTGGGCCAGGCGGCGATAGACGATGTAGAGCTCGATGAGAGGGGTCCCGCCCATGCCGTTGACCATGGCGATGACTCGGTCGCCGGATTTGAAGGGCAGGTCTTCGATGATAGCTTCCGCGAGCATATCAACGATTTCGTCGGCGGGTTTAATCTTCATGCGGGTGCGGCCAGGTTCGCCGTGGATGCCAATGCCGATTTCCATTTCGTCGTCGCCGATGTCGAAGGTGGGCTTGCCCGCGACGGGCACGGTGCAGGAAGTGAGGGCCATGCCCATGCTGCGGCCGTTTTCGTTGACGCGCTTGGCAATTTCGGCCACTTTGGCCAGGGGCAAACCGGCTTCGGCGGCTGCACCGGCGATTTTTTCCACGAAGACGGTCACGCCCACGCCGCGACGGCCTTGGGTGTAGAGGCTGTCTTCCACGGCCACGTCGTCGTTGGTGATCACGGTGGCTACTTCAATGCCCTCGGCTTGGGCCATTTCCGCGGCCATTTCAAAGTTCATCACGTCGCCGCTGTAGTTTTTGACAATGTGCAACACGCCCGCGCCGCCGTTCACGGCTTTGGTGGCTTCGTAAATCTGGTCGGGCGTCGGCGAGGTGAACACTTCGCCGGGGCAGGCTGCGTCCAGCATCCCCATCCCCACATAGCCGCCGTGCAGGGGTTCGTGGCCGCTTCCGCCACCGGAAACCAATGCCACTTTGCCCTTGACGGGCGCATCGGCGCGCAAAATGTAATGGGGGTTGATGTGCACTTTCACTAAATCAGGATGCGCCAAGGCGATGCCTTCCAGTTCCTCCTTGACGACATCTTCGGGTTTGTTAATCAGCTTCTTCATGGCTATTGCCTCCTCACAACAACAAACGAACCAAAGGGAAAGAGGGAAGACCCTGCGCAAGTCAGGGTCTTCCCTGGTCATCCTACGACTCGGGCAGGTAGGGCGTGATGAACCAGTCGTAAGTGTAAGCGCCCAACACGCCGCCGATGAACGGCCCTATGATGGGTGCCACAAGCCAATACCAGCCATCAAACAGCCCCTTGGTGCCTACCAAAGTACCAAAAATGCGGGGACCTAAGTCGCGGGCCGGGTTGATCGCGTAACCGCTGGGCCCACCCAGAGAGAGGCCAATGGCCATCACGACAAAGCCAATCAAGAGCGGCCAGAGATTGGCGCCTACGGCGACATTGCGGGTATCAATAACCGCATACACGCCCCAAATCAGCATCGCGGTGCCAATAATCTCTGCCACGGTGGCGTTCATGAGGGAATAGTGCCCCACCGCAGCCGCGCCTTGAGCGCTGCCCCAGAAGGCCTGGCCAAACACCGAACCCCAACCCGTGCACCACACGTTGGGCATCCCGGCCGCCTTCAAGCCATCGTAATACACCAAATAGACGCCAAAAGCGCCCAAAAAGGCCCCAATCAACTGGGCAAGCCAATAAACGGGCACTTTGGACCACGGGAAATCGCGCTTCACCGCCGCGGCCAAGGTCACCGCAGGGTTAATGTGGGCGCCCGTAATGCCGCCAGCGATATACACACCCATTACAACAGCAAAACCCCACCCGAGGATGATGGTATTCCAATCATACCCAGGTGAGGCTAACCGCGGGGCGAGGCCAACATTGGCCACAACGCCATCACCAAAAAGGATCAAGACAAACGTGCCAACGAGTTCGGCGAGGAACTCCCCCCAAAGACCTTTTTCCTTCATCTCTCCACTTCTCCTTTCTGTAAGAAGTTAGGAAGCAAGGATAGGACCAAACACGAACGATGCAGAACAGAGCAGGTCATGCTTCGCTTTGCCGTGCTTTTCCTCTGTGCGCGCACCTCCTTTCCTCTCAGGATAAAGCCTACAAGTTCTCACAACGTGCCTTATCTCCCTTGGCACATAGACTAACATTTGTGCATTGCCTGCACACATGTTAGCAAAACTGCTCCGATTTGTCAACTCATTTTCGGCAACTCTTTTTCACCGCAAACGTTACCCCCATATATGCGCCTCTTCCCCACACCACGCCATCCCACCCCAAAATATAGAGCCCTCGCTTCCCAGCCCCTCGGCCCCCTCTCAAAGCACGCCGGCGCCGCTTCGGCAACCAACCTCACCACCCCGCCACCAACCTCGCTGCCGCCCTCCAAGGCGTGAAAGTCAAAGGGTTGTCGCCCTCACCCCCGGCATAGTACAATCTGCGCATGGTCTCTTTGCCCCGCGCATCGCGCTTCCTGGTCTTTTTGGGGGGCATCCTCTTTGCCGCGTGCAGCAACGCCGCCGTGCGCACCCCCTACCCCACCGCACATCTGCCCACGATCATCGCGGCCACCAGCCAAGCCGCGCGCCCTCAGCCTTCCTCCTCACCCTCGCCTTCGCCCGCGCCTTCCCCTTTGCCCACCGCGCAGCCCACGCCCACGCCCCGTCCTTCACCCCGCCCCACTCCCCTCCCCACCCCAACCGCTCACCCGACCCCTCTCTTCCTGGCTTACCCGCAAATCATCGGCTACTCGGTGGAAGGGCGCCCCCTGATCGTCTATCGGTTTGGAAGCGGACCCGACGCGCGGCTCATCGTCGCGGGAATCCACGGCGGCAACGAATGGAACACCATCGCGCTGGCCGAACAGCTCATCGGTTACCTCCGCCTCCACCCTGACGTCCTCCCCGCCGATAAAAGCCTCTACATCCTTCCCAACCTCAACCCCGATGGGGAAGCACGCGCCCACGGCGTGGATGGCCGCGCCAACGCCCACGGGGTTGACCTCAACCGCAACTGGCCTTATCGCTGGGCCGCCGACTGGGATCGCACCCACTGCTGGGCCTACCGCCCCGTCACAGCCGGCCCTGCCCCAGCCTCAGAGCCCGAAACACAGGCGCTCATGCACTTCATTCAAGCCATTCACCCCGCCGCGCTGATAAGCTACCATAGCGCTGCGCTGGGCGTCTTTGCCGGCGGCGTGCCCGCTTTTGCGCCCTCAGAGCACCTGGCCGCCACCCTGGCCCGCGCCGGAGGCTACCGTTACCCCGCAGTGGACATCGGCTGCGATTACACCGGCAACCTCACCGACTGGGCTTCGTCGGTGTTGGGCATCCCCGCGGTGGATATCGAACTCACCGACCACACCCACACCGACTTTGAGAAAAACCTACGCGTGCTGCAAGCCTTCCTGCATTGGCGCTCGCCAACCCCCTAACGCCCTTTCTCAAGGCCAAAGCCCTCAACGCCACCACACAGCCCACACCCCAGGCTGCGCGGCCGGCGTTAAAATCACCGCGGGCCAAGGTGCTCGGCCTTGGCCCACGCTGCAACACCCCGAAATGACGGCTATACGAAGCCCCTATCGCCCCCCAGCAAGCAACGCTTCCCGACGCACAGGGCCTTGCGCCAACAACGCCCGCAAAGCCGCTTCATCGCCCGAGGCCAACGCCGCCTCAATGGCCGCCAACTGCCCCCGAAAGCCCCGCAGCGCCTTCAACACCCACGCCCGATTGGTCAACAAAATGTCGGCCATCACCCCCGGCGGCGAAGAGGCCAACCGTGTGGTCGAACGAAAACCCGGCCCAGCCAACACCGCCGCCTCCTCAGGGGTCGCCAAGGTCAGCGCCAGGCTCAGCAGATAAGGCGCATGACTAATCGCCGCAGCATACTGATCGTGGGTGTCGGCATTCAACCACAGCGGGAACGCGCCCACCGCTGCCACCAGCGCCGACGCCACCCTGCGCGCCCGCGCCGAGGTCCGCGACAAGGGGGTCAGCGCAAACACCGCCCCCCGAAACAGCGTCGCCTCCGCATGGCAGAGGCCGCCCTTTTCTTTGCCCGCCATCGGATGCCCACCTATGGGGTCAAAGCGCTCGGGCAGCGTGGCCATCCGGTCCACAATCTCCTTTTTCGTGGAACCCACATCCATCACCACCGCCCGACCAGGATGAAGCGCGGGCAACTCGTCCAACAAGTGCAAAATCGTGCGCACGGGCGCCGCCAGCACCACCACATCAGCCTGGGGCACGACCGCGGCGGCCTCGGGGGAAATCACATCCACAACGCCCCGCTCCATGGCCAAAGCCCGGGTGCGCGGGTCCGGGTCCGCAGCCAAAAGCAATGCGCAACGCCCCTTCAACGCCAACGCCAGCGACCCCCCAATCAGCCCCAAGCCCACAATGGCCACACGCGCCTCTCGCAACGCGTCTTCGGCAAAAAAATCAGGCGTATCTGACGCGACGGAAGACTCAGTCTGCTGCGACATACGGCACCTCGCGAAGGGTGGTCCGCCCCAGGGCCTGGGCAATGGCCCGGGCTTCCTGCACCAAACGGGCAAAGCGTTCGGGTTTGAGCGACTGGCCGCCATCGGAAAGCGCCTCTTCGGGGTGGGGGTGCACTTCCACAATCAGCCCGTCGGCCCCCGCCGCGATGGCAGCCCGCGCCACCGGCGCCACATAAGCCCAATGGCCTGTGCTGTGGCTGGGATCCAGCAAAATCGGCAACGATGTCCGCGCCTTCAACGCCGGGATGGCGTTGATGTCGGTCGTGTTACGCGTCGCCGTCTCAAAGGTGCGAATGCCCCGCTCGCACAACACAACCTGTTCGTTTCCTGTGCTCAAGATGTATTCCGCGGCCAGCAGCAGCTCATCCAAAGTGGCGCTCATGCCCCGTTTGAGCAAAACCGGCTTCCCGCTGGCGCCGACAGCGCGCAAGAGCGCGTAATTTTGCATGTTGCGGGCGCCCACCTGCAACATATCGGCATAGCGGGCCACCAAATCCACCTGCTCGGGAGCCATCACCTCGGTCACCACCGGCAGCCCTGTGGCTGCGCGGGCCTCGGCCAAAAGTTCCAACCCTCGTTCACCCAAACCTTGGAAGCTATACGGCGAGGTGCGCGGCTTGAAAGCCCCGCCCCGCAAAAGATGGGCGCCCGCCTCTTTGACCGCAAAAGCTGTTTCCAGCAGTTGCTCGCGGCTTTCCACCGAGCACGGCCCGGCGATGAAAACCACATCACCCCCACCGATAGGCACGCCCCCCACGGTCACGATACGGTCTTCGGGGTGAAATTCCCGCGAGGCTAACTTATAAGGGCGGGAAAGGGGCACCACCCGCGCCACCCCGGGCAGCCGCAAAAACGCATCGGGCTCTGCCCGGCGGGCCTCCCCCACCACGCCAATCACCACCCGTTCCTCGCCGCGCGAGACGTGGGGGTGAAAGCCACGGCCGCGAATAGCCTCCAACACCTGTTGAATTTGCTCTTCTGTGGCCTGGGCCTGCATCACGATCATCATGGAACACCTCCGCACAGGGACATCGCGCCCACCGCAAGCGGCTCACCTCCGCACAGGAAAAGAAAAAGGGCGAGGCCGTCTGGCCTCGCCCGGGCGCTCAGGAAACAAACCTTGCTCACGCGCCACGAACGGCCAGCGGCTGCGGGCCGTTGTGGAAAGCAAAATAATAATAAAAGCCAAATGCGTGAGCGGTCATCATGTCGCTTATTGTATGGCGAACGCCGAATTTGTCAAGAGCCACGGCACGCCTTGTTTGCAAACTTTTTATGTCGCCGCAGGAACCCGCCCGCGGCGCCCCACATCATCCATGCCTGAGCCTGCTACTTCAAACCCGAATGCAGAAAACTGCGAATGAACTGCTTTTGGAACACCAAAAAGAGCAAAAACAACGGCGCGATCACCGTAATCGTCGCCGCGGCCAACAAAGGCCACCGAGCGCCAATTTCGCCCAATTGGGTAAACCGCACCAGCCCAATGGTCAACGGCCGCGAGCGCTCTGTTAGGGTCACGACCAAAGGCCACAGGAACTCGTTCCAGTGCCAACTGATGGAAGAAAGGGCAAAGGCCACCAAGGTGGGCATCGCAGGCGGAAGATACACATGCCACAGCAACTGCCACCACGAACATCCATCCATGATGCCTGCGTCCACCAGGTCACGCGGCACTTCCAAAAAAGCCTGCCGCATCAAAAAAGTGCCAAAAGCCGACCCAAAATAGGGCAAAGCCACGGCCAGGGTGGTATCGAACAGGCCAAGTTTGCGGATGGTCGAGAAGTTGGGCACCAGCAACGCGGCCGCAGGAATCATCAACTGCAACAGGATGAAGAAAAACAGCCACTTTTTGCCCCGAAAGCGATAGTGGGCAAAGGCAAAACCCGCCAGGGTTATCGTAATCACCTGGGCAAACAAGATCATCCCCACAATGATGATGGTGTTGCGATAATACACCCCAAACGGCGCCAAAGACCAAGCCTTGAGATAATTGGCAAACGTCACCGTATGCCCAAACCACACATCGCCGCGGCCCAAGGGCTCGGTTTCGGGGCGAAAAGAGACCACCACGCCCCAAATGATAATCGAAGCCCACCCCAAAGCCAAAACCAGGGTCAAGACGTTCAACGAAACATCTACAACCCGCTTGCGCAATTTTGCGGTGGTCATCATCAGGCACCCTCCCGCTCAGAAAGCACAAAGTTGGTCACCGTGATGCTCAACATAATCACAATGAGCACCACCGTAATCGCCGAAGCCAACCCAACGTTTTGGTCTTCGAAACGCACTTGCCACAAATAGTAAAGCAACACCGTGCTGGATTGGCTGGGTCCGCCTTGAGTCAGCACGAAAATATGGTCCACGACCTGGAAGGCGTCAATGATCGCGATGGTGGAAACGAACAAAGTCGTGCGCCGCAGCAAGGGGAAGGTAATCTTCCACAGCTGAGTCCACCAACTGGCGCCGTCAATGGCAGCGGCCTCGAAAACGTCGGTGGGCAAATTTTGCAAGCCGGCCAGGTAAAAAATCATCAAATAGCCCGCATTTTTCCACACGGCCACAATCATCACCGCCAACAATGCCAAATGGGGGTTCCCCAACCAGTTTTGCGGTCCGTGATACCCCAACGCCTGCAGCGCGGTGTTAAACAGGCCATAATCGGGCGTGAAGAAAAACATCCAAATGGTGGCGGCGCTCACCATAGGCAAAATAGTGGGGTAAAAGAACGCCAACCGCGCCAAACCAATGCCCTTGACCGCGCGATTGACCAACAAAGCAAACAAAAAGGCCAACACAATGCTCGTGGGCACAGTGCCAATCACATAGATGGCCGTATTGCGCAGCACCTCGTGGAAATCGGGGCTGGTCAGCAAGGTTTTGTAATTTTCCAGGCCCACGAACGTCGGCGTCCGGAACTTTGCGATGTTGAGATATTGACGGAAGAAACTGGTGTAAATCGCCTGCACCGTCGGCCACGCGGTAAACACCAACACGATGACCAACGTGGGCGAAATGAGCAAATAAGGCAACCACGGGGGTGCCTTTCGACTCGCGGGAGAGATGGACTTAGAAGCAATGGACATAGGCGCTCCACAAAAGTAAAACAAAGGGGGAAACCGACCTCAAGGCCGGTTTCCCCCTCGCTACGTCAGGGGTCCTACTTGAAGATAGACAAAGCCTCATCGGCTTCTTTTTGGGCCTGCTTCATCGCCTCCGCCGGCGTCATCTCACCGTTGTAGGCAGCCTGCAAGTATTTATGGAAGATGTTGCGCACTTTGCCCAAATTCATGCACGAGAGTTCCATGCCAGCATATTGGAGCATATCGCGCAATTCACCAGCCTGCGGCACCTCTTCGATGTGCTTCTTCATGGCCTCGGTGTCGTAGGCGCTCTTGCGGGTGGCCACGTAGCCGGTGTTGATGCTGAAGTCGGCCGCGTATTCGGGCTGGGTCACAAACTCGATGAACTTCCAAGCCGCGGCCTGCTCTTCAGGGGAAACACCCTTCAAGATGTAGAAGTTCCCACCGCCGGTGACGGTCGCGTAAGTGCCGGGTTCCTTCCCGGGCACGGCCATCACGCCCACCTTGAAGTCTGCCTGCTTCAGGATGCCGTTCAGGCTCCCGCTGGAATGCACAATCATCGCGGCAGCGCCCTTGGCGAAATCGGCAGGCGCGTTGCCCCAATTCTTCTGCACGCCTTCAGGCATGGCGTGATATTTGTGCGAGAGGTCAATGTAATATTGCACTGCTTCAATCACCTTGGGGTTGTCGAACACCACCTCGGTGGGCGAAGCCACAATATTCTGGCCATTGCCAATGGCCAACGGCTGGAACAGCCAATAAGGCCAGCCCGAAGGCCATTCGATGCCCCAGCGCTGCCCGGGGATGGTCAACTTCTGGGCCGCTTCGGCCAACGATTGCCAACTATCGGGCGGCTGCAAGCCTTCCTGCTCAAACAGGTCCGCGTTGTAATACAAAGTCACCACGCTGCGCTGGAAGGGAATGCTCCAAATTTTGCCGTCATATTTGGAATTCGCCATGAACGCCGGGAAGAAATCATTGATGTAGGCGTCGCCGTCGGGCATGGCGTTGATGAAGTCATCCAAGGGGACGATGTAATCGGCATTGATCAAGTCATACAAATCTGCGGCCAGCATCACCGCCAGCGCAGGGGGTTTGCCGCCGCCTTCGATGGTGGTCTGGATGGTGGTTTTCACATCACCATAACCACCCGAAAACACGGGCTTCACCTTGATGTTGGGGTTTTCTTTCTCAAAGGCGTCAATATAGCCCTGAAGGATCTTGGCAATGGGGGCATCCACTGCGACCGGATAATACACCTCAATGGTGACCGGCTCTGCGGGGGCCTCGGTGGCCGCTTCAGTGGCTTCCGGCGCTTGAGTGGCTTCGGCCGGCGCCTGCGTGGCCTCCTCCTGCTGGGGAGCCGCCGTAGGGGTGGCCTTGCTCCCACAGCCTGCCAGCGCCATGCTCATCACGAGCAACAGCGACACAACAACGAACAGCACACGCTTGCGATTCATAGGGTTACCTCCTCGAGGCTAAAAAAGTTGGGCTCTTCTTCCCACTCCTCAGGTGGGTAAAGGCTATTATAATCCTCCCAACCCCTTCGCGGCAGAGCAATTTTCACCTTGCGCCGCTCGTCTTTCAGCCCTCAAGGGAGGATGTCAGCCATGATGCGTGTTTCCAAAGCCCTCATGCTCGTCGTTGGGCTGTTCGCGGCTTCCCTCGCCGGCTGCCACCCCGCCTCCACGCCGCTTGCGCCCCCCACCCCGCCCCCCACCACACCCGCGCCCACGCCATCGCCTTCCCCGCCACCCACGCCGTCGCCTTCCCCCCAGCCTGCCGCCACCGCCACCCTGCCGGCAACCGCGACCTTCACGCCTTCCCCCACGCCGCCCCCAACCCTGCCCGGCCCCGTTTATCTGCGGGTCAACCAAGTTGGCTTCCTCCCTTCCGACCGCAAAATCGCCTTTGCCCTCACCAACGCCAACCTGGCCGACCTCCCCTTCACCCTGCAAAACCCCCAAGGCCAAACCGTCTTCCAAGGCACCCTAACCGCCGACCGCGGCCCCTATGGGCGCTTTGCCCATCTCTACACCTTAGATTTCAGCGCCCTCACCACCCCCGGCACCTACACCCTCCACCTGGGGCCTCAAACTTCTCCCCCCTTCCAAATTGCCGCCGACGTATACGCCCCCCTCCTGCCGCTCTCGCTCCGCTTCTTCCGTGTGCAACGCTGCGGCAACACCGCGCCCGCAGGCCACTTGGCCTGCCATCTCAACGATGGCATCGTCGCCAACGGCCCCCGCCAAGGGGAACACATTGACGCCAGCGGCGGATGGCACGACGCGGGCGACTACCTCAAATTCGTGCTCACCACAGGCTATAGCCTGGATGTCATGCTCAGCGCCTATCACCATCACCCCGAAGCCTTTGCCCCCGCCCAAACCGAGTTTCTGGAAGAAATGCAAATCGGCTTGGCCTGGTTGCTCAAAATGTGGGATCCCGCTCAGCAGACCCTCTACACCCAAGTGGGCGATGCCCGCGACCACGACGCCTGGCGCTTGCCTTCCCTCGACACCCTATATCCCCAAGGGCGCCCCGTATTCGCAGCCCCGGCGGGCCGCGGCGCCAATCTGGCAGGAAAGGCCGCCGGCGCCTTGGCCTTGGCCGCAGTCATCTGGGGCGACCCGCAAACCCCCACGGCCAACCCCGCGCTGGCCCAAACCTACCTGCAAGCCGCGCGCGAACTCTACGCCTTTGGCCTGAAACACCCCGCAGCCCAGCCTTCGACCCCCGCAGATTTCTACGACGAAACCACCTGGCGCGACGATATGGCCTTTGCCGGCGCCATGCTCTACCTGGCCACCGACCAGCCTCACTACCTGGAAGAGGCCGAAACCTTTGCCCGCGCGGCGGGCCCCGGCTGGGGATTGGATTGGGGTAGCCTCCACGGCTTGGCCCATTACGAACTTGGCCTCCTGGACCCTCACTACCGCAACACAGCCGCCCGCTTCCTGGCCACAGATTTGCAAGACGGCCAAACCGCCTTGGCTCACCGCCCCTTTGCCGTCGCCTCAGATGAAATGTATTGGGGCATCTTCGAAGATATGTTGGGGCTCAGCCTGGAAGCCTTTTGGTACGCCGACCTCACCGGCGATACCCGCTACCTCCCCCTCGCCACAGCCCAGCGCGACTACATCTTAGGCCGCAACCCGTGGGGCGTTTGCTTTGTCTCGGGTGCTGGCACCCGCTGGCCTCACCACCCCCACCACCAAGTCGCCGACCTCAACCATCTGGACGCCTTCGGCTTTTGGGATGAAGGCCCGGTGCCGTGGGAAACCTTCCACGACGAAGGCATCACCCTGCGCACCTCCCCCGACCCCTTCGCGCCTTTCCAAACCTCGCGCGCGGTCTATCACGACGACGTGGCCGACTACGTCACCAACGAGCCCACCATCACCACCAACGCCACCGCAATTGCCCTGTTGGCCTGGCTCAACCGCAACCCCCGCTGACCCCTGCAGACGCCACCGCCTGCCCAGCCCCCGCGCCACCTCACCCAAGGCGTGCAGAAACGCTTATTAGAAGGGGATGTCTTCTTCGGGGGTTTTGGGGGGCAGCTGATGCCAGCGCCAGAGTTGCGTATCCACCGTGTTCAAATCAACCAGCGAAACGCCATCGCTCTTCCAGCGCGCTTCCTGAAGCGGCGAGGCCCGCAATTCCCGAGCCAAAACCTCCACCCCCTGGGTCCAACCGCCACGGGCAAAGAGCACAAAATGCACCCGCCAAAACTTCTCGGCAGGCAAAACAGCCTCGGTTCGGGCGATGAGTTGGCGCAATACCGCGGGCTTGACCGGCTCGGGCGACCATTTGCACTCGCCCAAAATCAACGTCCGCTCACGGGGGTTGATGCCCACCACATCCACCTGCGCCCGCCGCGTCCACGCGGCCCCCACCTGTAAAGGCTGAAACGGCAAAAAGCCCTGGGCCCCCGCGTAGAGGGTCCACAAGCGGGCAATCTCTTCCCAGGTGTAGGTGCCGATGAAATCCAACAAATGCCGCCGCAATTCGCTCAACAAAGGCTCATGGACCCCAGCAGCAATTTGCCCGCGATAAGGGCTCACAAAACGGAAATAAAACCGCAGGAAAGGGTCGGTCAGGTGATACCGCCCCTGGCGGCTGTTAGGCGGCGCGGTCAGCGAACGGCGGCGCTCCACGTAGCCCGTCTCCAGCAACGACTCCAAATAACGGCTGACGTGCCCCGCGGGCAGGCCCGACGTCCGCCGAATTTCGGCCTGGGTATGGGCACCCCGGGCAATGGCGCTCAAGATGGCATAGTAATTGCCGGTTTCCCGAATGTAATCTTGCAGCAGGAAACGGGGCTCATCGCTCAAAGAGAGCGCCGCGTGGGTGACAAAGGCGGTAAGGTTGGTTTGAAAATCTTGCTGCGGATGCCAATACGCCCAATAAGCGGGCACGCCGCCCACCACAGCATACAAAGCCACACGCGCTTCGGGGCTGTAAGCCGGGAACGCCTCGCGCGTGGCCGGATATGGCAACGGCTGCAAACGCAAGGCGGCCGTTGCCCGACCATACAAAGGCGCTTGCGGGGAAAGCACATCGCGCACCACCATCCCCAAATGCGAACCCGAAATCACCAGCATGAGGTTGCCGCGGCTCAAGGTGTGGTCCCAGGCATGCTGCAAGGCCCCGGCCACGGAGGGGCCGTGTTCCAAGAGATAGGTAAATTCGTCAATAATCAAAGCCACCCGCCGCCCGCGCTGGGAAGCCATCTCCGCAAAAGCCTCGAAAGCCGCCCGCCACGTCGGATAGAGCACCTCAGCCCCCCGCGCGTCGGGGTGGAAAAAGCGATACACCGCCTGCGAGAAGGCCCGCCGTTGGTCGCTTTCGCTGGACGGCTCGGCAGCCCAATACAGGACATCGTCAGCGTGGCGTTGGGTCCATTCCCACAACAGGCGCGTCTTCCCCACCCGCCGCCGACCATAGAGCACCAAAAAGGCTGCTTGGGGGCTGCGCCAGAGGTCTTCCAGCAGGGTCATTTCTCGCTGTCTGCCTACAAAGGCAGCAGGATAGACGGAAGTCATGCGTCCTCCTCAAAACAAGATAAGCGCGATTATCATAACTCAGATTATGTATTTTAGCAAGGCCTGGCAGCAGGGCAAACACAGCCGACAACACCCAAGAAGCCGCGCCGCGGCTTTCGGTCGCGGCTTGGGAAGCAGGCCCGCGCGGGCCCCGTGCCCCCACCGGCCGCCAGGGTGGAACGCGCCCGCGCCGCGAAACGCTGCTGCGCCGCGGCGACTTCCTTGCAAGTGTGCTTGCAAAACACTTGCGGCGTTGGCAGCCTTGGAGCACCAGGGAAACGCCTGGCGCACAGCCTCCTCTTCCACGGCCGCGCGGGCATTGGCGGGGCGTTTTCCGTGCTGGGGATGAGGCCCCATGAAAAGAAAAGCGCCCCGCGCCGGCCTGAGGGCTATCAGGGAAACCCAGGGGCATGGCCGTGGGCCGCCAACCTCGGGGTTGCCCCTGGGCTGGGGCGTCTCAGCCGTCGCCAAGATGCACGCAGCCCAATCTGGCGCTTTTTGGTTTTGATTTTGGGGTTGGGGGTGGGGTTCTTGAGGTTTGGGGTTGTTGACCTGCGGCCATCCATGGCTTTTGCTTTGGTCGGTTTACGGCTATACGAAATTTTGGCCAGTTTTTTCCTCCCGTTTTGGCCAATTTTTTCCCTCGGCTCTCCCCCAGTGGCGTTGCCCCAGGGGCGCGCAGGCGTCTCTCTTGGGGGTGGGAACCGGCGCGGGGCGCTGCGCGCGCCCGCGGCCTTTGCGTCTGGCTCATTTGGCTCGGGATGCCGTTCAGCAAGGCCAACACGGCGCGGACCTGCTGTTGGCTTCGTGGCTTGGCTTGGCACCTGAGCGAGGTTGGCTTTGGCCGCGCGCCGCAGGCCAGCGCTTCCCTCTCATAGCCGTGCTCAACCCTGTTGTCATGTTTCCTCCGAGGCCTGCTTTTCGCCCACGGCACAATCCTTCACCCTCCTCGGTCCTCGGCCGCGCCCCAGCCACTGCGAGGCCGCTTGGGCGCGCCGGCCCCAAAATCCCCGCGTGGCCATCCGAGCGCCCAAACCGCGGCCTGGTGGTCTGAGGGCGCGGCTGGTCATGCCGCGCGGCGGGGGCTTCCTCTGCTCCGGCGTCTAAGACACCCAAGCCCTGAGCCACCCGTTTTTGCATGGTGCTCGACGGCCGCGGGCAGGGGACGCCCCGGGCGCTACTGCGCCTTGCCCTGGGGAAGGGCGTGCCAAACCCCGCCCCAAAAGCACGCGCCCGCGCGCCGCCTTCCGCTCCACCAAAATGCAACTGCAACCGCCCTAAACCATCCCTCGGCCCTTTGGCGCTTGCCCGCCCCTTGAGCCAACGGAACAATTGTTCCCCAACAAAGCAGCCCACCGACGGCGGCAGTCGGTGGGCTGGGCATGACCTCGGTTGGTTTGGCCGCGGCTGGTGTTAGCGGCGGGCAGATTTTTTGGCTTTCGGGGGCGTTGCAGAAGCCTTGGCCAAGGTTCGCAGTTGGGTCGCCAGTGCTTCCAGGGCATCGGCCGCTTGTTGCACCATCTGCGGGTCGCCCAATTCGGCGGCGAAATGTTCAGCCACTTTGGGCACGTCGTCGGCTTCCAAACGCAGCAATGACCGCACGGGGGTGCGCATGCGGCGGGCGATGGAGATGCGGGGGTCCAACTGGGCGCGTTTGGGGCGCGGCCGCGCGGGGGTGGTGGACGGTGCTTCGTCTGCAGGAGCAGAGGTGGTTTCCGAGCCCAACTGCTGGGCGGCAATGAGCGCCTGGATGGCGTCTTCCCAGGCTGCGGGTTCGAGTTTGAGCACTTCCCGCAACGCGCCCTCTGTCAAGCGGTAGCGGTCGGCCAAGAGCAACAAATGGTCGGGCAAATTCAAAATTTGCAGGTAATAACGGATGTAACGGCGGCTCATACCCAACAAGGCTTCGACGTGGCGCACCACCCGCGAAGGCAGGCGTTTGATGGCTGCGGCCCGGCGGTAATAGGCAAAATCGCTTTCGCCCGGGTCGGGGTAGATGCCCATTTGTTCCAGCACCAAGGCTGCGATTTCCCGCGCGCGCATCACCGCGCTGGGCGGCTCGGCTGTGATGTTTTCCAACACTTGGCGCGCCCGCGAGGGGGTTTCGACGACCAGGGCTTCCAATTGCGGCTCTTCGGGCAGTCCTTGCTGCACCGCCTGGAGCACGGCAGCCCAAAAACGGCGCTCGCCGGTCTCCAAGATGAAGCGCCGCGTTTCAGCATCCCAATGGCCGGTGATGGGTTTAATCTGCCCGTGCTCGGTAAAGGAGGCCCCCATCTGAAGCAAAGCCTGCACCCGTTCTGCTTCTGCGGGGTCCTGCTCGGCCAGGGCCAGCCAAGCCCGCGCCGCCTCAAAGCAGTTGAGCACCCCTGCGAAGAAGTCGCGCTTGATTTCCGGGGGCAAGAGCGGCCGCGGTTGGTAGGGGTCGGGCCAAATCTGCCCGACCGGCACGCGGGTGACGCGTTTGCGCGCCTGGCGGCCGCGCGTGGGTGCGGCTGTGGTTTGCAACAGGTCGTCGTATTGGGTCTCCGCCGTGGGCTGAAAGTCGTCGGCGGTCCACTGGGGTTTCCGTTTCCGAGGCATGTTCGTCTCCCTCATCAGGGGCAACCCAGGCCCCATTCAAACAAAGCCTTGCGGCACAATTGTTCCGCAAGGCACGGCTACAAGCCCAACCGTTGGGCTACGGCGTCCACCAAGCGCCCCATCTCCACAACCGATTGGTCTTGGGTGTTGCCCAAATGGGTGAAGATATCCTTCCGCAGGGAAGTTGCGTAGGCAATTTGTGCCCGCTCCGAGACCGGCAGGAGCACCAAATCTTTGTATTGCTGCCGCATGAAACGGTAAATGTCGTTGGTTTCGGAACGGCGGAAGTCGCAGCGATTGGGTGCAATGCCAATCAAGCGCAAGTCGGGGTTGTGGCGGCGGCGCACTTTTTCAATGACGGCCAAGGTCTCCCGCAGTCCATCCACGCCCAATTTGGTCAACTCCATCGGCACCAACACGCCATCGGCTGCTACCAGGGCGTTGAGGGTCATCGCGCCAGCAGAGGGGGGCGTGTCCACCACGATGACCTCGTAAGCGCCCCGCAGGGGCTCCAGATATTCTTCCAGGGCGTAGATGCCGTCCGTCAGGTCAGAGGTCAGGACGCGTTCGGCTTGGGCCATCCCCTGGGGGCGCACCAAGGCGACATCCATGTTGTTGGTTTCAGGGAAGGCGGCGGGGTGGATGATATCCAACGGCGAGCCCTGGGCAGTGCCCAAGAGGTGGGCCGAGAGGTCTTCGCCTGGGATGGGCAACGGGTCTCCGCGCGATTTTCCCAGCGCCCAATAAGCCGCGTGGGCTTGGGGGTCCAAGTCAATGAGCAGGACGCGCGGCCGAGGCGTCCGCCGCTGGCTGATGCGCAAGGCCAAGCCGGCTGCGACGTTGACCGCAAAGGTTGTTTTGCCAGGCCCTCCTTTGAGGGCCGAAACCGCCAAAATCATTTCATCCTCCTCTGGCTTGTGCGCGCGGGGGCCGCGCGCCTCAAGCGGCCATCTATATCATATCACCTTCACAGCAAAAAGGCAAGTATGTTTCTCAAAGTCGCGCGCATCAAGTGCGATTTTGTTCAAAATCGCGTCTCCAAGAAAGGGATATGTACATTTTTGGCGTTTTGGGGTATAATGAGTGCAGCGAGGTGAACTATGGAAACAGCCGTGCAGCGCACTCTGCGCCTCAAGATGCTCCGCCTTCTGGAGAACCCCTTTGAAGATTTCGAAGACGGGCGCTATTTCATCCCGGTCACCCAAATTGCGCGCATTTATCAAGAAATCCGTCAGCGCTGGTTTGGGCAGGAAACCGGCCTGGTGCTCATTGATGGCGAGCCCGGGAGCGGGAAGTCCTCTTTGGCGCGCTTCCTGGCAGGGGGGCATCTTCCCTCGCCCCTGGCGCTGGCCGTAGCACCCCACACCACCAACCGCCTGCTCAAACTCATCAACGACGGGCTGGGGCTCCCCCGGGTCAAGGAAGAAAAGGCCCGCCGAGCCCGGCTCGCCAACTTCCTGGCAACCCAATATGCCGGCTTGGTGGTGGATATGGCCGACCAGCGCCTCACCCCCGCAATGGGGCACCTCTTGGCCGAACTCAGCCAGCAGACCACCGTGGTGGTCACCGGCTACGAAATCTTCAACCACCCTTGGGACGCCTGGGGCGTTTCGGGGGCAGGGCGTTATCTCCTCAACCCGTGGGATTACGACACCCTGGTCTTCGTCATCGAAGAGATCACCCGCCGCGCCGGCCGTGTGATGGGGGCCCTGTTCACCCCCGAAGCCTTGGAACGGCTCTATGTGCTCTCGCAGGGCAACCCGCGCGAAACGCTCCGCTTGGCCCGCCGCGCGCTGGACGCGCTGCTGGAAGACGGCGGGCCAACGGTCGAAGCGTGGATGGTGGAATGACGCTCAACGGAACAATTGTTCCGCTACGGTGGACCCCGCGCGACCCAACCTCGCCAACTTCCGGCCGCAGCGCGGGCGCTTAAAAGCCAAGCGCCCCTACCGGCAAGGTCAAAGGGGCGCAGGCGGACGACAAAAATCAACGATGCAAATGTATTATAGGGCTTTCGGCCTGTTTGTCAAGGCTTTCACACCGCCCTTCCGCCTGCGTTGACCTGCCCGGTGGGGGATCCGTACAGGTAGGCATGATGGCAGCACCTCTGCTCGCTCAGGCCCAACAAGCCTGGGAACAAGTCCTCGGCCAATTGCGCTACACCCTCAACCGGGCCGATTTCGAGACCTGGTTGCGCGACGCGCGCCCCTTGGCCTACGACGGCCAAGTCCTCACCGTGGGGGTCGCAAACGCCTACGCGCGCGATTGGCTCACCGACCGCCTTCGCACCACCTTGGAACAGCAACTGCGCGGCATCCTCAACGCGCCCATCCAGGTGGTCTTCCGCGTGACCTCTCCAGCCACAGCCGCCAGCCCTAACGGAACAACTGTTCCGCAACCTCACAAACCCCGCGCCCCTTCCTCGCCCTCCACCTCCCCACAAACCGCTGCAGCACCCCCAACGAATTGGGACCTCCAAGCCCTCAGCCTCCGCCTGCGCGATGCCTTTGTGCAGCCCCAGCGCATCGTCTTCCTGCCTGGCTATTTCCTCCGCTGGCTGCCCTACCTCGGCTCGCGGGCGGGCTGGCTCTACGTCGCCCTCCGCCAAACCTATTTCTTGGCCAACGTGGCGCCCTACGGGCCAGGGCAGCGCATCCCGGCCGGGCAAGCGCTGGAAGTGCCCCGCGCGGCGCTGGCGCACTGGAGCCACCTCACCAAACGCACCATCAACAACATCCTCAACCAGGGCCTGCTCAGCCCCTTGGTGACCGTGGAACGCAACCGCCACCGCGACGCCCACCGCCAGGCTCCCAACCGCTACATCTTCACCGCCGACCTCCCCCTCACCCCCAACGACCTGGCCAGCACCCTCGCAGCCCTCGAAGCCTATGGCCTGACTTCGGACCCGGTCGCAGCGTTGGCTTATGCCCTCCAACAGCCCCCTCAAAATTTGCTCTCACCTACCCTCGCCCCTTCCCCCGATCTGCCGCCCCTCTCGCCGCCCGTCAGCCTGCGCACCGCCGTGAGCAAACGCCTGCGCGGCCGCGGGCTCTCGGGTGAAACCTTCGCCAAGGTGCTGGGGATGGCCGAGCTGCTGGAAACCTCGCTCATTGACGCAGAAGGCAAGCTGTTCATTTCTTGGTATTTCATCGAACACCATCTGCCCGCGCTGGGGCACACCGTCGCCTGGCTCTACCTTGCCGCACGCCACCGCGCCCAACGCCATGGGAAGATGGCCGCCAATGGCTTCCGCACTTTGCAGGTCACCAGCCGCGAAGTCGCTGGCTGGCTCGGCCTCAAAAAAGCCCGCTATGGCCGAGACCTGATACCCGTCTGCGACCAACCGGCCGCGCCCGCGACACACGCCCCCGCCGCGGCCGCCTTCCTGCATCGCGCCGCGGGCCGCGGCAATGCCTTCACCCTCTTCGTCCAAACCTTGGAACCCCTCACACCCGCCGACCAAGAGGCTTACCAATTGGCGCTTCGGGCCCTGGCCGCCAGCATTCAACACGACGATTGCAACGCACTGCGGCAAATCCAACAGGCCTATCGCGCGGGCAACCACCCCATGGCCCAAAACCGCCTGCTGACCCTCATCCACCAAGCCGACCCTGCAACGCCTCCCGCTTCTCCTTCCCATGAAACCCTCCAGCGCGCCCTGGAAGCCCTGGCCCAGGTCGCGATTTCCCAAACAACCACCGCCGATGTGCCAAAAATTTCCTCCCGTGCGGCCACCCAGCCCACAGAAAACAGCCAAAAATTTCCCCCCGAACCGCCAAACTTTGCCCACGGCTCGGCCAAAAATTTCCCACAGCCTCGCCAATTTTTGCCCACGGAACCCGCCAAAAACTTCCCCCATTTAAACCACGTTAACCCTCCTTCACCCCCAGAAAACTTGGAGAAAACCCACCTTACCCAGGCGGGTGGGGAAAAATCCCTCTGGGCGTGGAATGACCTCTTGCCTCACCTTGACTTGGCACCTCAAATCGCTCAACAACTACAAAACCAACCGGCTTGGCATTTTGTGTCATGGTTGCTGTATGCAACCGCGCATCACAAACAATTGGACAATCCCTTAGGCTTTGCCATCCACAAAACTTTGCAAGGACACCCCGCCACAGGCCCTTGGGCCGCATTAGCGCAGAGCGCGCCCGAGGATTTGCACCACCTGTTGCAGCGCCATCTCCAATATGGCATTGAGGCTGTGTTGGCCATTGATGGCCGGTGGGAGCCTCTCCAGCATGCGTCTTCCGCTGCATTGCTTCAACTGGCAACCTGGTTGGGATTGACAGTGCAAGCGTTGGGAGATTGGCCAGACAAACCGTGACAGACGTTTAAGTTCCCGCCGCGGCGTCGTCCGCTGGGGGGAAGGAAAGCCCGTAGCGGGATTTCGTATAGTCATACAATTGGTTGTGCTTCGGTTGGCCGACGTGCATTGACCGTGCACTGCGCCAAGCCGTTGTGTCGCTGTGCGGCGATCGCCGTGCTGCTCTGCCGTGCCCTTGCGTCATCGTGGGCGCTGGCCATCCGAGGGCTTGGGGCTGCCCCGCTGAAAAGCGCACCGCCCATCATCAAAGGCAAAGGGGGGCGCCCCCACAGCCTGCCCGCGCGACGCTGAGCAAGCAACCAATTTTTCACAGACTGCGCTTGAGGAACAACATCGTGAAAACGCATCGCTGGCTCGCCAATGCTTTGTTGCTCACCACGGCCGCGATTTGGGGGTTGGCGTTCGTGGCACAACGGGTGGGGATGGATTATGTCGGCCCTTTCACTTTCAACGCGGTTCGATTTGCCTTGGGCGCCGGCGCGTTGTGGCTGGGGGAACGATTGCTCCGCCAATGGCAGGCGCGGCAGATGGGGCCAACCGCCCCCCGTCTGGTAAACGCCACCTGGGAACACCGCTGGGGCGGCTTGGCCTTGGGGCTGGTGTTGTTCATCGCCTCTTCCCTGCAACAGATGGGATTGGTCTTCACCACCGCGGGGAAGGCGGGCTTCATCACCGGCTTGTACGTGGTGTTGGTGCCTTTGCTGGGGCTGTTTCGCCGCGAAAGGCATGGATGGCAAGTTTGGGTTGGGGCTTGGTTGGCAGTGCTGGGGTTGTATTTCCTCAGCGTGACCGGCGGATGGCACATCGCGCGCGGCGACGCGTTGGTTTTGTTGAGCGCGCTGTTTTGGGCAATCCATGTCCGTTTGGTGGGGCGGCTGGCTTCCCAGGCCGAAAGTCTGAGGCTGGCGCGCATGCAATTTAGCATCGTGGCCGTGCTGAGCGCAGGGGTAGCCTTGAGTGTGGAAACCATCTCGTGGGAGGGCTTACGCGCCGCCCTGCCCGCCATTTTGTATGGTGGTTTGATCTCGGTGGGGGTGGGTTATACTTTGCAGGTAGTGGCACAACAATATGCTCGCCCGGCCCAGGCTGCGATTGTGATGAGTTTGGAATCGGTTTTCGCATTGTGGGGCGGCATTGCGCTGTTGGGCGAGCCCCTGACCGCGCGGAGCGGCGTTGGAAGCCTCTTGATGTTGGCGGGGATGATTTTGTCGCAAAAGGAAACACCCCCTGCGAAGTGATTGGCTTTAATGGCTGCCTTTTTGCCCTGAGACGAGCGCCAGGGCGCGGCTGGAGCGTGCGCCTATGGCCACCCCTGCTTTGAAAAGCGCGCCTTGACAATCGTTTGGGGATTTTCTATACTGAATTTCCAGATATTTTGCTGCAAGGAGATGACATGCAAAAGGCTCTTCGAAATGGCGGCATTGCCATGCTGCTTATTACCTTTGCCCTGATTGAGATTTTAGGCGGGGGCGTCAAAGAGTTGGCGCCTTTTCTCCCTTCGTTGGAACCCGACTTGGCCAAAACCTTGAAATGGGCCCTGACCGGGGTGCTGGTGCTGAGTTTCGCGGTGGGGGCGTTAGGAGGCCGCAAGTTGATTGCGGGCAAGCCCGTGGAGATTCGGCTGGTCATTCCCTTGGGGTGGTTGGTTTTGGGCTTTCAGCCTTTGGTGTTTGGTTTGCTCTTGGCTGTGTTGACAGGCGACACCCGGTGGGGCGTAGGGCTGATGTGGTTGAGCCTTCCGTGGTTGGCCTTTTTGATTTGGCGTTCCCGGCAGGTGGACACGACAGCCCATTCATCTGAGGCCTCGGCGCCATCGAAGGAGGGCTGACGGGAAGTCCAGCGCGCGGGATGGTTAGAACCGGTCTGCACGGAACGGTTGGAGCGCGAAGGTGGGGGATTCTCCCGTCAGGCTTTGGGCGACGAGTTCCCCTGTGATGGCGGCCAACGAAACGCCGAGCATGCAATGCCCTGTGGCGAGAAAGACGTTGGCCAGCCGAGGTGCGCGGCCGATGATGGGCAGCCCATCTGGCGTGCAGGGGCGCAGGCCGACCCAGGGCTGTGGTTGTGGTTTGGTGTGGGGGAAGCCCAGATACCGTTGGGCCGCTTCGCGCAGTGCGGCCACGCGGCGGGGGCTGATGGCGGTGGTGAGGCCTGCGAGTTCCAGGGTGCCGGCCAGCCGTAAGTGCCCGTGGGGCAAGGGGGTCACCGCGACTTTGCTTTCTCCCAGCATGAGGGGCAAAGGGGGCACAAAAGGCGGGTTTTCGAAGGTGAGGCTGTAGCCCTTGGCTGCCTGGATGGGGAGGGAAAGCCCCAGCATCTTTCCCACGCGCGGGCTCCAAGCCCCGGCTGCGATGACCACATGGCGGGGGCGCAAACGCTGGTCCCCAGCCCAGGCCTCGCGCACCCGTTCCCCTTCGAGGCGGAAGCCTTGCACCGGCGCCGGCGCTAAGATGGTGCCACCCAGCCGGCGGATTTGACTGGCCAGGGCTTGCAACAAGGCGGCAGGGTCGAGGTGCGCGTCGTGGGGGGTGAGCATGCCGCCTACGGCGGTTTCCGCCTGGGGCACCCGCGCCTGCACGGCTTGACGATCGAGCATTTCGGCCGCGATGCCGTGGCGCTGGAGCAGGCGGGCTTCGCTTTCCCCCGCGCGGCGGGCTGCTTCGGTGAGGTAGAGGGTGAGCACGCCGCGGCGTTGATAGCCGCACGCCCATCCTTCTTGGCGAATCCAGGTTTCCAGCAGGGCTTGGCTGGCTTGCCCCAAATCGCGCAGCAGGGGGATGCTACGGGCGACCTGGGCGGGGCGGCTGGCCCAGAGAAAACGCGCCAGCCATTGCCAGAGGGCGGGTTCCACGCGGGGGCGGATGTAGAATGGGCTGGTGGCGTCCAGGAGCCAGCGCAGACCGTGCCCCAGCGCGTGGGGCGACGCCAGGGGGATGCTGTAACTGGGCACAATCCAGCCTGCATTCCCTGGCGAACTGCCGGCGCCTATCGCTTGCCTTTCGGCGACGACGACCGTCAGACCACGACGCAGCAGCGCGTAGGCCGTGGCCAGCCCAATGACGCCGCCGCCAACAATTAGCACATCGGGCGTGGGGGGTGAGGTTTCCATTAGGGCTTTTGGAGCGTGGGTTGCGCGAGCGCCTCGCGGAGCGTGGGCAGGATGGCTTGCACGGCTTGTTCGCCCAGCGCAATGAGTTGCGGGGCTTGATCATAGCCTGAGATGACGGTGACCTGGGGCGGCACCGAGGGTTGCAGCAGGAAGTCGGGGGGATTTTGTTGAAGCCGATACGCGCTATGCGCGCGGACCACCAAGTTGAGGGCATCGCCCAAGGTGGCGATGAGGTCGCCGATGGTGTTGGCGATGAGCCGCTTTTGGGAGAGATGTTGCCAAAACGAGCCGGTGTTGTCGGAATAGACATCCACCCCAATGACCACGTCGGCTCCCATTTTGCGCACTACATCCGCAGGGAGGTTGTTGAGCAAGCCGCCATCCACCAGCCGCATGCCGTCCATTTCGACGGGGGCCAGCAGCCCAGGGATTGAGAGGGTGGCGCGCATGGCGGGCGCGAGGCAACCGCGGTTGAGGTGAATTTCTCGCCCGCTGTTGAGGTCCACCGCCACCAGGGTGAGCGGGATGCGCAGGTCGGCGAAGGTTTTTTCCCCCAGGTATTCTTTGAAAAAGGCTTCCAATTGTTCGCCTTTGAAAAGCCCTTTGCGCGGCAGCGTGGGGTCGGCCACGCGCCACAGCGAGCGGAGGTTGGCGTGGGCCAGGGCGAGGCGCTCCATCTCTGTGGGCGACATCCCCGCCGCGTAGGCGGCTGCAATCACCCCGCCCATGCTGGTGCCGGCCAGGAAGCCCACGGGAATGTCCGCGGCTTCCAGGGCTTTGAGGACGCCGATATGGACCAGACCGCGAGCGCCGCCACCGCTCAGGGCGAGGCCAAGGCTACGAGGAACGGACAAGGGCGGCTCCTTTGGGGAAAGGGTCAAACAGGGAGGATGGGGCGGCTCAGGGCAGAATGCGCGGGTTCAGCGTTCAGCGCCGCTCGGAAGCCGCACCAGCAAAGTGGACGATGTCAATGGTTTCCGAAGCCACGGTGATGTGGGCTTCCTGCAGGCCGCGCAGAATGGTTTGGCTGAGGTCGCTGTGAACCCACGGGCGCGCGGTGGCTTCGACGGGATAAACCAGGGTGAGTTCAATCCAATTGTCGGTAAGTTTTACAAAAACTTGAGGGTCTAAGGTGAGGTCTTGCAGGGCAAAATCTTGTCGGGCGCGACGAAGTGCGGTTTTGGCCGCGGGAAGCAGGGCCTGGTAGTTGGGGTGGCTCTGGGCGGCGGAAAGCAGCAGTTGGATGGCTTTTTGCCAATCGGCATCGTAGGTGATGGGGATGACGATTTGGTCCCAGATGAAATTGAAGCGTTGGGAATAGTTGAAAACCGGGTTTTGGAAAACCGCCGCGTTGGAGACCGACACCAATCTGCCGGTGGGGTGGTCGTAATTCAACCAGTGGCGGATTTCCAACAGGCGGGTGAAGAGGGGGGTAATATCCACCACGTCGCCTTGGACGCCGTTGATTTCGATGCGGTCGCCGATGTTGAACGGCTGGGTGGTGACGATGGTGAGCCAGCCGGCCAGGGCGCCGATGAGTTCTTGGAGGGCGAAGGCCAGGCCGGCGCCCAAGATGCCCAACGTCACCGAGATGTCGGCGATGATGGGCTGGGCCCAAATCACAAACACCACCGCCAACACCAAGAAGTCAACTGCGTAGCCTGTGAGTTTACGGATGGTGAAGAAGTTGGTTTTGCCTTCGGGCAGGCTGGCGCGGATTAAACGGAGCAAAAAGCGCTTGAAGCCGATGCCCAAGAGCACGATGACCAAAGAGAGCAGCACTTTGCGCGCCGCGGTGTTAGCCCAGACTTGAAGGAAAGTCTCCATACGAGCGTGGGGCTCCTGAGGGGCAGAGAGCCACGCCGAGGCCACGCGGGGGAGGGAAGCCCTTCTTCCGCTGGGCGCAGCGTGGTTGGACCCGGGGTCTTAAAACGCTGGTAGGGCAATTTTACTCCATTTTCTTCGGGGGCGAGGGGAGGAGTGGCAGGGAGGGCGCCATGATGTGATGTGGGATGCGAGGCAAAGCCCAAGCCCAGAGGACGATGCCTCTGGGCTTGGCGATAAAAAGGGATGGAATGGAAGGATAAAGAGGTGACGCCCTGGTGAGGGCTAATCGGCCAAGGTGGAGAGGTCGCCCACGGGTTGGCCCATTGCCTTGGCCCGCAAGACGCGGCGCATGATTTTGCCGCTGCGGGTCTTGGGCAGTTTGTCCACCACTTCGATTTTGGCCGGCACTGCGATGGGCCCCAGTTCGTGGCGCACATGCTTTTTCAGT
>CAYLRJ010000058.1:0-3619 GCA_964386185.1 uncultured Anaerolineaceae bacterium
AAAACCGGCCTCCACATCGGCGGCTCTGGCTCTGATTTGGAAATCGGCGGGTTGGACAAGGAAATCATCCGCAACCCCCTGACCAAGCGCCCCTACATCCCCGGCTCCAGCCTGCGGGGCAAGATGCGCTCTTTGCTGGAAAAAATGTACGGCCTGCCCTTCAACAAAACCATCAACAAGGTGTCCATCCACTCCTGCGAAACCAAGGACGACTATCTCCGATGCCCGGTCTGCACCATCTTCGGCATCCCCGCCCCCACCGACCCCCAAGACTGGCAAGACACCATCACCCTCAGCCGCCTGGTGGTGCGCGACGCGGAACTGACCGAGGAAAGCGCCCAAAAACTCCAAGACGCGCGCACCGATCTGCTCTACGCCGAGTTGAAGACCGAAGTCGCCATCGACCGGGTCACCAGCGCGGCCACCCCGCGCACCATGGAGCGGGTGCCCGCGGGCGCGGTGTTCGGCCCCACCGAGTTGGTCTTCAGCCTCTACGAACAAGCCGACTACGAGCGCCTCAAAACCGTCATCGAGGGAATGCAGCTGATCGAGGATGACTACCTGGGCGGCTCGGGCTCGCGCGGCTACGGCAAGGTGAAATTTACCCAAATCAAAGTGTACGCCCGCAGCAAAAACGATTACGGCACGCCGCAAACCTTCCGCGAATTCGACAGCGTGCAGGAACTGGCCGACGCATTCGACGAACTACAAGCGTGGCTGCAAGAAAACGTGCCCGTAGCCTGACAAGGAGGCTCTCATGAAACTGCAAACCTGGAAAATCCAGGGGCGCGGCGCGTTTCACTTCGGGGAACACGGCATCGGGCACGAAGAAAGTCGGGTCACCTGGCCTTCCGACAGCCTCTTCGCGGCTCTCGTCATCCGCCTGGCGGCCCTCTACGGCCCCGAAGCGGTAGAAAACTGGCTGGGAACGCCCCAAGCCCCCCGCACGCCTCCCTTCCTGGTGACTTCCACCTTCCCTTACGCGGGCGAAGTGCGCTTCTTTCCCGTGCCCAAAGCCGCCCTGCGCCCCCCCAAACAAACCCAAACCGCCCCGGCCCTGCGTCCCAAGGACCTCAAAAAGGTGCGCTTCGTCTCTGAGGGCATCTATCGCTTGCTCATCCAGGGCCATTCCCTGCTGAGCGTGTGGGAAACCCACCGCCTGCTCCGCATCCACCACGAGACCGTGTGGCTCCTCCCTGCAGAGGAAGGCGGCCTGCCCATCTCGCCGAAGCAACGGCGCCAAAACTGTCACCCCGAGACGCTGAAGTTCTGGAGCGCCGAAAAGCGTCCCCGCGTCGCGGTGGGGCGAGCGCTCCACAACAGCAACCTCTTCCACATCGGCGCCGTGCACTTTGCCAAAGGCTGCGGCCTGTGGTTCGGCGTCCAGTGGCTGAGCGACGATCCCCAACAACACGCCCTGCTGCAAGACCTGCTCACCGACCTGGGCGATACCGGCCTGGGCGCCGAACGCACCTCAGGGTATGGCGCGGCTACCATCACCCCGTGGCACGACCTCGACCTTCCCACCCCCGAAGACGGGGCAATGTGGACCACCCTCAGCCGCTACCTGCCCCGCGCCGACGAAATCCCAGCCTTGCGGGACCCCGCCGCGGCGTACGAAGTCGAGCGCTTGGGTGGCTGGTTAGATGGCTACAGCCTGCGGCGGCGGGCCATCAACCTGTTGCGGGAAGGCGCGGTGCTGGGACCACTGGACCAACCCTTGCCCTACGGCCAACTCGTGGACCTCAAGCCCGTGCCCGGGCCCGAAGACACCTTCCAGCCCCCTGCCCATCCCGTCTGGCGAAGCGGCCTCGCCGTGGCCGTGGGCTATCAGAGAGGTGAAGCATGACCACCTACCAAGTCACCCTCCAGACCCTCACGCCCGTCCACATCGGCGCGGGCGAAGAACTGCGCCTGGGTTTCGATTTCGTCATCCACAACGGACGCACCTGGCGCCTGGATGTGGACGCCGTGCTCGAAGCCAAATGGGAGCAAATGGGGCTCGACCGCCCCGGCCAGAGCCGTTACCCGCTGCCCGGCCAAGTGCTCTCTCCGCAAGACTTCAACAACCCCGCCTTTTTCCGCTATGTGGTGCGCGGCATCCCCTACTCCTTCAAAAACGACGCCCGCCTCCAAGCCTGCATCAAAGACCCCTGGGACCGGCCCTATATCCCCGGCTCGTCCCTCAAAGGGGCCATCCGCACGGCCCTGGCCTGGACCGGCTGGGACGAGGCCCACATCCGCCTCAGCCGCGACGCCATCGGCCACAGCCGAAACTGGGCCGGCCGCCCCTTAGAGCGCAAACTCTTCGGCAAAGACCCCAACCACGACCTGCTGCGTGCCCTTCAGGTCTCGGACCTGCACGGCAACCTCGACCCCAACCAGGCGCTGGGCGTCGTCGTCGCCCGCGTGCTGACCCCCAACGACATCCAATCCCCCATCAGTTTGGAAGCCATCCTCGGCGACCAAACTCTTCGCGGCACGCTGAAGATCGACGACAGCCTCTTTGCCCCCTACGCCGAACCGCGCCTTCACTTTGGCAACCGAAAGCATTGGCTCACCGAACTCATGCCCCGCATCCAAGCCCATAGCCGAGCCCGCATCGAACGCCTCGCGGCCTGGTTCGAAGGGATCCGGGGCGCGGAAAAAATCGCCCGCTTCTACCGCCAACTCGACGCCCTGCGCCTGCCCAAACATCAGGCCCTCCTGCAAATCGGGTGGGGCAGCGGTTGGGATGGCAAGACCTTTTGGACTCATCTCCAAAAGGACGAACACCTCTTCGAAAAATTGGTCCGCCAATTCCGTCTCCAACACCGCAGCCGACGGCGGCGCGAAGTTGGCGACCCCTTCCCTATCTCGCGGCGCGTCGTCACCGTGGACAAAACCGCGCCCAAAGCCGTCGCGCCCTTTGGGTGGGTGGTCCTCACTTTGGAGGCAAACGAGTGAAACTGCTGACTTTTCTTGGCTTAGGGAAATATCACGAAACCCGTTATGTGTGGCGCGGCCAAACATTCGATGCCCGCTTTGCCCCCCTTGCCAGCGTCCACTTCCTCCAACCGCAACGCCTGATTGTCTTTCTCACCGACGAGGCACGAGCGCAAATCTTCCCCCTTTTTCAGCAAGCCCTCCCGCCAGACTTACCCGTCGAATCCCATGCCATTCCCTTGGGAAAAACCGACGCCGAGTTGTGGGAAATCTTCACCACCATCACCGATAGTGTGCAAGAGGGCGACGAAATCGCCTTCGACATCACCCATGGTTTGCGCTCCTTCCCCTACATCGCCCTTCTGGTTGCGGCTTATCTTCGCACGGCCATGCAAGTTCAGGTGCGCGCGGTGGTCTATGGCGCCTTTGATGTGCGCGACCAATCCACAACGCCCCACCGGGCGCCGCTCTTCGACCTCAGCCCCATGCTAAACCTGCTGGAATGGGCCTCGGCCGCCGACCGCTTCAACCGCACCGGCGACGCCCGCTATCTGGCCTCGTTGTTGGGCCAGGCGCAAAAACGCTTGGCTCAGCATTTGCACAATGACCACGATGCCATCGCTCAACAAGTGGCCCCCTTGGGTCACCTGCGCAGCGAGTTGACCTCGCTCTCTCAAGCCTTGGCCGTTGTGCG
>CAYLRJ010000059.1:0-3324 GCA_964386185.1 uncultured Anaerolineaceae bacterium
TCCGTGCCGCTGTGTGAGCCCCAACGCCGAGCCGCCTCGCTTCTGTGTCATGGCGAGGCCCCGCCAGGGGCCGAAGCCATCTTCCAGCCAGTGGGCGAAAGGGGCTTGCCTCTCACGCCTCCCAGCCGGGGGATTGCTGCGGGCCCTGGGCGCAGCAGCGCTGCGCCCCTACAAGGCCCTCGCAATGACATGGTGAGGCTATCCACCGATTTGCACCAATTGCCGCCGATTTTTTCGTAGGGGCAAGGCGTGCCTTGCCCTATCCCCCCTCCGTGCCCTCTGTGGCTCCGTGTGCATCCCAGGACGGAGCAACGCTCCGCCCCTACTGCCCACAAGGTGCGGCGAGGGGGCGTCAAGCAACCAAGTAACCAGCCAACCAGGTAACCAGGCAACCAAGCAACCAAGTAACCAAGTAACCAAGTAACCAGGCAACCAAGTAACCAAGCAACCAGCCAACCAAGCAACCAACAATTTTTGAATTGACTTTTCTCCCCTCTCATCCTATACTTGAAAGCGGATGGATGGGCCTTGACCGCGGGTTCTGCCGCGGCTTATTCCCTATTGTGATGGATGGAGGAGTCGCACAAATGGAAAATCGTCCCTGGTTTCAGCATTACGACAAGGGGGTGCCGTTTCACATTGAATACCCACCGGTACCTCTCTTCCACTTTTTGGAAGAAAACGCACGCAAATATCCCGATCGAGCCGCCACCATCTTCAAAGGCGCGAAAATCTCCTATCGGGAACTGAACGACCTCACAGATCGCCTCGCAGCCGGACTCTACGCCTTGGGTGTCCGCAAGGGGGATCGGGTGGGGCTGTTCATGCCCAACACGCCCCAGTTTGTCATCGCCTATTTTGCCATTCTCAAAATTGGCGGCGTTGTCGTGGCCACCAACCCCCTCTACAGCCCGCGGGAAATCGAACACCAACTCAACGACGCGGGCGTGGAATATATGGTGGTTATGAGCAACTATTACGAACGCATCAAAGAGGTCCAACCCAAAACAGGCCTCAAACAACTGGTGGTCACCAATCTCAAAGAAACCCTGCCCCCTGTGTTGCGCTTCCTGTTTACCCTCACCACCGAAAAGAAAGGCGGCTTCCGGGTGACCCTGCGCGATGGGGATGTTTGGATGCAAGACCTCATTGCCCAACATTCCCCCGAAGACCGCCCACAAATTGCAGTTGGCCCCGAAGACGTGGCCCTCTTGCAATACACCGGCGGCACCACGGGGCTTTCCAAGGGCGCGGTGGCCCTGCACCGCAACTTGGTCGCCAACACCTTACAAATCAAAAACTGGGTGACCAACCTGGAAGAAGGCAACGAAGTGGTGCTGATGGCAATCCCGCTCTTCCATGTGTATGGCATGGTTTCGGGCATGCTCTTTGGCATTGCCTCGGGCGCCAGTTTGGTGATGGTGCCCGACCCGCGTAATTTGAAAGACGTCTTGGGCAACATCCAAAAATACCACGCTTCCATCTTCCCCGGCGTGCCCACGCTTTACAACGCCATCAACAACTACCCCGACGTAGTAGCCGGGAAATACGACCTGAGCAGCATCAAAGTGTGCATCTCTGGCTCAGCGCCCCTGATGCGGGAAACCAAGGAAAAATTCGAAGCCCTCACCGGCGGCAAAGTCTTCGAGGGCTATGGCCTTTCGGAAGCCCCCACAGCGACCCACTGCAACCCGGTCTTGGGCGAAAACCGCACTGGCTCCATCGGCCTGCCCCTGCCCGACGTAGACGCCAAAATCATCAGCCTGGACGACGGCAAAACCGAACTCCCACCCGGCGAAGTCGGCGAGCTCATCATCCACGGGCCGCAAGTGATGAAAGGCTATCACAACATGCCCACCGAAACGGCCAATGTGCTTCGCAAACGGGAAGACGGCAAAATCTGGCTCCACACCGGCGATATCGCCTACATGGACGAAGACGGCTACTTCTACATCGTCGACCGCAAAAAAGAGCTCATCAAACCCGGCGGCTATCAGGTTTGGCCTCGCGAAGTCGAAGAGGTCATCGCGGCCCATCCCAAAGTGTTGGAAGTCGCGGTCGCCGGCATCCCCGACCCCTATCGTGGTGAAACCGTCAAAGCCTGGGTGGTGCCCAAACCAGGCGAAACCCTCACCCAAGAGGAAATTCGCGCCTGGTGCAAAGAACGGCTGGCCAAATTCAAAGTGCCCACCCACGTCGAATTCCGCACCGAATTACCCAAGACCACAGTGGGCAAGATTTTGCGGCGCGAATTAGTGCGTCAACACCTGGAAGCCGAAAGCAACAAAGAATCGGCCTAAGCCATAGGCCACGAAAACCAAAACAGGGCGCAAGGTCATTGCGCCCTGTTTTTTCTTTGGGAAACCGCGCCCTGCCCACCCTTCCCACAAGGCGCAACCCAGCGCGGGCGTTTACACGCGTTCAATAATCGTCGCGGTGGCCATGCCGTGGCCGATGCACATCACTTGCAGGCCATAGCGGCCTTCGATGCGTTCCAGTTCGTAGAGCAGTTTGGTCATCAAAATCGCGCCGGTCGCGCCCAGAGGGTGGCCGTGGGCAATGGCGCCGCCGTTGGGGTTCACTTTGCGCATATCGGGCTGGAGCTCTTTTTGCCAGGCCAGCACCACGCTGGCAAAGGCTTCGTTGATTTCGATGACGTCCATCTCATCCAGCGTGAGGCCGGCCATTTTGAGCACTTTGCGGGTGGCAGGGATGGGGCCGTCGAGCATCAGGGTAGGGTCGGTGCCGACCACAGCGCGGGCCACGATGCGGGCGCGGGGCATCAGGTTCCAGCGCCCCACGGCCTTGGCAGAAGCAATCACCAGCGCGCCCGCGCCATCGCTGATTTGGCTCGCGTTGCCTGCGGTGACCACGCCATCGGGCTTGAAAGCAGGCGGCAAGGTGCGCATTTTCTCGCGGTCGGGCGGCATGCGCACGCCCTCGTCCACTTTCACCACGCGGCCATCGGGGCGGGTGAGGGGCAAAATTTGCGCGTCGAAGCGGCCTTCCTGAATGGCGCGCATAGCCCGCAAGTGGCTTTCGTAGCCGAAATCGTCCAACGCTTCCCGGCTCAGCCCCCATTTCTCGGCCATCAGCTCCGCGCTGAGGCCCTGGTGGATGATTTTATAAGGCAACTCAGGCCATGTTTCGGGGTAATCCGCGCCCAGGGGCTGGTGCGACATCATCTCGGTGCCGCCAGCGACCACGATATCCATATCGCCCGCCAAGATGGCCTGGGCGGCAAAGTGCACGGCCTGCTGGCTGGAGCCGCACATGCGGTTGATGCTCACCGCGGGCACTTCCACGGGGAAGCCGGCCTTGAGC
>CAYLRJ010000060.1:0-13091 GCA_964386185.1 uncultured Anaerolineaceae bacterium
CGCTGCGCTGGCCTCCTCGGTCAAAGACCGCCCCGTGCGCGCCGACGCGGTGCTCATCGGCGAGATTGGCCTCTCGGGCGAACTGCGCAGCGTGAGCCAACTGGAAGCCCGCCTGCGGGAAGCCGCCAACCTGGGCTTCAAAACTGCCATCGTGCCCCGGCAGATGGGCCGCCGTTTGAAGCCCCCCGCGGGTTTAGAGGTGGTGCAGGTGCGCGCATTGCGGCAGGCGCTGGACGCGGCGTTGCGGTAACAAATCAGGCCCGCGCCACAGAGACGCAGGCCCGACTGTGTGCTTGGGGGAAAGCAAAAGTCAGCAGCAGCCCAGACCGTTTCGACAACCTCTTAGCCCTGAGGCTGGAGAGCAGCCCTCTGCCCACCGCCTGGCCGCAGCCCAGGGCGCGCTGGCGGGTTAGGGCTCGATTTCGCCTTGCAACGCTTTGTGGAGCCAATCCACATAGCGCTCATCCCATTGGACCACGGCCGACCACGCGGGTGGCTGATTGATGAAAATGTAGACGTTGTCGCGGGTGTTGGTCAGCAGGTCGGTTGGCGGGTTGTAATAGATGGGTTTTTGGTCGGTTTCCAGCATGTGCGCGGTGAGACACGTGAAATCTTTGACATCTTCCAAGGTCAGGTCGGTGACCATGCTGCGCTGAAAGGTCTGGAAGATGTCGGGAATTTGTTGCAGCGTCTCGCCTTGGGCCAAGCTGATGAGGATGCCTTTGAGGATCCAGGTTTGGCGTTCGATGCGGGTGAGGTCGCCGCCGGGGGTGTCTTTGCGCGCTCGGGCCAGTTGGAGGGCTTCCCGCCCATCGAGCCAGTGAGGCCCGGGGTAGAAATTGGCGCCTGAGGCGTAGTCTTTGATGCGGTAGGGGATGTAAACCGGCACGCCCCCGATGACGTCAATGAAATCACGGAAGCCGCGGCCGCTCACCACCAGGTAATGGTCCACGTGGATGCCGAAGTTATGCTCAATGGTGCGCGCCAGCAGTTGGGCGCCGCCTTCGATGCCCACGTTGTGGCTAAAGACCGGAGTGCCCAAGATGTAACTCACGTTGAGTTTGGTGGGGCTGTTGTAAGGCACGTCGGGCGGCAGTTGGATTTCCAAATCGCGGGGCAAAGGCACCACGGTCACCTTGGGGGTGACGAAATCAATGCGCACAATGCGGATGGCATCGGCCAGGTCATCCAAGCCGCGGTAAGCGCCGGCGACCAAAATGGTCATCTCGGCTGGTGCGCCGCACCAGGCTTTGGGGGTCGGGGAAGCCGTTGGAGAGGGCACGGGCGAAGGTGAGGGGGTGGCTGAGGGCGGCGGCGTGGCTGTGTGGGTGGGGGTGAGCGAAGCCGTGGCTGAGGGCGCGAGGGTAGGGCTGGGGGGCGGGGATGTGGTGGCCACGGCCGCGGTCGAGGCACGGCTGCAAGCGCTCAAAACAATCAACAAGATGAGCCATGAAAATCGTCGCAAACGCATGAGGTTTCTCCCAAAAAGGATGAACAGACCAAGGGTGGCAAAACGGGCCAAAGCAACAAAAGCCCAAGGCAATGGATTTTTGGCGCTGATGACACGCAAAAGCGTTAGGGAAGCCCTCTAACGCATGCCGAAACTTTGATGAAAATCATTGTATCAAAAATGGGCTTGAATGATATAATGAATTGGCCAGAGTGCAAATGCCCGCGTTTTTCGTCTAACACTTAAGGCCCCAGGATTTAAAGCCAAGGAGGCATCTGATGAAACTGGCCGAAGCCATTCAAACCGCCGACTGGAAGAAAGAGAAACACACCCCGGTCATTGAATGCCCCGAGACGGTGAAAGCCAATGAGCCCTTTTTGGTGACCGTGAGCGTGGGCAAAGAGCTTCCCCACCCCAACACCACCGAACATTTCATTGCGTGGATTGACGTCTTCTTCCAGCCCGAGGGCAGCAAATTTGCGCACCATGTTGGGCGCTTCGACTTCCGCGCCCACGGCGAATCCACCAAAGGCCCCAACAAAGGGCCGGTGTATGCCCACCCCACCGTGACGTTTGCCATGCAAATTAGCGAGCCGGGGACGCTGATGGCGCTTTCCCATTGTAACATCCACGGCTTGTGGGGCTTTGAGAAGGAAATCAAACTGGCGTGAATCTTTGAGAGGTTGACTGCCATCCACCGAGGCGACGCGAGGGAGTGGGGCTTCGGTGGATTTTTTTATCGCGATGCAAAAGCCTGTGTTTTGGTTGGGTGCAACGCCTGTGTTGGGCGATACAGTGTTGGCGCCAATGGATGGGTATTCGGATTTGCCCTTCCGTTCGCTTTGTCGCGAGTTGGGCTCGGCGATGAGCTATACTGAGTTCATCCACGCGCCCGACGTGGTGCAGCGCCCAGAGCACGTGCGCCCACGCTGGACCTATTTGCCGTGGGAGCAGCCCGTGGTCTTCCAGATTTATGGCAGCACCCCAAAGATGCTGCTGGAAGCCGCCTTGCGGTTGCAAGCCTATGGCCCCGCGGCCATCGACATCAACATGGGGTGCCCCGATGGGCGGATTGTGCGGCGGGGGGCTGGCGCGGGTTTGCTCCGTAGCCCCCTCAAGGTCGCTCGCATCATTCGGCTGCTGGCGCGGCATTTGGAAGTGCCCGTGACGGCCAAAATTCGCCTTGGGCTGGATGAGCACTGCCGCAATTACCGCCTGATAGCCCGCATCATAGAAGAAAACGGCGGCGCACTGCTGGCTGTGCATGGCCGCACGCGCGCGCAAGGCTATGGCGGCCAGGCCGATTGGGATGCCATCGCTGAAATCGTGCAGTTGGTGCAGATTCCGGTATTGGGCAACGGTGACGTGCGCACGCCCGCGGATATCGAGCGCATGAAAGCCCACACCGGCGTGGCTGGCGTCATGATTGGCCGGGCGGCCATCCGCAACCCCTGGATCTTCGCCCGCCGCCGCAGAGAGGACGTCCCCCCAGAAGAGGTATGGGCGGTGCTCCAACGGCACTTGGCCCGCAGCTTGGATTTTTATGGCCCTTCGCGTGGGTTGGTCCTTTTCCGCAAATACGCGGCGCAATATCTGGCGCCCTATTTGAAAGACCGAGCGCAACGGCGGGCGTTGCTCACCGCACCAACCCCCGAAGATTTCCTCGCCCAGGCGAAGCGTCTGCTGGAAGAAGCAGCATGCCCAGCGCACTGAAACCGTGAAATACCCCACCGCCCGCAGCGCCCAGGCTTGCTGTTGGCGCTCGGCTGTCGGCTCGCGGCCTCGCGGCGTTCCCTGCCTGGAGGCCGAGGGACGGCACCTTTAAAATTTGCGCAAAAGTTGTGAAACTTGTAGGTTTTTATGGTAAGATTTGCTTGCCCGGTGAGGGATGTCACCCCAGAAGAGGGGATTACCCAGGGGCGCACGCGGGGCCCCTATTCCAGGAATGATTGAAGGAGTTGTCTTATGCCTTGGCAACACAAAGAATGGCTGACCCTTAGCGAAGTGGCTCAAATGTTAGGGGTACATCCTTCCACAGTGCGCATTTGGGCCAATGAGGGGAAAATCCCTGTCCATCGCACCCGCGGTGGTCACCGCCGTTTTCGACGGAGCGAATTGGAACTGTGGATGCTGGCGCAAAACTACTCCAGTGAGGTCAGCATCCCGAAGGATTTTATCCAGACCGCGCTCCAGCAAGTGCGGATGAGGGTGGACGAAGGGGCTTTGGCGCAGGAGGCCTGGTATCAAAAATTGGACGAAAACGCGCGTGAGGAATATCGCCACAGCGGACGAGCATTGTTGCAAGGGCTGTGGGCCTATCTGATTGACAGCAGCGACCAGGCAAAAGCCGAAGCCGAGGCGCAGTCGTTGGGGTACGAATATGCCACCCGCGCGCGGCAAGCAGGGCTGACCAAAACCGAGGCCTTGCAAGCCTTTTTCTTCTTCTGCAACGCAACCATTGAGGCTTTTTTGGATGTCATTGAGCGTTCCCAAGTACAATCCACCCCGTTGTGGATTGCCGTTTTGCGCAAGGTCAAAGACTTTGCCGGCCAGGTTGCTCGATCTTTGATAGAAACCTTTGAAGCCTACGAACAACATTACCCTGTCAAGCCCTCCTCATAGCCATTTCCGATGATGGCCTCGAAGGAAGACCTCATGGAGCAGCAATTTCATATTTTGATTGTGGAAGACCACCGCGAATTGGCCCGCATGTTGCGTGTGGGGATCCAATCGCTGGGCGAAAACTTTGTCGTGTTTGACGCCCCCTCGGGGGAAGAAGCATTGCTGGAAGCCATGCACCACCCCATTGATTTGGCCGTGGTAGATATGCGGCTGCCCGGCATGGATGGCCCCCAAGTCATTCAGCGCCTGCGAGCCCGCCATCCGCAGACGAAAATTTTTCTGCTCTCGGGCTTGCCCGACGACGCAGTGTTGGAAGCCGCCAAAGCGGTCGAAGCCGATGCGTGGTTCCGCAAACCCGTAGAATTGGCCGACCTGTTAGACGCCATCGAGCGCCATCTGGGTTTGGTCAAAAGCATCTTGGGCGACTTGCCCCCCTCGCTGGAAAAAGAAGAGGAACAAGCCACCGACCGCATGGCCGACCTGCTGGCCGATTTGCGCACCACGTTAGACGCCCGCGCCGTCTTGTTGTTGGATGAGGTGGGGCACGTCGTGTTGCAGGCCGGCGCTTTGGATACATCCCTGGTGCCCCACGAAGCCCTCTTCCCTTTGATGACAGTTTACGCCACCGGGCTAAAGATTTCTCGCCTGTTGAAGAGCAGCCCTCCCCGCAACTACTTCATCTTTGAATCAGACGAGGCAGCGCTCCACCTGACACCGGTAGATCAGCAATACGCCCTTTTGGTATTGTGCGCCAAACCGTGCAACATGCCGCCGCTGGCGCAAGTGGTTGAGCAAAGTCGGAAGACCGCCCGCGGGCTATTCCGCATTTTGGAACGGTTGGGCGTGTTGCGCCAAAACCCGCCTGCGGAAGAGGAAGAGGAAGTCGCGCCAGCGCCCGAAGAAACGCCACCGGCCGAGCCTCTGGAACCCGCGGACAGCGGCGACGATTTGCTCAGCTTGCTCAACCAAGGCCTCTCCCCCGAAGAGGCAGACCGCTTTTGGGAAACGCTGGCCGACGACCACCGCACGCCGGGGCACGCCATCAACCCCGACGTCCTTTCCTACGAGCAAGCGCGGCGGCTGGGCTTGGCCCCCGGCGAAGAAGCCGAAGACTCCGACTGAACCCAACCGCGGCCCGTTGCCCGCCTCCCCCGCTCGCGCCACTCGTGGGCTCGCGGTGAACGGCTTGTTCGAAGCCCTCTTTCATGGCGCGACTTTACGATGAGCGTTGCCCTGAACGCAGGAGTGTGATAAAATTGCGCACACCCTTGGGGCGTGGTGCAATCGGCAGCACAGCGGACTTTGGATCCGTTAATCCTGGTTCGAGTCCAGGCGCCCCAGCCTCGGTAAGACGGGCTTCTCACGGTTTGGCGTGGGCCCGTCTTTTTTGTTCGCCGCAGCGCGCACGATGGGCCGTGTTGGGGATGGCCCATGCCCCACAGCCTCTTTCGGGTCTTGAGTGTGAGGAGGGTTTTCATGCGCAAGCGTCGTTTGCTCCTGATTGTGTTGACCACGGCTTTGGCCTTGGCTGGCTGCGCCACGTTCCAAGTCATCCCTACGCCATCGCCCACCCCGTGGCCTTCGGCCACCGTCACACCTTCTCCCCAGCCCACGGCCACCCCAACCCCCACCGCAACCCCCACCCCCACGCCTCAACCCACGCCGACCCCCCAAGGGGCTTGGATGCACCCCTGTGTGCCACCCCGCGCACAAGCCACCTTGCCTGCCCCCTTGACCTTTGCCACAGCGCAGCAAAAGGCCATCCTTGAGGCCCTCGACGCAGGGCTGCCGGTGGAACAGCTCAACCGCGGCCTGCAAGCGGCCCACATCGGCAACTTGCCCCGCGCTGCCGTGGGGGTGGATTTGAACGGCGACCACGCAGAAGACGTCGTGGTTTCCCTCTTTGACCCCCACTCCCAGACCAAGCCGCCGCAAGGGGTGCTGTTGGCTTTTGTGTGTCGCGGGGGAGCCTTCGACGAGCCCATCGTGTTTGTGGAACCCGCGACGTCCAAGGCCTGGGGCGCGCCTTTGATTCAATTCGCGCAAGACCTGAACGCCGACGGCAAAGACGAATTGGTGGTGAGCGCCGCCCATTGCAGCCAAGATGGGCAAGTGTGCTGGGAGCGCTATGCCATCTTGGCCTGGCGCGACGGCGGTTTGGTGGATGTGCTGCGCGACGCTGACCCACAAGGATACCGGGCGGCCGTGCCCTATGTGGAAGACCCCGACGGCGATGGAATTTACGATTTTGTGGTTTCCACAGGCGAGGGCAAGCGCCTGGTGTGGCGGTATGACGGAGGCGTTTGGGTCCCCGCACAGCAATGAGCGGCTTCCCACGTCGCCAGCCGCAGCGGCGCGGGTATAATTGAGCCTATGAATCTGGATCGCCGTCTGCTTGCTCTGTTGCAAGGGCCGCGCGCGGCCTTTGCGGTGACCGTGGTGCTGGGGATCTTAGGGGGATTGCTCATCGTGGCGCAAGCCGCCCTGGTGGCCTGGATGGTCAACGCCGTATTTTTGGAAAAAGCCTCGCTGGCCGACCTTCGGGGCGCGGCTTTTGCTTTTGTGGTGGTGTTGATGTTGCGGGCAGGGGCTGCCTGGGGCGCGGAGGTGAGCGCCTTTCGGGTGGCCGCGGCGGTCAAACGCACCCTGCGCGAACGCTTGCTCACCCATTTGGCCTTGCTGGGCCCGGTTTACACCCACGGCGAGCGCACCGGTGAACTCACCAATACCCTCACCGAAGGGTTGGAAGAACTGGAAACCTACTTCCGCCGCTATCTGCCCCAGGTGGTTTTGGCGGCGGCTGTGCCTTTGTTGGTGTTGGTCTTGGTCTTCCCCCGAGATTGGATCTCTGGCCTGATTTTGCTCGTCACGGCACCGCTGATTCCCCTGTTTATGAACCTCATCGGCAGCATTGCCGAAAGCCTCACCAAAAAGCAGTGGGCACAATTGGAGCGCATGAGCGCCTTTTTGCTCGATGCCTTGCAAGGTCTGACCGCCCTGAAGATTTTAGGGCGCAGTCGGGAATACATCCGGCGGGTGGAAGAAGTCAGTCATCGCTTCCGTGAAACCACCTTAGAAGTGCTGCGCATTGCGTTCATCTCGGCCTTGGTGCTGGAATGGGTAGGCACCCTGAGCACTGCGGTGGTCAGCGTGGGCATTGGCTTGCGTTTGCTCTACGGCCGGCTCACCTTTGAGCAAGCGTTTTTTGTCTTGCTCTTGACGCCTGAGTTTTACTTCCCTTTGCGGCAATTGGGCGCGCGGTTTCACGCGGGCATGGGAGGCGTCGCCGCGGCCGAACGCATCTTTGCTGTCTTGGATGCGCCGCCCCAAATTCCCCCCGACGATGCCCCGCCCGCGGCCATCAAGCCCTTGCCTGCGCAGGCCATCTTCCCTTTGCGGGTTGCTGGCGTTTCGTTTACCTACCCCGATGGCCCCGAGCCCGCATTGCGGGAGGTTTCCCTCACCCTCGAAGAGGGCCTGCAAGTGGCCTTGGTAGGGCCCAGCGGCGCGGGAAAGACCACCCTGGCTTATTTGCTCTTGCGCTTTATGGTGCCCCAAGCCGGAGAAATTTGGGTTGGGGAGCGCCGCCTGGCGGAAATCCCCCTTGCGGTTTGGCGGCAGAGCGTGGCTTGGGTGCCCCAGCAGCCTTATCTTTTCAACACCACGGTCGAGGAAAACATCCGACTGGCGCGGCCCGATGCGTCGTTTGAGGAAGTCGTGCAAGCCGCGCGCCTGGCCCGCGCGGATGCTTTCATCCGTGCGTTGCCCGAAGGGTATCAAACCGTGGTTGGCGAGCAGGGGGCCAGGTTGAGCGGGGGGCAGGCGCAGCGCATCGCCCTTGCTCGGGCGCTGTTGAAAGACGCGCCTTTTTTGATTTTGGATGAGCCCACGGCCAGTTTGGACCCCGAGCACGAGGCCGCCATCCAAGAGGGCCTTCAAGCGCTGCGCAGCCGACGCACCGCGCTCATCATTGCCCATCGTTTGAATACGGTCACCCAGGCCGACCGCATTGCCGTTTTGGAACACGGGCGCATTGTGCAATGGGGCTCGCCTGATGAATTGGCCGCCCAAGAAGGCCTGTTTCGGCGGCTGCTGCGGGCTCGGGAGGCCTTGCCATGACATGGTGGCATGGTGTGTTTCCCGTGTTGGGGTATTTGTTGGGCTCCCTGGCCTTTGCGGTGTGGGTACCACGCTGGGTAGGTGGCGTGGACATTCGCGAGCACGGCTCAGGGCACGCGGGCACCACCAACACCATCCGCAAATTGGGGTGGGGCTGGGGCGGTTTGGTGTTCCTTTTGGATGTGCTGAAAGGGTATGCGGCTGTGGCCTTGCCGTTGGTTTGGGGCGCGCCCCTCTTCATCGTCGCCCTGAGCGGAGGCGCTGCGGTGGCGGGGCATATTTGGCCTCTGTTCGCAGGTTTTCGGGGTGGCATGGGAAACGCCACCACGTTTGGCGCGTTGCTGGCTTCCCATTGGCTGGCCGCGTTGTTGGCCTTGGGCTGGTTGATTGCGTGGGTGCTCTTGTTGCGGCATACCGCGCGCGGCAACACGGTGGCCGCGGCCACCGCGTGGGCGCTCTTTTGGGCCTTGGGTTTCACTGGTTTGCCTTTGACCTTGGCGTTGGTCATTGGCCCCATTGTCGCATTCCGTTTTGCGCAAGATTGGCAGCGGCAATACCGTGAATTGTGGCTTGACCGCCAACCCTGAAAAAGGGCGCCATCATCGGCTTGGCCCGCATGGGCCGTTGGGGGAGGTCGGTTTGGCGCTGTGCTGAAGCCCCTGGGAGGCCATCTTGCAAGCAGAGGAGGCACAAACATGACCACCCAAGAAGCCATTGCGCGCGCCGCGGAGATTTTGCGCCACGCGCGACGGGCGGTGGCGTTTACGGGCGCGGGCATTTCGGTGGAAAGTGGCATTCCGCCCTTTCGAGGGCCTGAAGGCTTGTGGAGCCGCTATGACCCTCAAGTGTTGGACCTGGATTACTTCTTCGCCCATCCGCGCGCATCATGGCAAGTCATCAAAGAAATTTTCTACGACTTCTTTGGCCAAGCGCAACCCAACCCTGCCCACGTGGCATGCGCACGGCTGGAAGCCGCTGGCTTCCTGGCCGGTGTGATTACCCAAAACATTGACCATCTGCACCAAGAAGCAGGCAGCCAGCGGGTGATTGAATATCACGGCACCAGCCGTTGGCTGACTTGCACCCAATGCGGCGCCAAAGTCGAGGCTCGGCCTGAGCTGTTGGCGCATCTTCCCCCAAAGTGCCCGCGCTGTGGGGGGCTGCTCAAGCCCAACTTCATCTTTTTTGGCGAAGCCATCCCGGCCGAAGCGCAAGCTGCAGCCTGGCAGGAAACCCGCCTCGCCGATGTCTGGCTGGTGGTGGGCACGACGGGCGAAGTCTATCCTGCGGCGCTGTTGCCCATCACGGCCAAAGAGCATGGTGCGACCATCATTGAAATCAACGTCCGTCCTTCTCACTACACCCACCAGATTACCGACATTTTCTTGCAAGGCAAAGCCAGCGAAATGTGTCAGGCGCTGGCCGAGGCCGTGCTGTCGCACCCCTGACGCGCGAACGCGTCTCCATCCCGATGTGGGCGCACTGTGCCCGCGCCCGTCCCCCCACGGAGGTTCCCATGCCCATGCCATTGGTTGAATGCATCCCTAACTTTTCGGAAGGCCGCCGTCCCGAGGTGATCAAAGCCATTTTGGATGCCATCACCAGCGTGGATGGCGTGGTGTTGCTCGATTACCATGCTGACCCCGACCATAACCGCACGGTGGTCACCTTTGTGGGCCCGCCAGCCGCGGTAGAGGAAGCCGCGTTCCAGGGCATTGCCAAAGCCGCTGCGCTGATTGACCTCAACCACCATAGCGGTGAACACCCCCGCATCGGCGCGGCCGACGTCGTGCCCTTTGTGCCCATTCGCGACGTCACCATGACCGAATGCGTCGAAATCGCCCGCCGCTTGGGCAAACGCGTGGGTGAAACCTTGGGCATTCCGGTGTATCTGTACGAAAAGGCCGCGACCCGCCCAGAGCGGGAAAACCTGGAAAACATCCGCCGCGGGCAATACGAAGCCCTCAAAGAGGAAATCGGCCGCAACCCTGCCCGCGACCCCGATTTTGGCCCCAAGCAGGTAGGCCCTGCCGGGGCAACGGTTATCGGCGCCCGCGACCCTTTGATTGCTTTCAATGTCTATCTCACCACCGACGATGTCAGCATCGCCAAGAAAATCGCTCGGGCTGTGCGGCATTCTTCGGGTGGGCTGCGCTACGTCAAGGCCCTGGGAATGTTGGTGGAAGGCCGGGCGCAGGTTTCCATGAACCTGACCAACTACCGGAAGACCCCCATCGCCCGCGTGGTAGAGCTCATTCGGCGGGAAGCCGCCCGCTATGGAGTGGCCGTGCATCACAGCGAGTTGGTTGGCCTCACCCCTGAGGCCGCGTTGGTAGATGCCGCGCGGTGGTATTTGCAATTAGACCAATTTGACCCTGATGAGCAAATTTTGGAACGCCGCTTGTATGAGGCCTTGAGCGCAACACCGCCGCCGGCAACCGCTGCCCCTGATTTCTTAGACCGTCTGGCCGCGGGCACGCCCACCCCTGGCGGTGGCGCGGCCGCAGCCCTCACCGCGGCACAAGCCGCAGCTTTGGCCGCGATGGTCGGGCGCTTGACCGTGGGCAAGAAAAAATATCGGGAGGTTGAGGCCGAAATTTGGCCGCTCATTGAGCAAGCCGACGCGTTGCGCCACGCGTTGCGCGCCAAAGCCGATGAAGATGCTGCGGCTTTTGAGGCTTATATGGCTGCCCGCCGCTTGCCGCGCCACACCGACGAAGAAAAAGCTGCCCGCGCCCAGGCTATTTTGGAAGCAACCCGCAAGGCAACGGCTGTGCCTTTGGAAACCGCCCGCCTGGCCTTGCAAGCTATGGCCTTGCTCAAGCGTTTAGCCGAAATAGGCAACGTTCAAGCCATTACCGACGCGGGCACTGGCGCGGCCTTGGCCCGCGCCGCCATTGAGGGGGCGCTCCTCAACGTTCGGGTGAACGCCGCCGGCCTTCCTTCGGATGAGGCAGCCGATGTGTTGCAGCAGGCGCGCGCAGTGTGGCAGGAGACCGAGCGCCAGTATGCCGCAGTGATGGAGGTGGTCTCTACGCGCGGCGGCCTGCCGTCGTTATGAGAGCGCTACAACCGCGGCCGGCCCGAAAACCCACGAGAGGATGGCTCATGCTGCTTCGTCGTTGCCGTTGTGTGCTTTGGATGGGCGGAATGCTTTTGGCGGCCATGCTGTTGGGCGGGTGTGCAGCGCCTTCGGATGCCCCCACGCCTTTGGGGCAGCCCTCTGCCACTGTCACGCCGTTTACACCGGCAACCCTGACGCCCATCCCAACCCTCCCGCCCTCGCCGACCGTGACGCCGACCACCACGCCCACGCCCAGCCCCACCCCTTGCCAGGCCGACGTGTGCCCCTATCCGTGGCGCTTCCCTTTCCAGCGCCCCTTGGCACCGCCCTACGACCGCATAGCCCCCACCTATCGCTTTGGCGAAACCTACCACGGGCGACGCGACCCCCATCACGGCGTTGATTTCCAAGCCCCGCAGGGCACCCCCGTGTTGGCAGCGGCAGAAGGGGTGGTGGTGTTTGCCGGCGATGACTTGCAAACCCCGGTTTCGGATTGGCGCAATTTCTATGGGCAGGCCGTGGTGCTGGCCCATACTTTGCCCGACCAATCTCAGCCGCTCTATACCCTCTACGGCCACTTGGATACGGTCACCGTGCAGGTGGGGCAACAAGTGCGCGCCGGCGACGTGGTGGGTACCGTGGGAAGCCGAGGCGTGGCTTTGGGACCCCATCTCCACTTTGAAGTGCGCTGGGGACAAAACACCTACGCAGCGGCTCAAAATCCGGTGTTGTGGATGCAGCCCACCCAAGCCGACCAGGGGGTGCTGGCGTTGCGGCTGACCGATGCCGCCGGCCATCGGCTGCACCTGACGGACATTGCGGTCGTAGGGTTGGCGGCTGATTTGCCGACCCAATACCTGGAAACTTACGCCGACCCAACGTTGCAAGGCGACCCGCGCCTGCGGGAAAACGCGGCCTTGGGCGACCTTCCTCCCGGGCAATATCGCATTGAGGTGACTTGTTGCGGCCGCTTGTGGCGCCGCGAGGTTGTTGTGGCACCGCAAACGGTGACCTTCGTGCGCTGGCAACTGCCATAAGCCAGGGATGCCAATTCTGTGCAAGCGTTAATCCAATTCTATCGTTTGCGCTGTACAATGAAATTGAAAGAGCGAAACCATTGGCATCCCTTCGCAAAGGAGGCAGACGATGTTTGAGCAGATTTTGGTTGCAGTGGATGGTTCGGATTATGCTTTGAAAGCAGCCCGCACGGCAGCAGATTTGGCACGTTCGCTGGGGCAATCGCGGTTGTATGTGGTGGTTGCCTTTGAGCCCATTCCTGATTATTTGGGTGAGCCTTTTTGGGAAGAAGCCGCGGCGGCGCGGATGAAGAAGGCAGAGGAAATCTTAGATGCCGCGTTGAAAGAGATTGGCGACGTCCCGGGCGGGGTGGAAACCGAGGTGCTGGAAGGCCGCCCGGCTGAGGCCATCTTGGAAGTGGCCAAAGATCGCCAGGTGGACCTCATCGTGATGGGCGCCCAAGGCCAAGGCACGCTCAGCAGCCTGTTGCTGGGCAGCCAAAGCCGCAAGGTGATCAATCATGCACCTTGCCCGGTTTTGATTGTGCGCTGAGCAGCCCTGCGAAGGCGGGGCAGCGGCGGTTTCCTTAAAAAGCACGGCGCCGGATTGCTGGTTGAGCAACCCGGCGCCGATGGTTTGGGGGCGGCGTTAGCCACGCAGTTGCGCGCCCAACTCCCGCTGCAGCGCTTTCACGATGCGCTTGCGGATTTTGGCCGCGTCTTTGTCGGTGAGGGTCTTTTCAAAATCTTGATAGGTGAGGCGGTAGGCCAGGCTCTTTTTGCCCGCGCCGATTTGCTCGCCGCGATAGACGTCGAACAG
>CAYLRJ010000061.1:0-47545 GCA_964386185.1 uncultured Anaerolineaceae bacterium
ACCGAAGCGCTGATCACCGAAATTCCGGAAGAAAAACCGGCCACCCCGCCGATGCCGGAATACTAAACCGAACTACGCAAGAACATCACAGCCTCTCACGCCCGCGGGTAAGCGCCCGCGGGCGTTCGTTTTCGTTGGGCTCCTTCCCCGCTTGCGCACCTGCTGTGAGATGTTGTACAATCTCCATGACCGCGGGCTTCCACCCTGCACCTCTTCCCCACGCCAGCGCTGCGCTCGGCTGCAAGGGCAAGCCCCGCAAGGCCGTTCCTCCACCAGAAAGGAAAAACATGCCAGCCAACCTCCCGACTTTGATACCGCGGCTCCTCGTGGCCTGGGTTTTCCAGCGAGCCCAAGATTGGCTGGGCGCGGCGGGGCTGGACGCGCTGGATGCAGCCATGAGCCCGGCCGACGAAGCGGGCCCCCTGGCAAACTTGCAAACCTGGCTGAAAGCCGAAGATACCGCCCGCCACCTGCTTCAAGCCGCCCGGCAGGCCGAGGCCTACGTCCAGCAGCATTGCACCGAGCCAGAAATATGCGAAGCAGCCACCTTGCGCTTCGCCGACCTGCCCGCCGTGCAGCAAGCCCTGAACGACCTGCCCCACGCCTTGGATGCCCAAGAGGTGACCACAGCCCTGCGCCAAGCCCTCGCGCGAGATTTCCCCCACCTATCCCCTGCCCAGGTGGAACGCCTCGCCAATCTCTACACCGAAGGCCTGGAGCGGGCCTTGCTCACCTTCGAACCCCTGGCCCTGCCCATCCTCGGCCAGGCCGTGCTCGACCTGCGCGCGCAGCAAGAGCAAGGGTTCGCCCGCCTTGCCGCCCAACTCGATGCCATCCTCGCCAAACTGAACGCATCTCGTCTTCTCACGGCAGAAGAGCAGGCCACCCTCGACGCCGCCCTCCGGGAAGGCCAGGTGTTGGTTTACGGCGATGTTCGCCACAGCGTGATCATCGTGGGGCAGCACAACACCGTGGCCCTCGACGCCGAACACCTGACGCAACTTGGGGCAGCCGTGCCCCTGCCCGGCGCCCTGCCCCCGGGCTCCTTCCTGCCTTTTCCGCGCAATGGGGCCTTCACCGGCCGCGAGGAAGCCCTGACCACCCTGGCCCAAACCCTGCTGGCCGAGGGCCGCTCGGCCGTGATCGCCCAGGCGGTGACCGGCTTGGGCGGCGTGGGCAAAACCCAACTGGCCGTGGAATTCGCCTACCGCTACGGCTACCGCTTCGTGAGCGTGCACTGGCTCGACTTGAGCGACCCGGACCAACTGGACGAATACATCGCCCGCAACGGCGAGCACTTAGGCCTCACCCCCTGGCCCCAGGAACGCCCTCTACAGGTGCAAGCCACCCTGCGCGCCTGACAGGCCCAAGGCCCCCGCTTGCTCATCCTGGACAACTTCGAAGACCTGCCCCGCGCCCAGGCGGTGTTGCAGCGCCTGCAGCACCCTCACCTGCGCCTGCTGCTCACCTCGCGCCGCCGAGATTGGCCCCCCACCCTCGGCTTGGCCCCTTTGCCCTTGGACGAGTTCACCCCCGAGGAAAGCCGCGCCTTCCTGCGGCAATGGCTGCCCCCCGAGCGGGCCAACGACGCCGCGCTGGACGCCTTGGCCGAGCGCTTGGGCCACCTGCCCCTGGCCCTGGAACTGGCCGCCCGTTACCTGCACTATCTGCACCTCAAATCCGTGGACGCCTACTTGGAGGAACTGACGAACGCCCTGGACCACCGCTCCTTGCAGGGCTGGAAGCCCGAACGCCCTCTGCCGACCCGCCACGACCTGAACCTGGCCCGGACCTTTGCCCTATCCTGGGCCCAAGTGCGCCGTCCGGAGGCCCAACGGCTCTTGCTGGCGGCCGGATACTGCGCCCCCAACGAGCCGCTGCCCCTGCCCGCCCTGGCCGCCCTGGTGGCGGATGAGGAGACCCTGCAAGAAGCCCTGGCCGACCTGGTGGCCCTGGGCCTGCTCAAGGAAAGCCGCCCGCCAGCCATCCATCCGTTGGTGGCCGAGTTTGCCCGCCGGCAGGATACCTCGCAGGCTGTGCTGCGCGACCTGGCCGAGGCCCTGGCCGACCTGGCCACACGCACCAACGACGAAGCCGACCGCAAGGGGGACTACCACCTCTTTACCCCCCTGGTGCCCCATGTGCGGGCCGTGGCCGCGCGGGTCGAAGCCTTGGGCCCCCAAGGGCCGGTGCCTGGGGAAGTGGCCGGCCGCCTGTGGAACAGCCTGGGCTATCACCTGCGCGCTATAGCCGACTACGCCGGGGCCCGGGCGGCTTTAGAGCGGGCGCTGCGCATCCTCGAGCATGTCCTGGGGCCGGAACATCCCCATGTGGCCACCCTGTGGAACAACCTGGGGCTGGTGCTGCAGGACCTGGGTGACCTGGCGGGCGCCAAGGCCGCCTACCAGCGGGCCCTGCGCATTTTGAAAGCCAGCCTGGGGCCGGATCACCCTCAAGTGGCAATAGCGGTGAACAACCTGGGGGGGGCGCTGCAGGCCCTGGGCGACCTGGCGGGCGCCAAGGCGGCTTTCGAGCGGGCGCTGCGCATTTGGGAAGCCACCCTGGGGCCGGACCACCCTCAAGTAGCCACGGCGGTGAACAACCTGGGGAGCGTGCTGCAGGCCCTGGGCGACCTGGCGGGCGCCAAGGAGGCTTTCGAGCGGGCGCTGCGCATCTTCGAGCAGGCCCTGGGGCCGGAACATCCCCATGTAGCCACCCTGTGGAACAACCTGGGGGGCGTGCTGCAGGACCTGGGCGACCTGCCGGGCGCCAAGGCGGCTTTCGAGCGGGCGTTGCGCATCGACGAGGTGGCCTTCGGCCCCGACCACCCCAATGTGGCCATTCGGTGGAACAACCTGTGGAGGGTGCTGCGGGATCTGGGCGACCTAGCGGACGCCAAAGAAGCCGCCGAGCGGGCGCTGCGCATTTGGGAAGCCACCCTGGGGCCGGACCACCCTCAAGTAGCCATAGCGCTGAACAGCCTGGGGGGCGTGCTGCGAGCCCTGGGCGACCTGGTGGGCGCCAAGGCGGCCGCCGAGCGGGCCCTGCGCATCGACGAGGCGGCCTTCGGTCCTGAGCACCCCAATGTAGCCACGGATGTGAACAACCTGGGGCTGGTGCTGCGGGCCCTGGGCGACCTGGCGGGCGCCCAGGCCGCCTACCAGCGGGCGCTGCGCATCTTGGAGAAGTTCTTGCCGTCAGAGCATCCCCACATCCGCATCGTGCGCCAAAACCTGGCCCAGGTGCAGCCCCGCCGCCCTCTTAGCAAATTCTTGGCTTGGCTTCGTCGTTGGTGGCCACGGCCACGATAGCCGTCCCTGGCCTTGGCCGCCCTTCGGCCTTGCTCGCTCCCCCTTCCCTCACCCCTCGCAATCGGTGCCAATCGGCGGACGCCCCCTCTCCCCCCTGGGCCCCCCCTCTCCCACCAGGGGCGAGGGGGGTAGGGCAAGGCACCGCCTCGCCCCTACAAAAAAAATCGGCGCAAATCGGTGTCAATCGGTGGACCCATCTGCGTCCATTCCCTCTCATCTGCGTCCATCTGCGTTCTCCTCACCACAATCCCAAAATTACCCCTGCCCCCAACCCCCAATTCGCAATTCCTCATTCGCAATTCCCGCGCGCCCGCCCTCATCCCCCTGTGTCCCCCTTCTCCCAAAGGGCGAAGGGGGTAGGGCAAGGCACGCCTCGCCCCTACACAAAAAAATCGGCGCAAATCGGTGTCCATCGGTGGACCCATCTGCGTCCATCCCCTCTCATCTGCGTCCATCTGCGTTCTCCTCACCACAATCCCAAAATTACCCCCGCCTCTCAACACAAAATCAGTGAAAATCGGTGCCAATCGGTGGATCCATCTGCGTTCATCTGCGTTCTCTTCACCACCGCCCCCAACGCAAAAAATCCGCCCCCTCTTTTGGGAGGGGGCGGGGGTGTCGTTACTCGTTTTCTTTTTGCCGAGTGGCACGCCACACTTTTTCGGGTGTGACCGGGCCGCTATCTACACTGGCGCCGTCTAAGGCGTTGTACACGGCGTTGGCCACCGCGGGCGCTACGCCGTTGAGGGGATATTCCGAAACCGATTTCACGCCAAAGGGATGCGTGGGCTCGAAGGTCTCCACAAAGATGGTCTTCAGCCGCGGCATTTCAGGCGCCAAGGGGACGTGGTAATCGCGGAAGCCGCGCACCAACGGTTGGCCGTCTTCGGTGTAGGGCATTTCTTCGGTGGTGCCGTAGCCCAGGCCCTGGTTGACGCCGCCTTCCACCTGACCGGAGGCGGTGAGGGGGTTGACCACCACGCCCGCGTCGGCCACGGTGGTGAGGGCGTCCACCCACACCTGGCCGGTTTCCACATCCACGGTGACTTCGGCGACCTGCACTGCGAAGGGCGGCGGGGAAGCCGGCGCCATGAAGGAAGCCGCGCCCATGATTTGCTCTTGGTTTTCGTGGTGAATGCTGTTGAAGCCGATTTCGGCAAAGGTCACGCTGCGGCCGTCGGGGGCGGTGGCTTTGCGGTCGGCCAGCACGATGTCGGCGGGGGAAACCTCGGGGCCGTCGCCGCGGGCGTTGAGCATGGCCGCGGCGCGCGCACGGATGCGCTCGGCCACTTGCTCCGCGGCTTGGGTGGCCGCCGCACCGCTTACATACGTGGTGCTCGAGGCATAAGCGCCTTTGTCGAAGGGGGTGAAGTCGGTGTCGCCGGAATAGACGATGATGTCTTCCAGCGGGACGCCCAAAATTTCCGCGGCCATCTGCGCGAGCACGGTATCGGAGCCGGTGCCCAGGTCGGCCGCGCCCACCATCATGTTGAAGGAACCATCTTCGTTCATCTTGATGAACGCGCCGCCCATGTCCAGTTTGGCGATGGCCGTGCCCTGCATCAGCATTGCCAAGCCGATGCCACGGCGCAGGTGCGGTTTGCCAGGCACGTTTTGCCATTCGGGGTTGTTGTATTTTTCATCCCACTTCACGGCCTCTTTGGCTTTGGCCACGGCCTCGGCCAGGGCGTTGGTTTCGATGGTCTCAGGGCTGGGCTCCCGCCCTTCGTTCCACGCCAGGCTGAAGGGATGATATTCGCCTGGGCGGATGGCGTTTTTGAGGCGGAATTCGATGGGGTCCATGCCCAAGGCGCGGGCGATTTTCTCCATGTGGCGTTCCACTGCGAAGAAGCCTTGGGTAGCGCCGTAGCCACGGTAGGCGCCCGCGGGCACGGTGTTGGTGTAAACCACATCGGCGTAGAAGCGGATGTTGGGATGCTTGCGGTATTCGCCATCGCCGACGTAGAGCGCCATGGCTTTGTGGCCGGTGTTGCCCGCCACGGTGAGGGCGTGGCCGCCGTAAGCGCCGGTGTTGGAAAGCGCATACATTTCGTTGGCTGTGATGGTGCCATCTTTCTTCACGCCGGTCTTGAGGCGGATTTTCATGGCGTGCCGCGGGCGGGCGGCGATGAATTCCTCTTCGTCGGTGTAGACGTATTTCACCGGCCGGCCGGTGGCGATGGTGAGGTGGGCGGGGACGTCTTCCACCAGCACTTCTTGTTTGCCGCCGAAGCCGCCGCCGATGCGCGGTTTGACGACGTGGATTTTCTTGATGGGCAGGTTGAGCACCGGCGCCAACTGCCGCCGGACGTGGAAGGGCACTTGGGTGCTGGTGCGGATTACCAGGCGGCCGTTTTCGTCCCAGTAGGTGATGGCGATGTGGGGCTCCACATATGCCTGATGGGCGCGCGGCACTTCGTATTCGCCTTCGAAGATGTAGTCGGCATCTTGGAAGCCCTTTTCCACATCGCCAATGTCAATGCGGATGCGGGCTGCGATGTTTTTCTTGGGGTCTGATTCGCCAAAGGGGACGTAATCGGGCTCATCGTGGATGATGGGTGCGTCTTCTTTAAGGGCGTCTTCGGGGTCCACGATGGGCGGGAGTTCCTCGTATTCCACTTCGATGAGTTTCAGGGCCTGTTCGGCGATTTCCTCGGTTTCTGCGGCGACGAAGGCCACGCGGTCGCCCACGAAGCGCACTTTGTTGTCCAGCGAGAAGGTGTCGAGGGGGCCGGGGATGGGGTCGGATTGCCCCGCGGTGGAATAGGGCACGCGCGGCAGGTCTTCCCAGGTGAGCACAGCATGCACGCCGGGGAGCGCTTTGGCTTTGCTGGTGTCAATGCGCTTGATGCGGGCATGGGCCACCGGCGAGCGGAGCACTTTGGCAATCAACATGCCGGGCATGTTGAAGTCATCCACGTATGCGGGTTTGCCCTGCACCAATTTGAGGGCGTCCACTTTGCGCTCGGGTTTGCCGACCCGCTGCAGGGATTTCACCTCGGGCGTTTCGTAGACTTCGGGCATGACTTCGGCCGCGAATTGGCGTGCTTTTTCCTCGTCGCCGCGCATGCGGGCGGCGGCCAGCAACACGGCCTTGACCGGTTTTTCGTAGCCGGTGCAGCGGCAGATGACGCCCGAGAGGGCATCGCGCACTTCCTCTTCGGTGGGGTCGGGGTTTTCGTCCAGCAGGTGCTTGGCTGTCATCAGCATGGCCGGGGTGCAGAAGCCGCATTGCACCGCGCCGGTTTCTACAAAGGCCTCTTGCAAGGGGTGGAGGTTGAGGTTGAAATCCCAGCCGGTTTCCTGCCCGCCCAAAGATTCCGCGGTGGCAATCTCGTGGCCTTCGGCCTGGGCCGCGAGCACCGAGCAGGAATACACCGGTTTGCCGTCGAAGAGGACGGTGCAAGCACCGCAGACGCCTTCTTCGCACCCCTGTTTGACGCTCAGATAGCCCAAACTGCGAAGGGCATCGAGCAGGGAAGTGTCGGGGGCAACTTCTACGGTGTGTTTTTTGCCGTTGACAGTGAGGGTCAGTTCCATATCACAAACTCCTAAGAAGCAGAGCAAATTGCAAAGGGGTCGAAAGGCCTTGGCAGGGGGTCACTGCAAGTTTGCCAAGGCGCGGCGGGCGAGCACAGCAGCCACTTCGCGGCGATATTCGGCGCTGGCGCGATGATCGCCGGCTTCGTAGGCCGCGTTGCGGGCGGCTTCTTGGGCGCCGGCGGCTTCGGGGCCATCCATTGCGAGGTGGGGGGCGTCGCCCCAGCCGCCGACGGTGACGCGCGTCCGCCCCGAGGGCCATTGGGCCACGGCAACCACCAGCAGGGGGTCGTCGTAAGCCGAGCGGCCCACGGTTTCTACGGCCAGTTTGGCGTTGGTCGGGATGGTGACTTTGGTGATGAGTTTGCCGCGCAGGTGTTCCCAGCGGAAGGGGTAGAGTTCGCCCAGGGGCAAAGGTGCGTCGCCGGGCTGGAGGGTCAGGCGGGCATCCAGCGCCAGCATGGCCGTTGCGAAGGGCGAGATGCCGTCGGCAGCCACCAGGGTGCCGGCCACGGTTTGCGTGAAACGGCGGGTGTAGGTGGCTTCCACCATGATGGCTTCGCGTAACGCCTCAGGGATTTCGGCTTGCAACAGTTGCTGCAGGCTTACGGTCGCGCCCAAGTCCATGAAGTTGCCGCGTGCGGCAATGGTATCTAAGCCCAAGTTTTGCAGGTCCACGACTGCGACGTCTTCCTGGGGAATTGTGGCCGGGCGCGTGCGCGCGTTGAGAAACGCGCCGCCACCCAGGGGAACGGTCAGCGGCTGTTCGCGCGCCAACAATGCAAGGGCTTCCTCTAAAGTTTGGGGGCGGTGATATTCCAGATGCATGGTTCACTCCTCAGGGATGCAATCAGGGTAAACTTTCCAGCCCAGGGCTTCGGAATCCATCAGAGCCAAGACCTCATCGGGGACGGCGACCAAAAGGCTCTCAGCCTCAGCCAAGGGCTGGGCGGTTTCCGGGTCATCGGCGGCCAGATACACACCGCCCCAGGCCGAGACGGTGCGGCCGCGGTCTTTGATTGCTCGGCCGACCAACCGCAAGGGGGTTTCGACCGGCACGTGCTGACGGTAGCGCACGCTCAAACGGGCGGTAAACAGCAGCCGCGCCGTGGCCGGGTCGGTGCCCATCACCGAGCGGCCGACGACTTCGTCTAACAACGAGGCCACCACCCCACCGTGGGCCACCCCCGGGTAGCCTTGGAATTGGGAAGGGATGGTGTACCACGCGGTGACCTCGTTTTCGCCTGTTTGGTAAAAGCACGCCTGCAAGCCGTAAGGGTTGGCCAGGCCACAAACAAAGCAGTGGCGCGAGTTGGGTTGGAGCAGATGCTGCAAATCGGGCCGCGGGGGGCGCGGCTGCCGCGGGCGGAAGGGGATGTCAGCACTCATAGGTTCTCCCAGAGACGGTCGAGGGGCGCGGGGAAGGCGGCGTTGTTGTCGGCGCGCCTACCCGGGCAGCAAACGATGGGAACACATCAGCCACCAGCCTCAGGTCTTCTGGCCAATCAACATCATATTGCAAGCCAGGGCGGCGGACAATGGCCACCGGCAACCCCACCTCGCGCGCGTAGGCCAAATGTTGCGCAAAGGAATTCGGGCCGTAGCGATATTCTACCCTATCGGGCGGCCGCACGGCCAAGCCGTTGGTGCCGGTTTCCTGCGCGTTGGGCGCCAGAACCAGCCCTTCGGGCTCTGGCAGGGCGGCCAAAAGCGCTTGCACGTCTTCTACCGCGAGGAGGGGCAAATCGGCCGGTAGAATGACCACGGTGGACACCGCAGTCGAACGCAAGAGGACCGTGGTGCGTTTGAGCGCCAGGTTGAGTTGCGAATCGCTGGGTTCTTGCAGGGTGTGGGCACCATGTTCTCGAGCCAGGGCCAAGGCTGCGGTATCACGGCTCACCACCAAGATGCGTTCGAGTTCGGGAACCTGCTTCAAAACTTTCAGGGTGTGCGTGAAAAGGTAACAGTTCAAACGGTAACGTTCCTCGTCGTCGAGCACCGCTGCCAAGCGAGATTTGCCCCGCCGCAACGGTTTTACGGGAACTACAGCCACAATGGCCAACGATCACTCCTTCACTGTCGGGGGTGGTGAAGCCCACCGGGCAATCATTTCCAGCAGGGGCCGCGGGGGGTCCCGATCGGCGGCGTAATCTGCAGTGACGGGTTGGCCCATGACCTGCTGGATGGGTACAAAGCCTGCCCAAACGGGCAACGTGCGGGCTTCTGCGCGGTCGTCGGGCAAGGCGGTGCGCACTTTGGCCGAGGCGCTCTCGATGGCAATTTCGGCCACGGCCACTGCGCGCAAATCGCTTGCGGTGGGTTCGTTGGACGCGCCCCAGTGGCCAGGCACCAGCCGTTCGGTAAGGTGATGAAGGGCTGCTCGCTTCTCGGCTTCGTCTTCCAACAGACGGCCACGCCCAAACACCACCACCGAGCGGTAGTTCACAGCCAAATCGGCCACTCTTTTCGCGACCACCAAGCCATCCACCAGGGCAACGCTCACCGCCACTTCGCCGCCTGCACCGATATGGCGCAGCAAACCGCTCGCAGGCGCGCCGTGCAACAGCAGTGTATCGTCCCGGCGGGCAAACAAGGTCGGGATGATGCGCGGCGCGCCGTCCTTCACGAAAGCCACATGAGCAACCCAGGCCGCATCCAAAATAGCGTAAACGGTGGCTTTGTCGTAACGGGCGCGCTGCGGATAGCGGCGCACACGGTTTTTGGCCGTAATGGCAAAATGCTCGGCCATGGTTTAGTTGTTCAACTCGGCCGGGGGTTTCACGCTCAATTGCACTCCGGCCTCGTTGAGCATGCGGAAGATTTCCATCTGGAGCATGCGGTCCACCAGGGCACGGCGAAAGCCTGCCACTTTTTCCATGGCGGTCATGTAACTTTGCAAATAGCCTTCGGTTACCAAGCCCGCTGCCATATCGGTCGCCCGCTTGAACGCGCCATAAACGGCTTCGGCCTCGACCGGCTCAAAGGCTGCCAGGCATTTGCGCAAGAAAAGTTGTTGCACGCGGCTGGTCATGCCCAGCATGTACGGGTTCGTCACGCCACGGGCGACATGCACCAGCCCCACCACCCACTGCTGACGCCAAAACTCGGGGGTGAAATTGCCACTGACGACGTCCAAATACCACTGTCTGAGCGAAGCCTCGCGCAAGGGCCGTTCGCCCTCGTAAAAGACTTTGGCGGTAGGCTCATACGAAAAGAGCAAATCGTAAAAGGCCTGCGCCAAATCGTCCACCCACTGACTGGTGACGGGGTAGGTTGCTTTCAAAATCCGACTATCTTCGTCAGAAAAGCCAATCAGGGTGGCCAAATCTTGGAATACTTGCTCCATAACCATCTCTCCTCAACTCCCAAAGCCAAAAGCGTATAAGGCCCCTAAATTTTATCACGAAGCCTCAGACAATCGTTGAAGGAGTTCTGCGGCCAAGCGCTGCCGGTGGGCAGGGGTGGTCATCACTGTATCGGCCACCCACACCTGCGCCACCAGGGTTTGGAGATGGTCGAGGGAGGCCGCATCGCGGCGGTCCACGACAAAGTGCGTCAACAAGCCCTGATAATGGGCTGCCACAGCGGCAGCCGAGGGTGTCTGCCCCAATTCGCGAAACATTTTGGCTGCTGGGCCTTTGAGGGCCTGGCCGCCCACAATGGGGGAAACCGCGATCACCGGCTTGCCTGCGAGGGCTTGCCGCACGCCAGGGATGGCCAAAATCGGATCAATGCTCACGAAGGGGTTGGAAGGTGCGACAAAGACGGCGTCGGCGGTGTGCAAAGCCTCGAGCACACCAGGGGCAGGGCGGGCGCGCTCAGCCCCCTCGAACCGAAAGCCCAAGACGCGTGGGCGCCAACGGCGGCGCACAAAGTATTCTTGAAATGGCAGCGCGCCTTCGGGGGTGAGCACGATGGTGGGCACAGCCGCGTCGGTCACCGGCAACACCCGAGCCGGCACGCCCCAAGCCCGGCAAAAATCAGCCACGATTTGGCTTAACGGTTCGCCAGCGCGCCATCGGCGGGTGCGTTCCAGATGGGTGGCCAGGTCTTGATCGCCCAAGCGAAACCAGGTCGGGCCTCCTAAAGCCGCGAGCGCGTCCATGACGCGCCACGATTCCTGCCGCCTTCCCCAACCTGTGGTGGGGTTTTCCAGCCCCGCTAAGGTGTAACACACGGTGTCCAAATCGGGGCAAATTTTGAGGCCGAAATGCTCAAAATCATCACCCACGTTGACCACCACGGTCAAATCTTTGGGGTTGGGCAAGGCGTGCATCATCCCAGCGGCGAATTTTGCGCCGCCCACGCCACCAGCCAGCACGACAACTCGCATCGCAAACTCCGCGCACAAAAATCTCTGCGCCAGGTTGGCTCAGGGGTTCAACAACCGACAAAACAGGTTTTGAGCACAAAAGCCATTGTGCCACAGGTAGAAGAAGCCCAGGCCGACCGCGGCCGTGCTCAAGACAATCCACAACGCCGTATGCAGGGTTCGCCAAAAGCTGGGGGCTGCCTCCCAGCCTTCGGAGCGCGCCGGCCAGCCCCAGCGGTGCAGCCAATCGTTCCAGCGCGGATACAACGGTGCGGCCAAAAATGCGCCTCGCAACACCCCCAACACAATGAGCAGCACCGCTCCCCCTGCCAAGAGTGCGGCCGTGCCAACGGCCAGATAGAGCAAGGCAAAACGCACCACCCGGTCGCGGTCGGGCGCCTCTTGCCAGCCATAACGCCACAGCAAACGCAGGGCTTCCCGCAGGTTGACGTTTTGCGCGTTCGTTTGGTCTTTAGGGTCGGGCATCGCTCTGTTCCGCTAACGGATTTCCATTGTCACCTCACGCCACGCCTTGCGCGGCGGCGGGGCTGGGGCCTCTTGCGGGTAGCCCAGGAAGAGCATGCCCTGGGGAGACCACGAAGCCGGCAGCCCCAACGCGGCTCGGGTCTCGGCCTGGGCATACAGCGGCCAACAAACCCAAACCCCGCCCAGCCCTTCGGCGTGGGCGGCCAACCAAATTTGCAGGCCAACAATGGCCACCGACTGGACGGCCATGTGCGCTTCCCACGGGTCGGTGGGGGAACGCCGCACGGTCTCGTCGCGGTTGAGCACGATGACCAGTGGGGCGTCTTGCAAACGCTGCCGCGAGCGCTGCACCCGCGCGCTGATTTCCCTTGCGGGCACACCTTGGGCTGCCAAATCGCGCCGCAGGCGCTCGGTCAGGGCATCGGCCAGCCGGGCCTTGGCCGCGGCCGTGCGAAGCACGGCAAACCGCCAAGGTTGTAAGTTGTGGGCAGAGGGCGCATAGACCGCGGTTTCCAACACCCGCTGCCACACTTCATCGGGCACAGGCTCGGGCAAAAAGCGGCGCACACTGCGCCGCGTCCGAAGAAAAGCGTGTAAATCTTCAGGAGCAAGCCAAGCCATCGGCTATGCCTCATCGTCAGGCGGATAGACCTCAAACAGCAAATCCCTTTCTTGAGGCCCGCGATAACTACAGACGCCCACCCGAGGCGAGTTGAGATAAGGCAAAAACGCATCGGGCTGCCCCCAGGCCGGGTGCTGTTGCGCGTGCTCGGTGCAGTAAGGCTCCAAAGGCCAGGTGTTGGTAAACAGCCAGGTCGCCTCGCGCTGACATTGGCGGCACGTGCGGCGAGGCTTGTAATTGCGCGCCAGCAAACGCACGCCCCCTTCCGCAGGTTGCCCCGTATAAGAAGCCAACACCTGCAGGTGCAGTTCGGTAAACCAGGCATCGTCGTACGTGTACGCTACCTGTTGGCCGGGATGCAACAACGCGCGCAAGGGTTGCTCCATTGGCAGAAGATGGGCATACTCATCCAACACCAGGTCCACCGGCGAGGCCTTCGGACGGCGGCCATACGTTTGGCCCTCAATGACAAATTGGCTGTAATGGCCGCAACAATCCACCCACAAACGCCGCAAAAAATCATCCAACGCGGCCAAGGGGGCCTCTTGCGCGGCTTCCAAAAACAGCCAATACGTTTCGGGGAAGTAAGCGTCTTGCACAAAGAGCAGGAAGAGGGGCGTGGTTCCTTCCTGTTGCGGACGGCACGCGGTCAAATGCGCTTGCATCTGCGCTCGGGGCAGCGTTGCGCCGCAGAGGAAACAGCGTCCGGGCATGGGGTCCATAGGCCACCTTTAGCGGAAGAGGTCTTTTTCGCGGGGACGGATGAGTTCCTGGAGGCGGCTTTCCCGCAAGGGGTAAGGGAACCCGCGCACGTGGACCACGGGGAGCCCTTCCGCGGCCTGCCCCATGATGAGCGAAGCCGCGGCGGCCAATTCATCGGCTGCACCAATTTGGGTGATGCGGAGTTCCCGCCCCACCAGGTCGTGTCGGCCGCGAACATCCACCAACACGGGCACACCGCTCACCCCAATCGCCACGCCCACCGTGCCCAAACGCCACGCCCGGCCATGCGAATCGTTGATGACCACCCCTAACCGTTTTCCGGTGGCCTGTTCCAGGCGGGCGCGCAACTGGGCGGCCGAGCGATCGGGGTCTTCGGGCAGAAGCAACACACACTCGTCGTCGCCACAGACGTTGGAATGGTCAATGCCCGCATTGGCACACACAAAGCCCAATTTGTGCTCAACGATGAGCACACCGGGCGCAGCCCGCAACACAGCGCGGCTTTCGCTCAAGATGAGTTCCACCAGACGCGGGTCTTTTTGGGTTTGGGCGGCTAAACGCCGGGCCTCGGCCGAAGGCGTGACCGTGCGCAAATCTACCAAGCGGCCTTCAGCCCGCGAGACCACCTTTTGGGCCACGACGAAGATGTCGCCGTCTTCCAGATTGAGCCGCGCCCGCGCCACCGCGTGCAACACAATTTCGGCCAGATCATCACCCTGCCGCACAAAGGGAATGCCCGGCAAAGGTGTCAATGTAAGGGTATTCATGGTCAATCCTCTAATCCTGTAATCCGTAAGCCCAAGTGGGTCGAACCATAGGCTTTGTTCATATAAATCAACACGCTGGTCAAGCCTTCAATCACAGCCGTGTTTTCGATGGGGCCGGCATCCCAAGCCCGCAGGCCAGCATCTTCGACCAAAGCCATCACCCGCTGCCGGTTGGCCTTGCCCTTGCCAGCGACCAACACATCGCACGCGATGGGGCCGTCTTCCCACAAGAGGGTGTGAGCGATGTTTTGGAAGGCGTCCACCACCGCGACGTGGGGGCCTAAAATTGCTTGGGCTTCCAGCGCGGCGCTGCCGGCAGGCGGACGCCAGGCCTTGGTCACCTGCGGCGGATTCAGCGGCACGGCAACGTCCACCACAATCTTGCCTTGAACGGCCTCGCGGATGGCCTCCAACGTCGCGCGATGGGCCTGATAGGGAACCGAAAGCACCACGATGTCCGCTCGCTGCGCGGCTTCCACGTTGCTCAAACCCAACACGGGGGCGTCAGGGCGCTGCAAGCGGTCGCGAATCTGGGCGGCCAAACGCTGGGCCTTGGCAGGCGTGCGCGAACCAATCAACACCACATAGCCGGCCCGCGCCCAACGATACACCAACCCCCGCCCCTCTTTGCCCGTGCCGCCAATGACGGCCAAACTCGGTCGTTCGGAAGACATCCTAACCTCCGCCAGCGGAAGATACCCTTAGTGTACCGCAAAATGCGGCGCTTGACAAAGAACGGATGTTCTGGTAGCATTAACCCGAACATATGGGCGATTTTACGCCTTCTTCCCCAGAAAGGCGGGCTTATGTCTCCTCGGAAACGCAAAAATCAACCCGACGCCTTAGACTGGCGCATCCTCCAGGTCATTGCCGAATGGCAAGAGCACAAGGGCTACCCACCCACCGTGCGGGAAATTCAACAAGCCGTGCAGGCTTCTTCCACGTCGGTGGTTGACTATCACCTCCGCTGGCTGGAAAGCCACGGCTATTTGCAACGCAACGCCGAAAACGACGGCAAACGCAAAGCGCGGAACATCCGGCTGACGCCGCAGGGGGTTGCGGCCGTGCGGTCGTTGCGCGCCCGCGATGTTGACGCCCTCCCCGAAGACGACCTTCAGGCCCTGGGGCAATGGGCCAAGGAACGCCGCCAACAACGGCTGGACGAGGTCTTACGCATGGCCAAGGCCGAGGCGGCCAAAGCGCGGCAATCCCTCAACCGCTTGCTCAGCGTGCCCTTGGCAGGCCGCATTGTCGCCAGCCAGCCCATTCCGACCTTCCCAGAGGGCTACACAGCCGAAGAAAACATCGAAGTGCCCGAATCGCTTTTGCCTTCGACCACCAAAAACCTCTACGCCCTGGAAGTCAAGGGCGACTCGATGATTGACGCGCTCATCGGCGACGGCGACATCGTGATTTTAGAAGAAACCCAGGAAGCTGCCAACGGCGACCTGGTGGCGGTGTGGCTCAAAGATTCCAACGCGAGCACCCTCAAGCAGTTTTACGCGGAGTATCAAAACGGGCAAATCAAAAAAGTGCTCCTCAAGCCCAAACACCCTACCATGAAAGCCATCGAAATTGACGACCCCAGCCAGATTGAGATCAAAGGCAAAGTGGTGTTGGTCATCCGCAAACCCGGGCAAAGCGCCCACAAGCCCAAAGCCGACTAACCCCCACCACCCGCCGGCATGTTTTGGCACAGCGCCCGCATCTTGGGTGGCTGTGCCTTTTTCGTTTGGGGCAAGGCGCGCCAAAAGCAAAAAGTGCGGTTTACCCGCACTTTTTGCTGAGTCAAGGCTTACAGATTTTGGTTGGGGTTGTTCAAGGAACGCAGTTCCTGCTCGATTTCTGCCAAGCGCTGTTGCAGGTGCGCTTTGGCTTGCTCCAGCCAGGACTTCCGTTCAGCCGGGGCCAAGTTGAGGCTCCAGCGTCGCGCCCAGGGGGGCGGGCCGCCGGCGCTTTCGGCCGTCCAGCGGGGGGCAGCGTTGGCCTGGGTGCCCTGCGGCTGCCAAGCCTCGGGCGAGCGCTCTTGCGACCAGGCCCCTGCGAACCCGCGGCCCAAGCCGAGCCCTTGGCCTCGGCCCAAGCCAAACCCTTGGCCCCGCCCTTGGCCTTGGCCACGACCCCGACCTTGGCCTCGGCCCTGGCCTTGGCCGCGCCCGCGGCCGAAGCCGCGGCGCCCTTGACCTTTGTTGTTTTTACCAAATCCACGTCCGTTCATTGTGACACCTCCTTTTGTCAAAGATTGAAAGATACGGATATTAGGTTTTGCGAATAAGGTTGGGCAAAAAAAGAGCCTTTGGCTCAGGGGGAAAACCGGCGCGGCCCGCCCCCGCGCCCGCCACGGCGATGCCGTCGGCGCCGCCCCACCGCGGTGAAGGGCACATCACGGCCCAGCCCGGCCAGGGCTTCTAACACCTGCACCACCTGCGGGCTGCGGAGGGTGTAGCGCACCGTCATCCCTTCCCGCTCAGCCTGCACCAAGCCCGCTTCCCGTAAAACGGCTAAATGCTGAGAAATGTTGGCCTGACGACGGCCCAAGGCCGTGGTCAAATCCATCACATACGCCGCCCCGTCGGCCAGCGCTTCCAAAATCTGAAGCCGAACCGGATGGGCCAGTGCATGGGCTACTTGAGCGGCTTGAGCGGCTAACATGTCGTTTTCGCGGTACATGCCACACTCCTTATTCGCAATTGCGAATATACAACGGTTTGCGCCTTTTGTCAAGGGTTTTCAAGAAAATTGAGGAAAATTGCCAAAACCTACCCAAACCTCCCCCTGCCATCCGCGGGCGTCGCGTGCCTCAACCTGAACCTACCGGCTTGTTTGCTCTGATTCCAAAAGATTTTACAACCTCTTTACACCCCGATAAAGGTTTGTTTGCAATGGGCTGATACGATAAAGGCGCATCACCAACGAGCCCCAACGCCCTGCTTCCAGGGCCTGCTCTTTACCACACAACGAACATGCAAGGGCAAAGCCTTTTTGGCCTTTGCCCGTCCTCCTCCAAGATTGGCCCTCCTGGGCAATGGGCAAGGCGAAGGCCCTGTCCCCACCCCTCCGGGGGCAGGGCCGCCCGTCCGCCCATTCCTGTTCAACGCACCAACCCATCACCTCCAAAGGCCAGCCCTCCTTACCCTTCTCTTCCCTCCTCAACTCAAGCCCTCCTGAGCAATGGGCAAGGCAAAAGTCCCTGCCCCTACCCTCCGGGGGCAGGGACGCCCTCCCCGCTCTACGGCTCGAGCCACCCTCCCACCGCAGGATTCCCCATCGCTCTGGCTCGAGCCAGGCTCCGGTCTCGCCCTCAAATGCAGGGCGAGACCGAACTATACCATCAGGGCTCATTCCCATTCTCAAGGATAACGCCATGAAACTCTTCAAAAACAAATGGTTTCTCTTCTTCTTGGTACTCGTGCTCGCGGGTGGCGGCTACTATGGCTACACCCGTTACCAGGCCACTCAGGAAGCCGCCCAAGCCCCGGCCGAAGAAGAACTCAAAACCGCCAAAGTCCGCCGTGGCGATTTGGTGCTCTACGCGAGCGGCAGCGGCAACCTGGCGCCGGCTTACGAAGTGAGCTTTGGCTTCGAGACCAGCGGCAAAGTGGTCGAAGTGCTGGCCGAAGTCGGCGACCGTGTCGAAGAAGGGGCACTCTTGGCCCGGCTGGACGACACCGACGCCCGCCTGCGCCTGGAACAAGCCCAACGCACCCTGCGTGAGCTCACCTCGCCCAGCGCCCTGGCCGAAGCCGAATATGAACTCGCGGCCGCAGAAGACAATTTAGACGAGAAAAAAGGCCACCTCATTTGGCTGGTCAGCCTGGGCGTCTTCAACTGGACTGAGCGGCTCCAACAAGCCCAAGCCCACCTGGCCGAACTCAAAGCCGAATATGGCGACAACCCCACCGAAGCCCAGCAAGAGGAAATCAAGGCCGCCGAACGGGCTGTCAAAGAAGCCGAAATCAGCCTGAAGATTTCCCAACGCTATTACGAAGACACCTACATCGTCGAAACCTTCGCCCAAACCGTCACCAACCCGCGCACGGGCGAAGAGCAAATCGTCTATGAATACAACCCCGACACCGGGCAAAAAGAGCCGGTGGTCTATCCGCCTACGGAATACGAAATCAACCTGGCCTGGGCCGACTATCACCGGGCGCAAGCCCGCCTTCAAGAAGCCCAATGGTATCTGGCTGCGCTCAAAGGCGAAACCCTGCCCCCCGAAGCCAGCGGCGAGAAATTAGCCCAACTGGAAGCCGCCCGCCAAGAACTGGCAGAAGCCCAACAAGCCTTGGCCGACACCGAACTACGCGCACCGGTTTCGGGCACCATCACCACCTTCAACATCGCGGTGGGGCAACAAGTCTCCAACACCGCCAACGTGGTGACCATCGCCGACCTCGCCCATCCCTACGTTGAAGTCTATCTGGACGAAATTGACTGGGACAAAATCGCCCCAGGCTACGACGCCGAAATCACCTTCGACGCGGTAGAAGACAAAACCTACACTGGCAAAGTCGTCTGGGTGGATCCGGCGCTGGTCAACGAAAGCGGCACCATGTTGGTCCACGGCCTGGTAGCCCTTGACATCAATCAAAGCGGGCTCGGCCTGCCTCTGGGAGCCGCCGCCGCCGTTGACGTCATCGGCGGCAAAGCCGAAAACGTCTTGCTGGTGCCGGTAGAAGCCCTGCGCGAAATCTCGCCTGGCCAGTATGCCGTCTTCGTTTTGGAAAACGGCGAACCCACCCTGCGGATGGTCGAAGTCGGCCTCAAAGACATGTTCTACGCGGAAATCAAATCTGGCCTGGAAGCCGGTGAAATCGTCACCACCGGCTTGGTGGAGACCGAAAAATGAGCACGCCCATCATTGAAACCCATGACCTCAAACAAGTATATGGGATGGGTGACGCCGCGGTCCACGCCCTTGACGGCGTCAGCATCACCGTCGAGCGCGGCGAATTCGTCGCCATCATGGGGCCCTCAGGGTCTGGGAAAAGCACCCTGATGAACATCCTGGGCTGTTTAGCCCGCCCCACCTCGGGCACCTACTATCTGGATGGCGAAGACGTCAGCGGCCTCAATCGCCGTCAGCTGGCCGCCATCCGCAACCGCAAACTGGGCTTCATCTTCCAGGCTTACAACCTCCTGCCCCGCACCAGCGCGGTACGCAACGTCATCCTGCCGCTGATTTACGACCGCACCAAACACCTCAACATGCAGGAAATGGAAGCCCGCGCCCGCGAAATGCTCACCCTGGTCGGGCTGGAAGACCGCTTAGACCACCAACCCCACGAGCTCTCAGGCGGCCAACAACAACGCGTGGCCATTGCCCGAGCCCTGGTCAACGACCCCGTGCTCATCATCGCCGACGAACCCACCGGCAACTTAGATAGCAAATCAAGCCAGGAAATCATGAACCTGCTCAAAACCCTGCACGAACGCGGGCGCACCATTGTCATGGTCACCCACGACGAAGAAACAGCCACCTATGCGGAACGCATCATCCATCTGCGAGACGGGCGGGTCGAACGCATCGTGCGCAACGGTCAAGCAAAAACGAGGGTAGCCGCATGAAATGGCGAGAAATTCTCCGCGTGGCCGCAGAGGCCATCTGGAAGAACTCTGTGCGCTCAGTGCTCACCATGCTGGGCGTGATTATCGGCGTGGCCGCGGTGATTGTGATGGTCGCGGTCAGCGCCGGAACCGAAGCCACCATCCAAGAAGAAATCACCAGTTTGGGCACCAATTTGCTGTTCGTGCAATCCAGTTTTGCTCGCGGTGGGCTCGGCAGCAACCCCAACCAGGGGTTGGTCTTCGACGACGCCACAGCCATCGCCGAACAGGTCAAAGGCGTCGCCGGCGTTGTGGTAGAACAAAACGCCTCGGCCAACGTCAAAGCCAACGGCACCACACTGGAAAACATCACCATCTTAGGCACCACACCCGACTTCCCCTCGGTGCGCGACATTGAGGTTGCCGAAGGGCGCTACTTCAACCAACTGGAACTGGACCGCAAACAAAAGGTCGTGGTCTTAGGGAGCAGTTTGGCTGAAGAGCTCTTTGGCGACGCCAACCCCGTGGGCGAAACCATCACCGTGGGCAATGTCAAGATGACCGTCATCGGCGTCATGGCGCCGAAAGGGTTGGTCGGCGAAGTCGATTACGACGCGCGGCTCTACATGCCCATCACGGTCGTCTTCCAAAAATTCACACCTTCGAACCTGGCCAAACTGCGTGGCGACCGCGTGCGCCTGATTTACGTGGAAGTAGCCCCCGACGCCGACCCTGAAGAAGTCATCACGCAAATCGAACTGCTCTTGGCCAAACGCCACGACGTCTCCTTAGACGCCGCAGATTTCACCATCACCACCCAACAAGACATCATCGCCACCCAAGAGGCCACCACCGCGGCCTTCCGCTCCTTACTGGCCTGGGTGGCCGGCGTTTCGCTCATCGTCGGCGGCATTGGCATCATGAACATCATGCTGGTCAGCGTCACCGAGCGCACGCGTGAAATTGGCATTCGCCAGGCCATTGGCGCCATGCCCGAAGACATCCAAATGCAGTTCCTGGTCGAAGCCCTGCTGCTGAGCACCGCGGGCGGCATCATCGGCATTGCCCTGGGCATTGGCGGCGCTTACATTTTCGGCACCCTCAGCGACATGCGCACCGTCATTGTGCCCGAATCCATCGCTCTGGCCTTTGGCTCAGCGGCCGTCGTTGGTGCCTTCTTCGGCTACTACCCGGCCACCAAAGCCGCCCAACTCGACCCCATCGAAGCCTTGCGCTACGAATAACCAATCCCTGCCCATTTTGCCTTGCGCAATCCCACGCCCTTTTGGAGAAAACCGATGAAAAAACATCCTTTGTTTCGCATCGTCACCCTACTCGGCCTGCTGGCCCTCGGCCTGACGGCCTGCGCTTCATCCCAAGAAGCCGAAACCACCGCTCAAGCCGACACGATAACCCAAACCGACGCCCCCGAATCCGTGGTGTTGCTGGTTGGCACCTGGAAGCTGGATGGCACCCCCCAGGAAATCACCAGCGAACAAGCCGCCAAACTCCTCCCCCTGTGGCAACTCTTCCAAACCCTCAGCACCAGCGACACCACCGCGCCTGAAGAAATCACAGCCGTGCTGAAACAAATCAAACAGGTGATGACCCCCGAACAGCTGGACGCCATCGCAGCGATGAACATCACCTTAGACGACATGCGCGCCTTCATGCAAGAGATGGGCGTCGCAGGCCAAGGCGGCGGCACCGGTCCAGGCAACGGCACCGGCAAGCCCCCCGAAGGCATGGTGCCCGGCTCGGGCATGGGCGGCGGCGCCAACACCAGCGGCCTTTCCCCGCAGGAAATCGCCACCGCACAGGCCCAACGCGCCAGCGCAACCTCCGCAGACCGCGTGCCCGGCCCCCTGCTGAATGGCTTTATCGCCTATCTCCAAACCAAAGCTGGCCAGTAAATCACCCCCCTCCCCAAAACACAACAGCCCTGCAAACGCAGGGCTGTTTTTGTTTGCTTGACCGTCAACCAACGAGCAGATACGCCCTAATTGACCCGCGTCACATACGCACCAGTGCGGGTATCCACCCGAATCACATCGCCCTGGCTGACAAACGCAGGCACTTGGACCTCCAAACCGGTCTCAGTGACCACCTTCTTGGTGACCCCAGTGGCCGTATCCCCCCGCACAGCGACTTCCGCTTCCACCACTTTCATATCCACCGTAATGGGCAATTCCACATCCAAAGGCTCGCCCTTGTAAAAGGTGAGTTTGACTTCCATACTGTCTTTCAAAAACTTCGCCGCATCGCCCAACACCTGAGCCGGAATCGCGAACTGCTCATAAGTTTCCGTATCCATGAAATAATAGTATTCGCTATCGTTGTAAAGATACTGGGCGTTGTGGTGATCCAGCCGCACATCCTGCACCTGATTACCCGAGGGAAACGTCCGCTCGATAATCGCGCCCGAGCGCAAATCTCGCGCCTTGATGCGGATGGTCGCCTTGCCGCGGCCAGGCTTGTGATGATGGTAATCCAGCACCCGATACAGGTTGCCGTCTAATTCAAAAGTCACGCCTTTGCGCAGGTCGTTCACATCAATCATGGTTTCTTCTCCCTGAAAATGAAGTCACTTTGATTATACCAAACCCTTCTGCCCACGGCGGGTTGAGCCGCAACAGCCTGCGAGGCCCGCCGGAAGCCCCCCAGCCGCCGCTTTTTTTGCCAGGTTGCTGACGCTTCGACGGTCACCCATCACAACACCACCCCATCGCCCGCCGCACGGACGCAAGATTCCTCCGAAGAACCCCATAGATTTTTTCCGCGGCTCATGCTAAGATAACGCCATGTCGCGCAAAGCCTTCCCCCTCCCCCGGATTGCCCGCACCACGTTGATGCTCACCGCGCTGTTCGCGGTGGACAAAGTGTTGGCCTTTGGGCGCCAAATTCTCATTGGCCACCAATTCCAACTCTCCGCAGCCCTGGATGCCTTCAACGCGGCCAACAACCTGCCCGACCTGCTTTTCGCGCTCATCTCAGGGGGCGCGCTGGCCATGGCTTTCATCCCTGTGTTGGCGGAATATCGCACCACCCGGGGGCGTGCAGCCCTGTGGGAGCTTTTCTCTCGGGTGGCCAATCTGGCCTTCCTGACCACTGCCGCGTTGGCCATCGTGATAGCCATTTTTGCGCTTCCCCTCATCCGCTGGGAATTTGGCATCGCGCCGCACTTCACCCCTGAGCAACAGCATCTGACCGCTTCCCTCATGCGCTTAGACCTCATTGCCACGGTGATTTTCTCGCTCAGCGGCCTGGTCACTGCCGGGCTGCAAGCCAATCAGCATTTCTTCCTGCCGGCGCTGGCCCCGCTCATGTATAACCTGGGGCAAATTTTCGGGGCCGCGGTGCTGGCGCCCGAAAAGGGGTTGAGCCTGGGGCCCATTCACCTCCCCGGCTTTGGGCTGGGAATTTACGGCCTGGTGTATGGCGTGCTGCTGGGGGCAATTTTACACTTCAGCGTCCAGGTGCCGGGGCTGGTGCGCTATGGTTTTCGCTGGAAACCTCTCATCGGGCTTCGCGACCCGGGGGTGCAAAAGGTGCTCAGGCTCATGGGGCCGCGGGTGCTGACGATGTTTTTTATCCAGTTGGTGTTCCTTGCCCGCGACAACCTGGCCTCACGGGTCGGCACCGGCGCCGTCAGCGCACTGGCCTATGGCTGGTTCATCATGCAAGTGCCCGAAACGCTGCTGGGCACGGCGCTGGGGTTGGTGCTGTTGCCCACGCTTTCGGAGCAAGTCGCCCGCGGCGATTGGAAAGCCTTTGCCGCGACCTTCAACCGCGGCATCCAAGGGCTGCTGGCGCTGACGCTGCCTATCGCCGCGGTGTTGGCCGTGGCTCTGCCCGGCTTGTTGCCCGTGCTGGGGCTGGGCGAGAGCGGAACGCGGCTGGTTGTGTGGACCACCCGGGCTTATTTGCTCGGCCTGGCCGGCCACAGCCTTTTGGAACTCGCAGCCCGCGGTTTTTACGCCCAGCAAGACGCCAAAACACCGCTGTTGGCTTCTGCCCTCAACAGCGCGGCCTATATCGGCTTGGGCATTGTCGCCATTCTCTCGGGCAAAAATCTGGGCGCAGAAGGCACGCTCTTTGGTGCCACAGGCATCGGGCTGGCCAATGCGATTGCCTTCACCACCGAAGCCACCCTGTTGCTCTTTTTGCTCCATCGGCGGCGCTCCGAAGTGCCAGCGTTTGCCTCCGCGCCCCGAGACGCTTTCTTGGGGGCTTTGGCCGGCGGTTTGGTGGCAGCGCTGGTGATGGGTTATGCCCCAGGCGGGCTCTTGCTTCGCGGTTTGGCCGCCTCGGTGTTGGGTTTGTTGGCCGCGCTGCCCTTCATCTGGAGCGAGGCCAAAGCCTTGCTCAGTTGGTAAACCGCGCCTCGGCTCAACCCCGCGCCACTGCCAGGGCCACCGCCCAAACGCGCCATCCCAAAACGGCCTGCTTCCACAAAAAACACGCAGATGGTCCCCTGAGGCCATCTGCGTGTTCGTTTTGGTCTGCGGATGCTTCAAGCCGTCGCACAGCCTACGCAGGGACGGCTTCCTTGCCCAACACCTCTTCCGCGGGGCTGCCGGCCATCAGCAAGCCCAACTGGGAGCGGGTGACCTTGTCTGCATCCACCGTGGCCACGATTTTGCCTCGATACATCACGGCGATGCGATCGGCCAGAGACATGATTTCATCCAACTCCGCTGAAACCAGCAAAACCGCTGCGCCTTGGTCGCGCATCTCAACAATGCGCTTGTGGATGTATTCAATGGACCCCACGTCAAGGCCACGGGTCGGCTGGTTGGCCACCAAGAGTTTCACCGGTCGGCTAAATTCCCGCGCGACGATGACCTTTTGCTGGTTCCCGCCCGAGAGCGAGCGTGCGGGGGTAAAGATGCTCGGGGTGCGGACGTCATATTCCTTCACCAGCCGCTTGGCGTTTTCTTCGATGGCAGCCTCATTGCGCTGCAAACCCCGCGCGAACGGCGGTTTGTAATAGGTGCAAAGCACCAAATTGTCGGCAATGGGGTAAGAGAGCACCAAGCCGTGTTTTTGACGATCTTCGGGAATGTGAGCCATCCCATGCTCGATGAGATAGCGGGGATTGCGATCTGGGGCCTCGTGGCCGCCCAAAATCACCTTGCCCCCCCGAATTTCGCGCAAACCGGTAATGGCCTCGACCAATTCGGTCTGCCCATTGCCCTGCACGCCCGCGACGCCCAAAATTTCGCCTTCCCGCACCTCAAAGGAAACACCGTCCACCGCGAGCAAGCCGCGCTCGTCTTCCACTTCCAAATCACGCACCGAGAGCGCGACATCACCGGGTTTGGCGGGCGATTTGTCCACCTGGAGCACCACTTCACGCCCCACCATCATGGTAGCCAACGCTTGTTCGTCCACTTCGCTCGGCACTGTGGTGCCCACCACCCGCCCGCGGCGCATCACGGTGATGCGATCGGCAATGGCCAGCACCTCTTTGAGTTTGTGGGTAATGAAAATGATGGAGACCCCGCGCTCTTTCAACTGCCGCATAATTTCAAACAATTCTTCGACTTCTTGCGGGGTGAGCACCGCGGTGGGCTCATCCAACACCAAAACTTTGGCGTCGCGATACAGCGCTTTGAGGATTTCCACCCGCTGTTGCACACCCACGGGCAGGTCTTCGACCACGGCGTCGGGGTCCACTTCCAGGCCATATTGCTCAGAAAGCCGAATGACGGCTTCGCGCGCGGCCTTCAAATCCAAGGTCCATCCTTTGGTGGGCTCGGCGCCTAACACCAAGTTTTCGGCCACGGTAAACACCGGCACCAACATGAAGTGCTGATGCACCATGCCAATGCCCAGGCGGATGGCGTCATGGGGGCTATCAATCGTCACTTTTTGGCCATTGATGTAGATTTCGCCTTCGTCAGGGTGATAAAGGCCATAGATGATGTTCATCAAGGTGGTCTTCCCTGCGCCGTTTTCGCCCAACAAAGCGTGGACCTCGCCTTTTCGCAGGGTAAAACTCACATGGTCATTTGCCAACACGCCAGGGAAGCGTTTGACAATGTTACGGACTTCCAGAGCCAGGGTTTCGTCACTCATAGGTTGCTCCCAAAAGCAAAATCGGGAAACCGCCAGCCAGGCTGAGCGGCCAAGGTTCGGGAATCAGCCTTCCTTCTCGTACGGGATACCGTCGGCCGCGGGGGGACGAGCCCGCCCCACAAAACCGGCCAGCACCACGATGGTCAGCAGGTAAGGCAACATACCGATGAATTGATGGGGGATGTGCAACTTGCCGGCAAACTGCAATTGGGTTTGCATGGCGGTTGCAAAGCCAAAGAGCAAAGCCGCACCCCATGCTCCAAAGGGCGTCCACTTCCCGAAAATCATCACAGCCAAGGCCACGAAGCCACGGCCATTGGTCATGGAACGCTCAAAGGAACCCACAGCCTCCAGGGAGAGGTAAGCGCCGGCCAAACCCGCCAGCGCGCCCCCCACGATGACGTTGACGTAGCGCACCAAATAGACGTTGATGCCCAACGTGTCGGCTGCCCGCGGGTGCTCACCCACAGCCCGGGTCCGCAACCCCCACGGGGTGTGGAACAGGACATAATGCACCACAAACACCAAAATAATTGAAGCATAAGTGATGGGTGGGTTGTCGAAGAGCACCGGGCCGATGAGAGGTATTTTGGCCAGCGGCCCCAAGGGAATGGGGTTGAGTTTGCCCTGGGCACTCAAGCCGACCTGATAGAAATAGCCGGTCAACCCGATGGCCAAGATGTTAATCACCGTTCCACCGATGATTTGGTCAATCTTCAAGGTGACCGACATAAAGGCCAACAGGGCGCCCAACACGGCGCCGGTCAGCACGCCCATCAGCACCGCAAAGAGCAAATTGCCCGTTCGGACGTTGACCATAAAACCGACGTACGCGGCCATGAGCATTTGGCCTTCGATGCCGATGTTGATGACGGCGGCCCGCTCGCCCAAAAGACCACACAAAGCCCCCAGCACCAAGGGCACCGATTGCCGCAACGTCGAGGCCAGCACGGCCTCGGTCACCCGAGGGGAACGGAAGTAAAAGTAGAGAATCGCGGCCAACACAATGGCAGCAATGCTCAAACCAATTCCCCAGCGTTTCCAAAACAACTTCCAGTTAGCAAATGAAGCCGGTGTGCTCATAAGTCATCACCTCACTGCGAGCCCCAGCCTGTGCTGAGGGTAATCTTTTCGCCTTCCTCGGCGCGAATACGCAACAGCCACCGCACAATCATATCTGCGGCCACGAAGAACAACATCAGGGCTTGCACCACGTCGGTGATTTCTTGGGCTACGTGGGCGTCGAATTGCATCACATTAGAGCCTGCGCGCATAGCCCCCAACAGCATGGCCGCGGGGATGACGCCGAAGGGGTTCGTCTTCCCCAACAGGGCCACGGTGATGCCGTCGAAGCCCAAATTGGCGTTGAAGCCGGGCTCGTAGCGCCCTACCACGCCTTGGGTTTCTACAGCCCCGCCGATGCCGGCGAACGCAGCACTGATGACCATGGTCAAAATCACCGTGCGCGCCACCTTCATCCCCGAGTACCGCGCCGCATGGGGGTTTTGCCCCACGGTGCGGATTTCAAAACCCAAGGTGGTGCGCTGCAACACCCACCATGCAAATACAGCCGCAATGATGGCCAAGATGAAGCCAAAGGGCAACCAGCCCCAGGTAGGAAGTTTCGCCGAGGGGAGAATTTCAGGCGTGCGGGCAATGATGTTGCCGGGCGAGCGGTCTTTCAACGGGCCATTGGCCAGGTAATCCGTAAAGCCCATGGCAATGTAGTTCAACATGATGGTGGTAATCACTTCGTGCGCGCCCGTGTAGGTTTTCAGGGCGCCCGGGATGGCGCCAAACAGGCCACCAGCAATGGTGCCCGCGATCAGCGCCACAGCGGCATGCACGCCCGGAGGCAGCCCATGCACGGCAAAGCCGACCCAGGCTGCGGTAATGGCGCCAAAGAGCAACTGCCCTTGCGCACCGATGTTGAACAAACCGGCTTTAAACGCAAAGGCCACGGCCAACCCACTAAAAATGAGCGGCGTGGTCTTTTCCAACGTTCGGCGCCAGCCTTCCGCGCTTCCGAACGCCCCTTTGGCCAGGGCCACGTAGGCTTTCCAAGCCGAAGCGCCGGAAAGCTCAATGATGATGGCGCCAATCAAGAGCGCCAGGGCAACGGCGCCCAAAGGCACAGCAATGCTCTGCAAAAAGCGCCGTATCGCCCCTTTCTGAGTTTGGTTGTGTTGTTGTTCGGCCATCCTTATCCTCATCCAGCAAGGATTGGCAGCGCTATCAAACGCTGCGTTTTTTTAAACGCACACAAGCGCATTCCAACGGCTTGCGCTCTGTGTTCGCAAAACACTTCAAAGGCCTGTTTGAAATTCCAAGGCGCGCAGGGTTTGCGTTATAGACATCCGAACATTGCAAGGCAAACAAAAAAGTAAGGTATATTGTACCGCAAAAAACGCGCGCTGGGCTGCTGATCGAGCAGGAATTTCTATTCCACTTTCACGGTGCCCATGAGGCGCTCGTAATCGTCCATCCAGTTTTGGGCTAAAGCCACCAAGGCTTGCAGGCGTTTGCGCACTTGCTCGTCGGTCATCTTGACCACGTCATCCAAAGATTGCAGCCCATCTTGCAACTGGGTCAGTTGCTCGTTGAGGCGCTCCAGGCGGCGTTCCAAATCGCGGTTGCGCTCATCTTGCGCCAGCATGTAATTAGCCCAGCGTTTTTGGTCGTCGGCTTTGAAGGTGGTCCACTCTTGCCGAAAGCGGTCTTCTGCCAAGCGCTGCAATTCGGTAATTTCGTTGATGCGCCGCTCCATGCGTTCGCTCATGCTCTCGAAGCGTTCCTGAGCCCGCTTCACCTCCCGTTGGAGTTCATCCCAAGAGCGCAGGCGGTCTTCCACTTGTTGGCTGAGTTCTTCCAGGCCTTCGAAGCGGCTTTCCCACGACTTCCATGTGCGTTCCCATTTCATCCATCGCCGATTTTGGGCTTCCAGGAAGTCTTTCTGCTCTTGTTTGCGCTGATGCTCCGCGGCGCTCAAATCTTGCAGGCGCAATTCCAATTTGCGCAGGGTTTCGCCAAACACCTGCACTTGCGCGGATTGCTCATCCAGCCGCTTTCGAAAGGCTGTGACCTCGCCTTGCACATCCACCAAGCGTTGGGTGGTGCGATCCTGGGCTTCCTGAAGCAGGCGGATGGTGCGCATTCGGTCTTCTTCCGAGCGCTCGACGCCTTCCAGGCGTGCTTCCAGCGTTTCCAGTGCGCGGTAAAGTTCCTGAATTTCCTGTTCGCGCTGGGCCAAGGTCTGCTCCAGCCCTGGCAAGGCTTCCAGACGCTTGTGAGCCTGAGCGATGTATTCGCGCAGATTTTCCAAATCCTCCCGGTATGACGCCTCGCTCTCACGGCGGCGTTTTTCGAGGCGCTTTTCCAGGGTTTCGATTTGCTGGGCGGTTTCCTGTTCGACTTTGGCTATGCGGCCTTCCAGTTGGTCAAAGCGGCTCAGCGCTGCGTTAAGTTGCGCCAGGCTGGCGCCCAAGTCTTTCATCTGCTCGGTCACGGCACGATAATCGCCTTCCAGCGCCACCAAACGCTCTTGCAAGGAAAGCAACAGGCTGTGGTCCTTGCGGCGTTCCTCTTCCAGCCATGCCAAGCGTTGTTTCAAGGCATCATCAGCCATTGTGTTCACCTCCAATCCAGGTGCGGCCCATTATAGCACGGGCTTCACCCCGTCAGATGGGGGAACCAGCGGAACAGCGAGGTCATGTGTGCCCACCAAATTTGGGGGAAGAGGCCCAAAACCACCAGCAATGCCATCAGCGCCCACATCCAGAGCCGCTCATCGCGCTGCTCTTGCGAGCGCCAGGTCTGCGTTTCGGCCTCAATGGTCAGCACACCCAACAAACGGAACGCCGCGCCCACCAGCCCCAGGCTGCCCACGGCCAGGGCTACCAAGAAGGAAGGGGAAAGGGCAGCGGCGTTTTGCCAAAGCGCCATGCGCGTGGGGAATCCAGCCAGCCACGGCATGCCGGCCACGGTCAACGGCGCCACCACGGCGCCAACGGCCAGCCAAGGATAAGCCCGCCCGACGCCGCGCAGGGTGCGATAGGTCAAGCCATCGCGGCGGCGGCCCAGGCCGCTCAAAGCCAACGCCCACAACAAAAAGGCGGCCATGCGTGCTGGCCAAAGGGCAAAGAAAAGGCTCACGCCATCGCGCCCGCCGATGCCCAAGGCAAACAGGGCCAGGCCTTCGTCAAACAGAATGCCATACCCCAACACACGCCCCGCGTGGCGCTGAAAAAGGGCCAACAAGCCACCTACCACCACCATGACCGCACCCATCACCTGAAGCCATTGATACGTGGCCGCGGATTCGCGCAACCAGGTGTAACGCTCTAAAAACATCAAACCAAACACGCCCACCATGCTGGTCACCGCGGTGATGACCAGCGCAGAGGCGTAGGGGTGAATCTCTTCGGTCAACATCGGAATCCAACTATGGAAGGGAAAGACCCCCAACAAAAGCGCCAAACCAACACCCAAAAGCACGCTCGCGCGTAGCGCCAAATCAGAGCCCGGCAGGCTGGTTTCGGTGCCCACCAGCATCCAACCGGTGAGCAAGATAAACAGCATCCCCAAAGTTTGAAACGTGAGGAAGCGCAACAAACCACGCCCTGCCGTGCTGCCCGGTGGGGAAAGAAGCGGCACGTTGAGCAACGCAGCCGTTTCAATAATCAGTGCGGCATAGAGGAAGGGGCGCACAGCCAAAGCCGCGACCAGGGCTGCAGCCAGGCCCAGCCCCAAGCCGACAAACGTCGGCTCCATGCGCGCAACCGCCGCCCCAGCCAACCACAAACCGATGCCCAAATAAACCCACACCAACAAAGGCCGCGCCGGCTCAGGCAAAACCAACTGCCGCCCCAGGATGTGCATGGTCGGGGTCAGCCGAATGCCCCAGTCGCCTATCAAACGCACAGGCTCCCCAATGGGCACCTTCCAAGCCAACAAAGCCAGGAAAAACGCCACCCCAGCCCCAACACGAGCTGCCCCGCGCGTGGTGCGCGCCAACAGCAACACCATCCCAACCCCCAACGGGAAAAGAACCCAAATCAAGGGGGCACTCACAACGACGCCTCCTCTTCGTTCAGCGCCTCTTGCTCCTGCACAACCAGATAGCCGCCTACCAACGCGAGGGCAACGATTACCAAAGCGAGCAACCCCGCCAACAGCAACGACTGCTCCAAAGCCGCGTAGAGGATGTCGAAGCCCGCCAACACGGTCAACAAAGCCCCCACAACCCACAGCGGCCGTTGCCCGCGCAAGCCTAATTGCCACATTCCCAAAGCCATCAGCGCCAAACTGGCCCCCAAACGCGTACGGTCCACCGGCAGCCATGCCTGCATCATCGGGGTCAGGGAAAGCACCAACGGCAACACCAACAAGCCAGCCAAGAGGCGAAACATCCGCGCGCTGGGGCGCTCCGCGGTCGTTTCAGGCGGCACATGCCATTGCGAGAGGCCCAAGACCGAAGCGGCCATCCAGCCGCCCACCAAGACGGTCGCTGCCAAAGTCCACGGCCAAGAAAGGGCAATCAAGGCCGCTGCGCCGGCGTAAACCACGGCCAAGCCGCCCAACAGCCAGCGCCAATCTCGGCAGACCAGCATCATCAAACCCGTGCCTGCGAGCACATAAGCCACGATGTTCGGCCACAAAGTTGCCCAGTTTCCAATCATCATGCGTTCCTCACCGATGCAACAGCACCGCCAGCATCACCAGCAACACCAAAGCCCACATCACACCGCCTTCGCCTTCCAGCAAGAGGGAAAAGAAGGCCAAACCACGGCGCAGAGCCCGATAGGTCCACCAAAAGGCGGCGCTCACCCAGCGGGTGCGCCAGGCAGCCAGCAGGGCTTCGGCCTGGGCAGCCTGCAAATAACCGCGGCGGACGGCCCGAAACCAAGGCGCAGCCACGGCCAACGTGAGCACGCCCCCGCCCCATGCCAACAAGGGTGACACTGCAGGCGCGGCCAAAGGCGGCCAAAGCCGCCATCCCCAAAACACCAGCACCCACAGCAACAGCCCCACCAGCGAAAACGAACGGGCCTCGCGCCCCACCGGCCTCTCGGGAGGCGGCAAATCAATGCCGCTCCGGGCTACAGCCACCCAGGCGATGACCACCGTCAGCCCAGGGAAAACCATCCACCAAGCATAGGGTGGTTGCCAAAGCGCCACAGCCGCCGCGGCCGGCGAAACCGGCCACAAAGTCAGCGGCAACGCCAACAAAACGAAAAACGGCCAAAACACCACCCCCCGATGAGGTGCCAAGGCCATCCCCACCGCGGGATAGACCGCCAACAGCCCCCACGCCAACGCCCCTTCCGGGGAACCGCGCAAGGCAGCGAGGAGCGCCAAGCCACCCAAAGCGGCCGCGGCAGCCCACACCCGCCGCAAACGGGCCTGAGCCCGAGCCCAGCGGTTGACAGCCCACAACGACAACAAAGCCACACCCCAAAAGGCGGCAGCCGTGGGCAAAGTTACCTCACGCTGGGCCAGCCAAACAGCCGCGGCCAAGGTAGCCAAGGCATTTTCCGCGGCCCAAGTGAGCCGCCAAGGCGGCAAATCGCTCGCAGCCACAGCGGGCTGAGCCACTGCCACGGCCAAACGCAGGGCCACGGCCGCGGCCATCAGCGTCTCGGGGTTCAACCACGCCCCCGGGTGGGCAGCTGCCGCAGCAGCGGTCATGGCCAAAACCCATGACCCGGCTCGGACAAAAGCCACCCAAATCACAGCGCTGTTGTGCTTACTCCGCTGAAAACGGGCGAGGTCGGCAGCAGCAATGGCCACATCAAGGAAGGCCCACGAAGCAGCAAACGCAGCCGGCGAAAACGCCAGCACAGCCAGCACACCCCCACCGGCCAGCCACAACACCGCAGCCCACCCTCGCCCCTCTTGGGCGCTCCGCCGGGGGCGAGAGGCATCCAAAAGCAGGGCCACCAAAGGCAGGGTCGCCGCGGTCACCACCAAAGGCCAGTTGAAAGGGTTTAACTGCCACACCCCCTCGCTTTGCCAGTGGGGCCAAAGCCAGGAAGACGCCGTCCGCGGGAACGCGGCCAACGCGAGCAGCCACGCGCCAAACGCAGCCAAGAGCGACGGCCACCAAAGGCGCGGCGAAGGCACCCGCCACAGGCCAGCCAAAAACACGCCTGTGGCTACCAAGCCCAACATCGCGGCCGCCAAACCTACCCAAAGCATACCATTTGACCTCCGCGGCCATTATAGCACAGCGGCGCGCAGCCTCACCTCAAGGCCATCTCACCCGTCCAGCGCCACGAACACACCGAGCGACGCGGCACCGCGTCGCTCGGTACGCACCATGGCAACAAGGGAAAAATCACAGGATGGTGGGCTGCCCGCAGTGCAGATAACGGCCCATGCCTCGCTTGCCCAGCCACTCGCCTTCGCGCACAATCAGATGCCCGCGCAGATAAACCTGCACGGGGAAGCCGGTGAGCTCCCAACCTTCGTAAAGGTTGTAATCGGTGCGGTGCTGGGCAACCGCTACGCCGTAGGTCACCTTGAGGTCTGGGTCCCAAACTACAATATCTGCATCGGCGCCAGGCGCCAGCGTGCCCTTGCGCGGGTAAAGGCCAAAGATCTTGGCAGGATTGGTGCTGGTATAGGCCACAAACTGTTGCGGCGTCAGCCGACCTTTGACAACCCCCTCAGTCCACAAAATCGGGAGGCGGTCACCCACGCCCGGCAAACCGTTGGGAATCTTGGTAAAGTCATCTTTGCCCAATTCCTTGCCGGGGATGGCAATTTCTTCGCCCTCATACACGATGGGCTTGGTGCCGTCGTAGAAGAAGGGACAATGGTCAGTGCCGATGGTGCTCATCCAGCCTTGCTCCAACGCGTGCCACAGCATTTCGTTATCGGCCTCAGTCCGCATGGGGGGCGAGCAAATCCATTTGGCGCCATCAGGCCGCTGCAAATCCTCCTCGGTGAAGAAGAGATATTGCGGGCAGGTTTCACCCATCACCGGCACGCCCTGCTCACGGGCGTATTGCAACATCTCGGCACCGCCTGCGGTGTTCATGTGAACGATGTAGAGCGGCGCTTCGGCTTGGGCCGCCAGCGCGGCACCCCGCAAGACCGCATCCACCGCGCCCCACGCCGGCCGGGTGCGGGCGTGCCAAATGGGCTCTGTATGGCCTGCGGCCAAAGCCTCTTGCACCAAAATCTCAATGACGTCGCCGTTTTCCGCATGTAGCATGGTCAAAATGCCATGCTGCCACGCCAGGCGCATGGCCTCGAAAATCTCGCCATCTTGCAGGCGCAAGCGGCCGTTGTAGGCCATGAACACCTTGATGCTGGTGATGCCCCATTCGGGCAGGCGGGGGAGTTCGTCACGGGTGCGGTCATCCCAACGGGTGATGTTCATGTGAAAGCCATAGTCCACCGCCGCTTTGGCAGCCTTCTTGTGCCAGGCGCGGACGGCCTCTTCCAACGTCGGCCAATCTTGCGGGATGAAGTCCATCACCGTGGTGGTGCCCCCAAAAGCCGCGGCTTTGGTGCCGGTGTAATGGTCATCCGACGATACCGTGTTGAACATGGGCAAGTCGTAGTGGACATGGGGGTCAATGCCGCCAGGCAGGAGGAATTTTCCCCGCACATCTACCACTTCGGCGTCGGGTGCTGTCAGGTCTTTGCCAATGGCCGCGATGCGCTCATCGGCCACCAAAATATCGGCCTCGACCATCTCCGAAGCGGTGATCAACGTGCCACCGCGAAACAACAGTTTGTCAGCCATAGTGACCTCCTCCAATGCAAAATCGCCAACCAATATCAACGGCGCGGTCAGGGTGCCTTGCCTATTTCGCGCAATTCCTCTTCGACTTGAGCCAACTCAGCGAGGCGTCGTCGCCAGCGCCACATCAGGCTCAGGACATAAACCGCCATACCGCTAAAAATGACCACGTAACCGGCAATCATGTAGGTTCGCGTGTCGGGAACCATGCGCTGCCTCCTTGATTTATTCGCTCAATTTCATGCGCAAACGCTCAACTTGCTCGCTCAACAACCCCAAACGCAGCCGATGCCAGAGCAAATCCACAAAGAGCACCGTAAAGGTGAAAAGGCTAAACATGAACGTTTGGAACATTTTGGGCGAAAGTTGAGCACTGCTGCTGGTGATGACCACAGGGTGGATGCTCCGATAAAAGCGGATGGAAAGGAACGTCAACGGCACGCTCAGGAACCCCACAATCGCATACACGGCTGCGTAGCGGGCGCGGCGTTCGGGGTCTTCAATGCCTTGCCGCAGCATGAAATAGGCGATGTAAATCAATTCCATCACGGCCACGGTGACCAGGCGGGGGTCCCATGTCCACCATGTGTTCCAAATCGGTCGGGCCCAAATAGAGCCGGTCACGATGCCAATGAGGGAAAAGACCAGGCCAATTTCCACCGCGGCCACTTCCAACACATCCCAAAAACGGTTGCCGCGCGCAAGATAAATGCCTCCCGCCACAGCCGCGACCAGGAACCCTAACATGCCAATCCAGTTGGCAGAGACATGAAAGTAAAACACCTTCTGCACCAAACCCATGGTGCGTTCTACGGGGGCGTAGAGGAAAACCATCCCCGTAGCCACCACCAGCAGCAACACGCTTACGCCATCCAATAACCGCAGAGCCTTGGGTGCTTTGTGCATACGCTACTCCTCCACGACATAGTCAAAAACGATGAACGCGATCGCAACGAAGATGACGTCATAGACCAACAAGAGGTTAATCCAGGGCTGAATATCGGTCAAAGGGAGCCCGCTCAAGAAGCCCGCGCTCCCCTTCACTGCGGCAATCAACACCGGCAAAGTGACCGGGAAAAGCAAAATAGGCAGCAGCATGTCACGCGTGCGGGCTTGCACCGCCATGCTGGAAAGCAAAGTGCCGACGGCCACGTAACCCACAGAGCCCAACAAAATCATCAGCAACAGCCCCGGACGAAAGAGGTTGACGTTGTAAAGCAAACTATACAACGGCAAGACGACGGCCTCGACGATGAGCATAAACGCCAAATTGGCCACAGATTTACCGAAATAAATGGCGCTGCGATCCATAGGGGCCAACAACAAGCCATCCAAGCAGCCACGGTCTTTTTCGACCGCCATCGAACGGTTGAGGCCCAACGTGCCGGCAAAGATGAACGTCACCCACAACACGCCGCTGGTCACACTGCCCCGCGTTTTAGGGTCCAAATCCAGGGCAAAATTGAACGACAAAATCACCAACAATGCAAACACCAGCATTGCCGAAAGCAGCTCGCGGCTGCGCAATTCGGCAGTGAGGTCCTTCCACACGATGGCGCGCGTAGCCCTCCACAGGCTGGTGCGCTCTCGGGAAGCCGCGCTCATGGGCGCACCTCCTCCGCGGGGGCCTCGACCGCAGCCCGATAAAAGGCCAAAAGTTCGGTGTCGGCAATCTCAGACCGTGACACCGACGCGGCAATGCGCCCCCGGGCCAAGACGTCGAAACGCGAGGCCAACAAAGCGATGCGGCTCAAGTCGTGGGAAGTCATAACCACGGTGCGCCCTTGGGAAGCCACCTGGCGGAGCACGTCGTCCAGCATCGCGCTGGCGTCTTGGTCAAGACCGGTGTAGGGCTCATCGAGCAACAACACTTCTGGATCGTGCAAGATCGCCCGAGCAATGGCCAGGCGCTGTTGCATACCGCGCGAATAGGTTCGCACCAAATCGCGCCGCCGCCGATACAGCCCCACCAACCGCAGCAGTTCGGCAATGCGTGCCTCGGCCTCGGGCACGGCATACAACCGGCCGTAGAAGCGCAAATTTTCCTCGGCCGTCAGGTCGCCATAAAGCAACGGCTGGTGTGAGACCACGCCCAGCCGTCGCCGCACGGCCGCGGCCTGCTGGGGCAAACGATGCCCGGCCACGCGGATTTCGCCCGCGTTGGGGCGGCTCAGGGAGGCCAAAATCCGCAAGAAAGTGGTCTTCCCCGCGCCGTTGGGCCCCAACAAGGCCACAAACTCGCCCCGCGCAGCGGTGAAATTGACCCCGCGGAGCACGGTCTTCAGCCCAAAGCGTTTGACCAGGCCGGTGACCTGAATGAGCGGTGGTGAGGAATCGGTCATAGGGTTTTGTCTTTGGCTTCCAGGGCACGCTTCAAGCGCGCTTTGAGGAGCGCGCGGCGTTTCTGATAAACCTCTTCGGCGATTTTGCCTTCCTGATACAAATCATCCAAAGCCAAGATGGCATCCATCAAGGTCTCGGGGTCTTCGGCTTCGGCAGGCTGCTCGGGCGCGTCGTCAGGGGAAGCAGGGAGGGGAGGCTCAGCCTCGGCCTCTTCGGGTGCAGGCCGCTTGAAAAGCACCACGGCCACGGCAATCAAGGCCGCGCCAATGGCCATCAGCCCAATCGCCAAACTGGTTTTGGAATTGCCGGTTAGGCTCAGACCCGCCGAAACCCGCTCGACCGTGAAGGTCAAATTTTCGCCCGCTGCCAAGGCGTCCATGTTATAGACGTGGTAAGCGCTACCTTGGCTATCGGACTGGACGCCGTTATCCACCAAGCGGTCACCGCTCATGGAAAGCTCGCCCTCCGGCACCATGAGCACCGCGGCAGCCACGGGCAAGGGCACCGGATGGCTCACTTCCAGCCGCTTGCCCTCGAAAGGCAAATCGTAAGCAAAGACCTCTTGCGCCGTATGTTGCGGATAAACGGGCATCAAATCGCCAAAGCCGTGGGCGGTTTGGATGTAACGGCCGCCAATCACGCCATCTTGGAATTGCAAATTCATGGCGCCGGCGGGTAAGTCAAACACCAACACGGGGTCGTCGGGGGTTTTGCCCACCACGGTTTTGTCGCCTGTGTTGGTGATGACGTAAATCTCCACCACTTCCAACATCTGATCGCCGTTCAAACTGGCAAAAACGTGGAGGCGGTCCACCTGAAGGGTGCTGTGGTCGGTGGTGGTCTCATAGATGGAAAACGGCATATCCAGGGTGTCTTTCCCCGGTGGGGCCGTCACGCCTCGCGAGCCGTAGATGACGTTTTGGTACTCGGCCGTGGCAAAGAAGACCCGATTGGGCGCGTTGGGGACGTCGTGAAAGACGAATTTTCCCTCGGCGTCAACGGTGGTAGTGGCCGAGTAGGCTTCTTGCATTTCATCGTAACCGTAGAGGGTCACTTGGAGGTCCGGCGGGAGGGAAGCGCCCGCCGTGCCATTGGTCACCTGGCCGGTGATGGTGAGGGTGCCATGCACGGAGGTGGGGGTCGGGGTCAGGTTTTCGGCTGTGGTTTCGGTGGCGGCGGGGGTGGGCGTGGTTTCACCCGCGGCAGGGGTTTCGGCCGCGGGGGTAGCCGTGGGGGCTTCGGGGGAGGCGGTCGCGGTGGTTTCCGATGTGCGGGCAAACGAGAGGCTTCGGATATATGCGACCAATGCCCACCGGTCGTCGTCACTCAACCCCTGATAGACTTCCTGGGTGTGTTGGTCGCCCAAGATGTCGTCAAAGAGTTCGGCATCCGAGGTTTGGGCAAGGCGTTTTTGGCTGGCGAGGTCGTGGCCGAGGCCGCGGCTGCCGTGGCATTCGAGGCAACGTTGCTCATAAAGGGCCTGGCCTTGGGCCAAGGTTTGCGGCGCAGTGCCCAAGGTGTAAATATAGGCCAGCACATCCCAACGTTGGCGGGCGGTGAGGGTATTGGCAAAAGGCGGCATGCCGTGGGCGACGTCGCCTTCGGTGACCACCAGGAAGCGCTCGGCCGGCACTGCAGCCCGCAGTTCGTCGGGGGCGGCCAGGGCTGCGGGCGCCGAAGGCAGCGATGCGGCTTGAGGCCCATTGCCCATGCCGTCGTCGCCGTGGCACACTGCGCAGGCTTGCTGGTAGATGTGCTTCCCGGCCACAGGGTCGGGCGGCAAGGCGGGGTAAAGGCTGCTCATGTCAGGGGTGGGCGGCACCGGCGTGGGCTTCCAGCCAGGCGGGGGGGTGACGTCGCCCGCGAGGTTGAAGCTACACCCCGCGAGGATCAAACCAAAGAGCACCAAAGAAGCAAAAAGCCAGGCGTAGGGTTTGCGCATAGCATCCTCGAAAACAAAAGATGATGACTTCAAGAGGTCAGCCGAGCGCCACAACGGGGGCAAAAGCGGTCGGTGGCCAAGACAGGGGCGCCGCACTGGGGGCAAAAGCCGGCGGCTTTGGCCTGACGTTCGCGGCGGCGCGCGGCCAACAAGGCCTCGATTTCATCGTCGGGAGAGGTAGCCGCGGCCGGGGCTGAGGCTTGCTTGGCGCGATGTTCGGCCAAGAGGGCTTCCAGATGGTCTTCGACGTCGGCCTGCTGACGGGCGGGTTTCTTTTCCAGCGCGTCCAGACGCCGCAAGATGTCCGCGCCTTCCTGCAGCAACGCGCTTCGGCGGGCTTGGTAGTGGGCCTCGGGCACTTTGCCCAATTCGTAATCAAATTCCAATTCAGCCAGGGTGCTCAGCACCTGCTCACGGCGCGCCAACAACGCGGAACGCTCTTGCTCCGCGTCTGAAACGCCCACGCCCTGCCGCTGCAAAATCGGCATGCTCACATACAAACCGGCCAACACGGCCAGCGCCAACACTACGAAAAACGCGCCCCAGTCCATCGTCACCTCTCCAAGGCCTGCTGAATGGCGGCCACAATCTCGTTCAAGCTCTGAAAGGGCCCAATTTTCTTGTAAACCAAACGGCCGTTTTTATCTACGATGTAGGTTTCGGGAACGCCGCTGATGCGGAAAGTCTGCGCCCAGCGGGTGCCTTTGTCAGGGCCGTTGGGATAGGTGATGTCATAACGGGCCAAATAGGCCAATGCGTCGGGCTCGGTATCAACGTAATCCAGCCCCAAGAAGAGGACGTCTCCTTGCGGCTGGAACATGCGCCAGGCTTGCTCCAGGGCGACGGCTTCGTCTTTGCAGGTGGTGCACCACGAAGCCCAAAAATTGAGCAACACGACTTTGCCCCGCAGGTCGCCCATGCGGTAGGTTGTGCCGTCGAAGGCGGTCACTTCCAGGTCGGCTGGCACAGGGTCACCGATGCCCACGCCGCCTTTTTGGGTGCGGTTGAGCATCAAACCCACCACGACCAACAAGGCAATCAACACGCCCCACACAATCACCGCGCCCCACGAGAGGCGCTTGCGCGGGGAGGGCGAGGCGGGGGGCTCAGGGGAAGGGGTTTGCGTTTCGGTTGAATTCATCATTACGCTCCGCGATCGTCGGGCTCATGTACGGCGCCGCAATTCTTCTTCCACGCGGCGAAGGTAATCGTCGTCATCTGCGGGTGGGGCAGCATCAGGGGGCGAGGGGGTGGCCGCGGCGGCCGCATCGCCCGAGGCGGCTTGGCGCGGGCGATACCACTGCTTCATGGTGCGATACAGGATGAAAAGGCCCGCTAAAATCACCACCGGCGGCACCACGTAAGCCAGCCACCAAAAGCCCTCTCGCGGGGGCGCTGCCAGCACCCGCGCGCCGTAATTGTCAACGAAATATTGTTGAATTTGCTCAACCGTCCAGCCCTGTTGCAGTTGCTGACGGATGAGCTCCCGCCATTGGGCGCAGGCTTGGGTGCCACATACATCCAAGGGGGTGTTTTCACACACCGGGCAATAGAGGGTGTGCGCCACCGCGTTGACTTGGTCGTCGGTAATCACCGGCGTTGGGGTTGGGGCTGCCGCGTGGGCAGGGGAAACCGCGCCTGCGCTCCACGCGAGCACCAACACCACCAACAAGCCTACAATTTGCCACAGCCATCGTGTCTTCACAAAACGCCTCCCTCCATGAGGATCACGCTCGCGCCGAACGCGGCACCGGCCGGCCGCGGGAAGCCCGCTTCTTACGCTTGGAAGCGGCTTCCTCAGGGTCAGGCTCCGGCCAAACCGCGACCAACGTGCCAAAGATGAAGACAATCCCACCCATCCAAATCCAATTGACCAAAGGCTGATGATAGACTTTGAACGTCGCACCTTGAATTGAAATTGGCTGCCAATCAACCAAGATGACGTAAAAATCGTCCAACCACGTGCTGCGCACGCCAGGGATGGTCATGGGCTGCTGAGAATCCAGATAAAAATCGCGGCGGGGGTAAACAGTGGCGACCTTTTGGCCATCCTTATACACGCTCACAATGGCGCGGGCCACATGTCGGCCATCGTTGGCGTAGAATTCTTGCAGGCCGTCGTACGTCATGGTATAGTGCCCCAGCGAGATGCGACCGCCTTGGGGAATGGTCGCCTGGGTTTCAGAGGCAAAGAAGTGGGTGCCAATGATGCCCACCGCCATCATGATCACGCCCAGGTGGACGATATACCCGCCATAGCGCCGCCGATTGCGGGCGACCAGACGTGCGAGGGCCACGTGCGCCGGCTCGCCCCGTCGCATCCGCGCCCGCACACCCCGCACAAATTCCCCTAAGGTGATATAAGCCACAAAGGCAACCAGGCCAAAGCCCACCAACGCCGCCCACGAGCGCACCCCAATGGCGGCCAAACCAACCACCGTGGCCGCGGCCAGGGCCGCGGGGATCCAAATCAGCCGCCCCAGACGCTTGGCGCTGGCAAACCCCCATGCAGAAAGCGGCGCAATGCCCATCAGCAAAAGCATCAGCCCAAACAAGGGCCCGGTGGCCTTTTCGTAAAACGGCGGGCCCACGGTCACCTTTTGACCAGTCACCAGTTCGGATAAGATGGGGAAAATCACGCCCCAAAACGAAATCACCAAAATCCCCATGAAGACCATGTTGTTGAAGGTAAACAACGCCTCCCGGGAAAGCAGCGATTCGATGCGCAAATCGCTTTTGAGGTCATCCCAACGGCGCATCAAGAGGAAAAGCGAAATGCTAAACGTGATGCCGATGAAACCGAAAAACAAAGGGCCGATGGCGCTTTGGGCAAAGGCATGCACCGACGAGAGCACCCCCGAGCGGGTCAGGAAAGTGCCAAAAATCACCAAAGCATAAGTGAGGATGATCAGGACCATATTCCAATGCTTGAGGAGCCCCTCTTTTTCCTGAATCATCACCGAATGCAAGAAAGCCGTGCCGCTGAGCCACGGCAGCAAGGCGGCCACCTCAACCGGGTCCCAGCCCCAATAGCCGCCCCATCCCAAGACGTCGTAAGACCAGCGCATGCCCAAAATGAGCCCCAAAGAGAGGAAAAGCCACGCTGCGAGGCTCCAGCGGCGGGTGATGTGAATCCAACGTGCGTCGGTGCGGCCGGTGATGAGCGCGGCCATGGCGAAGGCATAGGGAATAACAAACGCCACAAAACCGGCATACAGCAAGGGTGGATGGGCAATCATGCCCGGATGGCGCAAGAGGGGGTTGAGGCCGTTGCCATCCCGGGGGGTGAAGGGCATCGCGCCCTGAGGGCGGAACATCGCGCCCACGACATGCCCGTCGGGGGTCATCCACAACCGGGCAAAGGGGTTTTCAACAAACAGGTTGAGGGCCAAGAAAAAAGCCAAGGTGACCATGCTCACCACAATCACCCAAGGCAGGAATTCGCGGTCACGCTGCCATGAGCGCAGCATCACTGCGAACGTGAAGGCGGCCATCAACCACGACCAAAACAACAAAGAACCAGCCTGCCCACCCCACAAAGCCGTAATTTTGAGATAAAGGGGCATGGCACGGCTGGTTACCGAGGCCACATATTCAATTTGAAATTGGTTCGTAATCAACAGAACCACAATGCTCAAGGCCGAAAGTGTCAAAAACGGCCATGTAAGCAACACTGCGCGGCGGGCGCTTTCGATCCATTCCGGCCGATCTTGCAGTGCGCCATACACGGCCGCCCCCACAGCATACAAAGCAAGCACGAAGGTCAGCATCAGTGCGCCGTAACCAATGTGGGCAAGCATGGCACCTCCTACGGGGAAAAGCCCTCAAATCACTTGCCGCCCTCGACCTGGTCGGGCACGGCATCTTCATAATGGGAAGGGCACTTCAACAACAATTCGTCGGCATAAAAGATGCCATCTTCGCCCAAATGGCCGGTAATGATGGCTTGGGCTTCGTCTTTCAACATGTCTGGACGGGGTCCGTGATAGATGACTTCCAGATGAGCCCGGTTGGGGTCTTGAACAGCATCGTGAAGCACCTTGGCCAAGCCGCCCTGGGCCTCGATTTCCTTGTTGTCACCGGGCACATGGGCAATGGTGAAGCGCAATTCCAGTTTTTGAGGGTCGTATTGGATGGTGTCGCCAATGACCGCGCCTGAAATGCGCACATTTTTGCCTACCAACTCATCTTGGCGGGCCAGCAGTTCGTTGACGGTGAGGAAATATTGGGCATTGGCTTTTGTTGCTGAAGCAATGAGGTAAATCACCGCGGCGACAATCAAAACACCGCCGATGATGAAGCGGGTGCGACCGCTCATAGACACGCCTCCTCCAAACAAGGATCCAACCCCGAAGGTCATCTAAGGTGCGCAGCAAAAGGCCGTTCAGCGTTTACCACGTCTGCTACTCAGGCCAACGCCAGGACGCTCGCGAAGCACTCGGCGCCTCGGGTGGGCAAAGGTGGGCAAGATCGTCTGCTCGGCAGCCCGCGCTTTCCGACAGGCGTCTCTCTGCGCAATATCTCACATCTCCATTGTGGCATAATGGAATTAAGAGAGCATGAATTTAGCCCGAAGCCATGACATCCGTCACGGCTTCTGCCCACAGGGGTTGGTGTGAGCGCGGCGACCATCCTGGCCGTTTAGCGCAATTTCGTGCCACACAAGCGGCAAAACTTATCGCCAGGCTGTGCCCGGGCCCCACATTGGGGGCAATAGCGCACTTCGTCGGTGCGCAAGTCGGCCGCGTAGGCCTCGGGGGGCATAGGCTGGCGTTTTTTGCGGTGTCGGTGCGTCGCAGTCACCGGCGCCTCTCGGCTGCCAACCCAATACCACATCAACCCAACCACGATGAGCACCAGCCCCAGCACCGTGACCACCCACGGCAACACTTTGTGCCACGTCACTTCGCCTTCCGCGGGCTGGTCTTCAGGCACGCCGGTGTTGAGTTGCAAGGCTTGCGCGCTGAGCGTGTCATCTTCCTTTTTATAAGCAATGCTGACCTTGAAGGTTTGATTTTCCTGCAAGGCCCCCATATCGGCTTCGTAATAGGTCAGCCCATCGGAAGCCACGTGGCCCTCATCCAACGTCGGCGTAATTTGCATTTGCGAAGCGCCCACCGGTTGTTGCACCACCAAGATCAGCGTATCCACGACAAAACCACCGGGCCACTCATATTCAAAATGACGCTGCGCGCCATCTTTTTGCAAATTGGGGTCGTAATATTCAATGTGCAGATTGGGCATAATCGCGTTGACCGTGATGATGCCCCAATCGCCCGCCGCGCTGTATTGGAAATCGGCGTTGATGAGGTTGCCGCTGGGTTCCTGATAGGCCACAGCGTTGGGCTGCCCCGCGCGCGCCGGGATGGGAATCTTCAACTCCACGGGCGAGGCGCCGCCCCCGGGCAACACAATATCATACATCACCAACACCGCGGGGCGGTCATATTCCGGCCAAAGGGAAATGCGCAATGAAGCAAAATGCGGCGGCTGCGCAGCCTGCCCACGGCTGACCTCAGCCAACGCCAGCAACGCGATTGCCAACAGCATCCAAAGTCGTTTGTGTCGGAACATAGCCACCTCTATCCCAGGGCAATCAAGAATGATTTTCAAAGCGGCGCACGGGGTTATTTTACCGCAAAGCAAACGGGGAACACCGCGAATTGTGCGGTGTTCCCCGAAATTGGGTATCAGCCTGGGGGCTTATGAGGCTTCGGCGCCCAGCGCCGCGCGCAAACGTTGGGCTAAACGGCCAAAATGGGGGGTATAGCGCAGCGCTTCGCCTCGCGGCCGCGGCAAATCAACTTGCATGGTCATGCGCACCTCGGCCGGGCGCGCGCTCAACACCAACACCCGGTCGGCTAACAACAAGGCTTCGGTCACCGAGTGGGTCACCATGACCACCGTCTTCCGCTCTTGCCGCCAAATGCGCAGCAGCTCATCCCACAGGCGCTCTCGGGTCAGCGCATCTAAGGCGGCAAAGGGCTCATCCAACAAGAGCAGGTCAGGGTCATGAATCAGCGCCCGAGCCAACGCCACCCGCTGCGCCATCCCGCCCGACAGATCGCGGGGGAGGGTATCTTCAAACCCTGCCAAGCCAATGCGAGCAATCATCTCGCGCGCCCGCCGCGTGGCCTCGCCCGCGGGCACGCCCTTGAGCTCCAGAGGGAGGGTGATGTTGCGCAAAGCCGTGCGCCAGGGCATCAGATTGGCTTTTTGAAACACCAACCCGACTTTGGGGCGCCCCGCCTGATGGGCAGGGAACGCCACAACGCCTCGCGTGGGCTGCAACAGCCCCGCCAACACCCGCAACAGCGTGCTCTTGCCACACCCCGATGGCCCAATCACGGCCACGAATTCCTGCGCTGCCACGGTGAAAGAGACCTCGCGCAACACTTCCAGCGTGCCGCCTTCATCGGTGGGGAAGACAACCCCCACCCGCGAAACCTGCACCAAAGGTGTGGCCATCGCCGCCTCAGGGTTGCTCTGCTGCCCTACAGGGCGCTCACGGGCGGATGAAGTCATTGGTATAAGCCTTGGTGACATCCTGATCGTGGGTGATCAAACCCATCGCTTTCAGCACCTTTTGCATCTTTTCCCAAGCTTCGGGCTGTGCATAGCCCAACGGGTCACCTTTCCAATATTCAATCGCGGTTTTGAGGATTTGCATTTGAATGTCATAATCTTCGTCGGTCAAACCTTCGACGTACTTGGTGGAAATCTCGTAGGCCTCGTGGGGATAATGGATGGTGTAGTTGATACCCCGCAAGGTCGCCAACACAAAACGATGCACCATCTCGGGCTGCTCTTTGAGCAGCGTTTCGTTGGTAATCAAGCCGTTGGAAGCCAAAGTGACATAATCGGCCACGGGGAAGGTGGTGATGTCATAACCTTGGGCTTCCAGTTGAATGGGCTCGTTGGTCACGTAGCCCACCACGATGGGCTCCTGCCCGCTGGCGAAGGCCTCGACCTGGTTGAAGCCAATGGCGTCTAAAGTGACGTCTTGCTCGCTCAGGCCAAACTCATACAACAACGCCATCAACCCCACATAATTGGCCCCAAACAGCCCCGGCAGGCCAATGCGTTGGCCCTTGAGGTCGGCCGGTGACTTGAGCCCCAACTTGGCATCGGCAATCACCACAATCGGATATTTCTGCCACCAAGCCATAACATACACCACCGGCACGTTTTGGTCGCGCGCCATCAGCACCTGCTCACCCGAAACAATCGCAAACGGCCGCTGATTCGCGCCTACCAAAGCCACGCCGTCGGTTTCGAAACTATAGTCAAAAGTCACGTCAAAGCCTGCTTCCCGATAAAAGCCCTTTTCCACCGCCACGTAAAAAGGCGCATATTGGATGTTGGGAATATAGCCCATCGGGAGGTTGACTTTGATCAAGTCTTGCGCGGGCTGCGTGTTTGCAGCCTCTGCGGAAACGGACGTCGCCGACGCGGCAGGGGAAGGCGCGGCCGAGCGGCCACAGCCCGCCAGCATCGTCGCAACGACCAAGACAACGACAAAAACAGCGGTGAGTGTAGCACGTTTCATCAGTGTACTCCTTGACGACAAAGATTACCCTTCAAGCCGCAAAACGGCTTTGGGACCTATTCCAACGAAGGCATGGCACCACCCGAAGGCGTTTGCCAAGCCAAAAAGCGGCGTTCCAGAGCCAAAACCGCGCCGTAAAGCGCCAAAGCCAAGATAATCAAAGCAAACACCGCGACAAACACCAACGCGGTATCGTAGCGGCCACGGGCCATATTAATCAGGAAGCCCAAACCGCTATCTGCCGCGACAAACTCGCCTACAACAGCGCCAATGACCGAGAGCGTCGCGCCGATGCGCAAACCGCCCAGGAACACCGGCAGAGCAGCCGGAATTTCCAAATAACGCACCATTTGCCATGGGGTGGCATCGAGCGAGCGCAGGAGGTCCCGCAATTCTTCGGGCACACTGCGCACGCCGACCAGCGTGTTGATCAACACCGGGAAGAAGACAATCAGCGCGCAAATCAACGTTTTGGCCAACAAGCCTGTGCCAAACCAAATGACCAACAAGGGGGCGATAGCCACCACCGGCACCGATTGGCTGGCCACGATATAGGGCGCTAACATGCGCTCTAACCGCCGCGATTTGGCCAACGCATAGCCCAACAGCGTAGCTGTGGTGGCGCCCAGGGCCAAACCGGCCAGCACCTCTTGCAGCGTGACCCAAGTGTGATAGAGCAACGTGCCATCGCGAAGGGCTTGCCATCCCCGCACCGCCACTTGCCACGGCGAAGGCAAAATAAACGGCGGCAAATCGGCCAACCAAATAACGGCCCACCAGAGCCCCAAACCCAAGGCCAACGAGAGCCCGCCTTGGGCCAAACGCCGTATTTTACGCGCCCGCGCACGATGGGGCGCCCGCGTCACCCGCCGAAACGCTTGTCGAGCATGGACAAAATTCATGGCGTCACCTTTGCAACCGAGGGCCAACCAAACAAAAAGCCCCGTGAGAGGCACGGGGCAGGGCAGAAGGCACGCGCGCGACCTACGCGCCCAACACAAAACCCCGAAAACCTAAGGTTTTCGGGGCACGTCGGGCACTTTCGCCGCGCGACCACACGGCGAACTTTCGCCATCATTGACGAAAGCAACCCTCTCCCATCCGGACTATACCGTCGGCCCCGGAATTTCACCGGGTCTGCGCCTGATACAGACGCTCGCGGGCTTTCACCGCCGGTCGGGAATTGCGGCTCGCAGCCGCTCACCCTGCCCCGAAGGTTGCTATGGAATTGTCGTTCGTACAGGGGCAATTATAGCCCTTTTACAAAAAGGCGTCAAATAAAGCGGGAAAAGTTTTGCACACATCCCTCCGGCGAGGTGGTAGGTAGTGGTTGCTTGGTTGTTTGGTTACCTGGTTGCTTGGTTACCTGGTGCCCCCTTGCCTCGCCCTTTGGGAGAGACAACTATGTTTTTGTCAAGGGAGGAGGGGGAACAAAATCTCTCCTTTGCCGCTCAACTGCTGCAGATGGCGGCTTGGAAAATCTTTTTGTCGCTCGGTGACGATGTTCCAGCCCCTTAGCGGTTACGCGGCATGGCTAACTTGGGCTCCCACGGTTTTCCTGTGCGTACCA
>CAYLRJ010000062.1:0-2551 GCA_964386185.1 uncultured Anaerolineaceae bacterium
GCGCTGCGTGCGCCTGCTCAGGCTGCACGGGTGGCGTTTTAGTCATCGGCCGCTTGTTTCGGGCCCAATACTTTGTAAATGCCCACGGCCTGGGTCTTCCCTTTGAGGCGAGCAGCTTCAACAAATTCCAGTTCAAACTCATCGGCCACTTGTTCGGCGGTGGTTTCACTGATGAGAATAGGCCAACCATAACGCTTGGTTGCATCTTGCAAACGGGCAGCCAGGTTGACATGGTCCCCGATGACGGTGTAGTTGAGGCGATCTTCAGGGCCCAACAACCCTACAAACACTTCCCCGGTGCTAATGCCGATGCCAATATCAAAATCTTCGGGCAGGGGCGAACGCCCAGTCCACTCGGCTTTAAAGGCTGCCAGAGCCTCTCGCATTTCCCACGCTGCCCGCACTGCGCGCTTGGCGTGATCTTCCAACGGCAATGGCGCGCCAAAGAAGGCCAAAATCGCATCGCCTTCATATTTGTCAACTGTGCCGCCGTGCCGATGGATGACCGCGGTCATGGCTTCCAGATAAGGATTAAGCAACGCCACCACCTCTTCGGGCGAGAGGCGTTCCGAAAGGGTGGTGAAATTGCGAATGTCGGAGAACAAAATGCTCAATTCGGCGCGGCGGTTTAGGGTGCTTAGGTCTTCGACGGCCAACAATTGCTCCACCATTTTTGGGGAAATGAAGCGCGAAAACAGTTGCCGCACTCGGCGCTTTTCCATTTCTTCGGCCACGGCGCGTTCCACCAAGGGGAACAACACGCCAAACAACATCACCACCGCAGGCCCGGCAATCGCAAGATACAGCCCCGCTTTGAGGAACACCAAATAAGCCACCACGCCATAGCCTACCAGGCCGCCAATCACCGCGACGACCTGCTTCCAGGGCGACTCCCATCGCAAGACCCCCCAAGCAAAAAGCACCGCCAGCAATGTCAGCAGCCAATCGGCCCACAGCGGGGCACGACGGAGGTAGTTGCCATGCAATAACATTTCCACTGCGTTGGCCACCACCTCGACCCCGGCCATCCGCCGGGTGGCGGAAAACGGCGTGGGGTAAATATCTTGCAAAGTTGGGGAAGTCACGCCAATGAGGACCACTTTGTCACGAAACGCGTCGGGGTTTTGGGCAAGCACGTCGCCCTCGGCCACGCTTACGGCAGAATAGGTGGTAAAAGTTCCCGGCGGCCCCGCGTAGTTGATGAGCAACATGCCGTTTTCCAGCGGCACGCGCCGGCCGTTGAAGTCCAACCCCGAGGGGGAAGGATGGGAAGGTGGTGCGACGCCCAATTTCAAGCCCGCCAAATCAAACACCCAGTTGTAATACACCTGGTCTGCAAAGGTGGTATAAGCCAACACCCGCCGCAAGACAGCGTCTTCGTCCAGAGAGAGGGCTGAAATTCCCAGGGCTGTTGCCGCCTCTCGCAAGGCCGGCCAAGGCTGGGCTAAGGTTTCGCTGCCATTTTGCTGGAAACGCCGCACCAACAACACCGCGTTGGGTGCCGCGGCTATGGCTTCGGCCAAGGCTTGATCGCCCGCAGGATCGTCGCTTCGCTCTGCCAACAGGATGTCCAACCCCACGACCGCGGGTTCCCCCTGGTTAATCGCGTTGACGATTTTGGCCAGATAAGCCCGCGGCCAGGGCCACTGGTAGCCCGTCCAAGCAAAGGAAGCGTCATCAATGGCCACTACCACCACATCCTGGGCGGGCAGGGTGCCTCGGGCGCGCATGAAAAAATCGTGGGTGGCGTAGTCCATGGTTTCCAAAGGTGTAGAACGCCCAGGAAAGCGCCCAATGGTTTCCCCCGCCAGGGCAATCAACAACAGCAAGGCCAAAATTGCCAGGTGCAACCGATGATGGACGACACTGCGGCGGAACGGCATGATGCATCTCCTCGAAGCCGACGATCCTCCGAAAACGATTCATCACTATTATAAAAGAAACGCAGCCTCTTGGGTTGGTTGGCTGGCTACTGGGTATTGGTTGCCTGGTTACTTGGTTGCCTGGTTGCTTGGTTACCTGGTGACTTGGTTACCTGGTTACTTGGTTGCTTGGTTACTTGGTTGCTTGGTTGCTTGGTTACTTGGTTGCTTGGTTACCTGGTTGCCTGGCGCCCTCTCACCGCACCTTTTGGGCAGTAGAGGCGGAGCGTTGCTCCGCCCTGGGAGGCACACGGAGCCACAGAGGGCACGGAGGGGGATAGGGCGAGGCACGCCTCGCCCCTACACAAAAAATCGGTGGTAATCGGTGTCAATCGGTGGATCCATCTGCGTCCATCCCCTCCCATCTGCGTCCATCTGCGTTCTCCTCACCACACCCCCAAAATCACCCCCGCCCCCAGCCCGCAATTCGCAATTCCTCATTCGCAATTTGCTCCTCCGCCCTCATCCCCCTGTATCCCCCTTCTCCCAGCGGGCGAAGGGGGATAGGGCAAGGCACGCCTTGCCCCTACGAGAAAATCGGTGGTAATCGGTGCAAATCGGTGGATCCATCTGCGTGCATCTGCGTTCTCCAGCGGGCGAAGGGGAGCGGCGGACCTATCTGCGTTCCT
>CAYLRJ010000063.1:0-4758 GCA_964386185.1 uncultured Anaerolineaceae bacterium
TGCCCCTACACAAAAAATCGGCGAAAATCGGTGCAAATCGGTGGATTTATCTGCGTCCATCCTTCCTCATCTGCGCCCATCTGCGTTTTCCCAGCGGGCGAAGGGGGATCAGGGCAAGGCACGCCTTGCCCCTACACAAAAAATCGGCGAAAATCGGTGCAAATCGGTGGATCCATCTGCGCCCACCCCCTCTCATCTGCGTCCATCTGCGTTCCCTTCACCACCGCCCCAAAGCCACCCCCGCTCCCGCCCGCAATTCGCAATTCCTCATTCACAATTTCTCGCGCCCGCCCTCACCCCCCTTTATCCCCCCTCGCCCAGCGGGCGAAGGGGGATAGGGCGAGGCACGCCTCGCCCCTACACAAAAAATCGGCGGTAATCGGTGCCAATCGGTGGACCCATCTGCGCTCTCCCTTGCTTTGGCCCTAAAAGATTTTTTGGGCCAGAAACGGTCACAGCCCTGCCGAGGAAGGCAGGGCTGTTGGGTTTTGGGAGAGCGGTGGTCCGGCGTTGGTTGGGGAGGTTATTTGGCGTAATCCACTGCGCGGGTTTCGCGAATGACGGTCACTTTGATTTGACCAGGGTATTGCAGGTTTTCTTCGACCTTTTTGGCGATTTCCCGAGCCAGGCGGGCGGCTTCCAGGTCGTCAATTTCCTCGGGGCGCACGATGATGCGCACTTCTCGCCCGGCCTGGAGGGCGTAGCTTTCGCTCACGCCTTTGAAGGCGTTGGCGATTTCTTCCAGAGCTCGGACGCGTTTGAGGTAGTCTTCGAGGCTTTCGCGGCGGGCGCCGGGGCGGGCGCCGCTGATGGCGTCGGCGGCTTCGACGATGATGGCTTCGACGCTTTCCTGTTCTACCTCGTGGTGGTGGGCGGCTACGGCGTTGACTACCAGGGGGTGGACGCCGTGCCGTTTGAGGAATTCCGCGCCGATGAGGGCGTGGGTGCCTTCCAGGTTGTGGTCCATGGCTTTGCCGATGTCATGCAACAGCCCACCGGCTTTGGCCAGTTCGACGTCGGCGCCCAGTTCTGCGGCAATCACTGCGGCGAGTTTGGCGGTTTCCACTGAGTGGTCTAATTGGTTTTGGCCGTAAGAGGTGCGGAATTTGAGGCGCCCCAGCATTTTGAGCACGTCGGGGTGGAGGCCGGCCACGCCGGCTTCGTAGGCGGCTTCTTCGCCGGCTTCGATGATGATGCGTTCCACTTCTTCGCGTTCTTTTTCGACCACTTTTTCGATGTGGGCGGGGTGGATGCGGCCGTCCAGCACCAGTTTGGTGAGGGCTCGGCGGGCGATTTCCCGCCGCACGGGGTCGAAGGAAGAGATGGTGACGGCTTCGGGGGTGTCGTCAACGATGACGTCCACGCCTGCGGCTTGTTCGAAGGCGCGAATGTTGCGGCCGTTGCGCCCGATGATGCGGCCTTTCATGTCGTCGGAGGGCAGGGGCACGACCGAGGTGGTGATTTCGGAGACGTGTTCGGAGGCCACGCGTTGGATGGCCAAGGCAATCAGTTTGCGGGCTCGTTTTTCGCCCTCTTCTTTGGCTTCGGTTTCGATTTGGCGGATGATGCGGGCCATGTCGGTGCGGGCTTCCTGTTCCACTTCGGCCAGTAGTTGTTGCCGTGCTTCTTCGATGCTCATTTGGGCGATTTGTTGGAGCCGTTCGGTTTGCTCTTGGTAGAGGCGTTCGATTTCGTTGGCCCGCTTGTCGAGGGCGCTTTGGCGTTTGTTGAGGGCTTGTTCGCGGCGCTCCAGGTTTTCGGCTCGGCGGTCGAGTTCCTGGCGGCGGCGTTGGAGGCGCTCTTCTTCGCGGCGGAGTTCGCGCCGCATGGATTTGAGTTGCTCTTCGGCTTCATGGCGGATGGCCAGGGCTTGGTCTTTGGCGTGAAGGATGGTTTCGCGGGCCTCGTCTTTGGCTTGTTGGAGGATACGTTGGGCTTCTTGTTCCACTTCGGCCAGGCGGCGCTTGTCGGCTGCAATTTTGAGGGCATAGCCGATGGCCGCACCGATGGCCAGGGCGATCACAGAGATGATGGTGAGTGTCAGTCCGTGCATGGCGTTTCCTCGTTGTCAGGGATATCCTCAGCGTCGGAGGCCGAGGGGGAATCGGGGTGAATTTCTTGCCACACGCGTGCGAGGGTGGTGGTGATGATGTCATAAGGGAAGCCGCGGCGGGCCAGGTAGGCGCCCAGTCGCTGGCGGAAAACGGGCCACGGAAGGTCACGGTAGCGGCGCAGCCGCTTTTGGGCGGCTTGGTAGGCCAGTTGGGCCTCGTTGACGTTTTCCAGGGCTTGGGCGATGGCGTCTTCCGAGAGACCCTTTTGGCGGAGTTCGGCTCGCAGCGCGCGGCGTCCGCGTGGGCGGAAGGTGCTGCGGTTTTCCACCCAGGCGGAGGCAAAATGGGCGTCGTTCACCAACCCCAGGTCACGGAGGCGGGTCAACACTGCTTCGATGTGGGCTGGCGCGGTGCGGTGTTTTTGAAGGTGGCGGCGGATTTCCGCTTCGCTCCGCGGGCGGTATGCGAGATACCGCAGTGCCCGTTGGTAGGCCTGTTCTTGCGCGTCGGCTTCTTGCAGGCGGGCGATGTCTTCGGGGGTGAGTTCTTGCCCAACTTGAAGCCAGGCCGCGACGATGCGGGCCAGGCCAAAGGCAAATTCGCCGTCCAGGTAGATGTTGACCCGTTGGGGGTGGCGTTTTTGAACCTTGATGGCTGTGATTTTTGCCATGTTTGCCTCGTGGGCATGCAAAAAGCCGTGGCGCGTTGCCACGGCTGTTGGAATTTAGGCAACACCGACCCGCGGGAAGCCTTCCCGCGAGGTGTTTGGGTGCGTTGTGCCCTGCGTTGGGTTGCCGCGCGTGATGAGGGCGCGGATGCAGGGATGTGAGGGGATAGACGAACCGCCTTGAGGCGGAAGTTGCCTACCCGGAAAGCACTTCGGTGTTCCGATTGCCAGCCGTGGCGGCGCATGGCGTTTCGCCCGAGGGCGTTTTGCTGCGCTGAGGCCATGCGCACAACATGCCGGGCCTGATGCCCACGAGGCGCAGTCCAAAAGGCTTTTTAGGCTGCGCCTCGCGCGCACCAGTATTGCGCGCTCGTCGAGGTCAGGCTTCTTCTTCGGGGACCTCTAAAAGTTCCCGGCGGATGAGCATTTCCAGTTCGGCCATGAGGTCGGGGTGTTCACGCAGGAAGGCTTTGGCGTTTTCCCGGCCTTGGCCCAGGCGAAGGTCGCCGTAGGAGTAGTAGGCGCCTCGTTTGGTCACAATTTCCAGGTTGACGGCCAAGTCGAGGATGTCGCCTTCTTTGGAGATGCCTGTGCCGTAGAGGATGTCGAATTCGGCCTGGCGGAAGGGGGGAGCAACTTTGTTTTTGACGACTTTGACGCGGGTGCGGTTGCCGATGATTTCGGAGCCCACTTTGATGGCTTGAATGCGGCGGATGTCCATCCGCACCGAGGCGTAGAATTTCAGGGCCAGGCCGCCGGGGGTGGTTTCGGGGTTGCCAAACATCACCCCGATTTTTTGGCGAAGTTGGTTGGTGAAGATGACCGCGGTGTTGGTTTGTTTGATGGCGCCAGAGAGTTTGCGCAAGGCTTGGGACATCAGACGGGCTTGCATGCCCATGGGGGCGTCACCCATGTCGCCTTCGATTTCTGCCCGTGGCACCAGGGCGGCTACTGAGTCGATGACAATTATGTCCACCGCGCCAGAGCGCACCAAGGTTTCGACGATTTCGAGGGCTTGTTCGCCGGTGTCGGGTTGGGAGATGAGGAGGTTTTCGACGTCCACGCCGATGGCTTCGGCATAGACCGGGTCTAAGGCGTGTTCCATATCCACAAAGGCTGCGATGCCGCCCAGGCGCTGGGCTTCGGCCACAGTGTGGAGGCAGAGGGTGGTTTTGCCCGAAGATTCAGGGCCATAAATTTCGGTGATGCGCCCGCGTGGAATGCCGCCGATGCCTAACGCGATATCTAATGAAAGCGACCCGGTAGGGATGGCTTCGACGTGAAGATGGTGGGCTTCGCCCAGGCGCATGATGGCGCCTTCGCCATAGCGTTTGGTGATTTCGGTAACAGCCTGTTGCAAGGCTTGGAGTTTTCCATCGTTATTGGCCATAATCAGGTTTTCTCCCGTGCACTACTTTGGGCATTCGCATTTTCCTTATAAAGTGTACTTCATTCTCGGCGTGCTGGCAAGGGCGCGAGCCGGCCTCGCCCTGGAAGTGCGCATCTGGGAACCCGGCACCTCCCACCAGCGGAAATGGGTGTGGGAAGAGGGCTGGCAGGGGCAGCAAGTGACGGTCAAGTGGGACACGCGGTGGTACAATGCCAACGGCCCCTATGCCCACCCTGGGGAATACCCCCTCAGCATCACGGTTGGGGATGCGTGGGGGCGGAAAACAGGCCTCAGCGGGCAGATGGTGGTGCCCGCGGTGCAACCAACGGCGACGCCAACGCCCACACCTACCGCAACCGCGCAGCCCACAACTGCGGCGCCAGGGCCGCTCGTGGTGCCGACGAGCACAGCCACCCCTCAGGCCAGCAGCGCAGGGGAAAGCCCAAACCACGGGACCGGCGGCATTCTGCCGCAAGCGCCGCAGCCGATGCCTGGGCAAGGGAACCCGGGGCCGGTCATCGTGCCCGCGGGGTCGCAAACGCGGGTGCTTTCCAGCCCGCCAGCCCGCAGCCCGACGAGCCACCTGCCGCTGTGGGGGTCGAAGGAGCCGTCGCCGTGAGAGGGAGGATGGGCGGCCAGGTTGAAGT
>CAYLRJ010000064.1:0-14002 GCA_964386185.1 uncultured Anaerolineaceae bacterium
GAGAGCGCGTACTCCCGCGGTACCACCCTGGTTCCCACCCCAGTGGGGCGGGCACTCGGTCGGGCACGGCCTGGGGGGCTTATGCCCGCGCCCTGGTAACGGAGGGCGAGACCGGCGCCCCTACTGAGGGCCTGCGAGCCCCGTTCGGTTTGCGGCTCCGGAGGGATTTTCAGCCTGCGGTCGCCACCCGGCTTCCACCATCCCGGGCTCGCTGCGGACGGGTCACAGACTTACTCGTCTCCATCAACGCCTTTTTGCTTGTGTGAGCAAATTATGCCACAAGAAAGGTTCGGGGTCAACCTTCCCGGCCTGCTGAGATAAAGGCGCCCAGACACAACCCAAGCCCACTCAATGACCCACAACCCTTCAGCCCCTCAGGCGGCCACGGTCGCGCTTTAGCCTGCCGGCCGGCTCGCCGCGCAGGGGCGAGTTCCTGTAGTAAAATAGCAACAGCAAGGCTCTCCGCAAAATCATTGCATCAACACAGGAGGTGCATCATGAAAGCCGCCAAAGTGCTGGGTTGGGCATTGGCTATTTTAGGCGCGTGGATGTTCGCTTCGCCCTTTGTGTGGGGTTACGCGGCCTCAGGCATCGTAGCCGAAGCCGTCCTCGTCGGCATTTTGTGGGTCGTTTTTGGCCTTTGGATTGCGCTCACCGACCGCGGGGAAGCCGTCGTGCTCTTGGCGTGGCTCAGTGCGCTGCTGGGCGCGTGGGCGATGGTTGCGCCGGCCATCCTCGGCTATGGGCAGGTGACCGCGGCGTTGTGGAACGACCTCATCGTGGGCTTCTTGGGGATGGTGTTGGGCGCTTGGGCGGCCTACAATGCCCCCGAAAGCACCCCAGCCCCTCAACCCGCCGCCCACCACTAAACCCTTCGGAAGTTTAACTGCGCGGCGAGGCAAATTTTCTTGACACCCCCTTCCCTCTCAGGTACAATTTGCCTCGCTGCTTGGATGGGCCTGTAGCGCAGTTGGGAGCGCGCTTCAATCGCACTGAAGAGGTCGCGGGTTCGAATCCCGCCAGGTCCACTAAGGTGGACAAGACCGCCTGAACATGATAAAATCAACGCCACAACATCGTGGGCCCATGGCGCAGTTGGGAGCGCGTCTCAATGGCATTGAGAAGGTCGAGGGTTCGAGTCCCTCTGGGTCCACCAACCCCGCACCCGGTCCACGAACCGGGTGCTACTTTCGTAAGCACCATTGACAACCCCATACATTCGAGCAGGAGTAGTAAGCCATCGGCGCAGCGAGCCGGGGAAGGTGGGAGCCCGGCGCGGCACCCTCGCCGAGTGCCCCAAGGCCGAACTCGCCTGCGGCTTCCTGAGCGGAAGCCTTCCCGCCGATGAACCGTGGTAGTCGGCGGCGGGTGCGCCCGTTATCGCGCCCCGAGGGGCCGCAGTTTCACTGCGGCAACCAGGGTGGTACCGCGGAGGCCCACCACGCCTTCGTCCCTGAAGGGACGAAGGCGTTTCTTTTTCCTCCCCCTCGGGCCACACCGCCGCGCGCCGGCCACCGTCGGCGCGGCTTCCCTCGCCAAACCCCTTTGCAACCTCAACTTCGCTGTACGCCCTTCATACTCTACGATCCCGCTTTTGGAGGTGGCTATGACCCAGCCCTACGACCCTGCCGCAATCGAACCCAAATGGCAAGCCAAATGGGCCGCCGATGGGCTTTACCATGCCGATGTAAACCCCAACAAAACCAAACACTACGCGCTCACCATGTTCCCCTACCCCTCAGGGAACCTGCACATCGGCCACTGGTACGCCATGACGCCCTCAGACGCCCGGGCCCGCTACATGCGCATGAAGGGCTACAATGTGCTCTTCCCCATTGGCTTCGACGCCTTTGGCTTGCCCGCGGAAAACGCAGCCATCAAACGCAACATCCACCCCCGGGAATGGACATACAAAAACATTGACAACATGCGCCGCCAACTTCGCAGCATGGGCGCCATGTTTGACTGGCGCCGCGAAGTGGTCACCTGCGACCCAGAATATTACCGCTGGAACCAGTGGTTCTTCATCCAGTTCTACAAACACGGCTTGGCCTACCGCAAAAAATCGCCCGTTGATTGGTGCCCCACCTGCAACACCACCCTGGCCCGCGAACAAGTGATTGGCGAAGAACGGCTCTGCGAACGCTGCGGCACCCCCGTCATCAAGAAAAACCTGGAACAGTGGTTCTTCCGCATCACCGACTACGCAGAAGAACTCAAACGCTTTGACGGCCTCGACTGGCCCGAACGCATCAAAACAGCCCAACGCAACTGGATTGGCAACCGCTCTGAAGGCGCCAATGTCATCTTCAAAACCGAACAAGGCCACACCCTGGAAATCTTCACCACCCGCCCCGACACCCTGTGGGGCGTCACTTTCATGGTGTTGGCCCCCGAACACCCCATCATTGACGAAATCACCGCAGCGCCTCAGCGGGCTGAGGTCGAAAAATATCGCTTCCAGGCCGCACGCTTCTCAGATATGGAGCGCCAAGCCGAAGAACGCGAAAAAACCGGCGTCTTCACCGGCGCCTATGCCATCAACCCCGTCAACGGCGAAAAAGTGCCCATCTGGATTGCCGACTACGTCCTCATGTCGTATGGCAGCGGCGCCATCATGGCCGTGCCCGCCCACGACCAACGGGACTTTGAATTTGCCAAAAAATACGGCCTGGAAATCAGACCGGTCATCTTCCCCCTGGACGAAGAAGGCAACCCCATCCCCTTAGACGCAGCCACCATGCAAGAAGCCTACCCCGGCCCCGGCGTCATGGTCAACAGCGGCCCCCTCACCGGCACCCGCATCGTCAAAGGCAAAGGCTGGGATGACCCCGGCATCCTCAAAGTCATCGAATGGTTGGAAGCCCAAGGCTTTGGCAAGCGCGGCGTCAACTACCGCCTGCGCGATTGGCTGATTTCCCGCCAACGCTATTGGGGCACGCCCATCCCAATGGTATATTGCGAAAAATGCGGCTGGAACCCCGTGCCCGAAGACCAACTCCCGGTCGAACTGCCGGAAGACATCGAATGGCGCCCCACAGGCGAAAGCCCCCTCAAATTCCACCCCACATGGAAACACACCACCTGCCCCGTATGCGGTGGCCCGGCCGAGCGCGAAACCGACACCATGGACACATTCATGGATTCCTCATGGTATCACTTGGGCTACCTCAACCTCCACGCTCGCGACCAAGCCCCCTTCGAGCAAAAGGAATACGCTTACTGGTTCCCGGTAGATACTTACACCGGCGGGGCCGAACACGCAACCATGCACCTCCTCTATGTGCGCTTCTTCCACAAAGCCCTGCGCGACCTGGGCATCGTGGAAGGGGACGAACCGATGATCCAACTGCGCAACCAAGGCGTGGTGCTGGGCGAACCCCGCGACGGCCACTTCGTAACCATCCGGGGCCACTGGCAAGACAACGCCTTCATCGCCGAAAGCATCGAAGCCCTGCCCTATGACACCCCCAGCGAGCAATGGCCGCCCTTCGGCACAGACGAACACGAAATCCGCGGTGAGGTGTACGCGCGCGACGAAAAAACCATCAAAGTCCGCATCAACCCCTATCGCGAAGGCGAAGACCCCAAGCGCGATGCCCAACTGGTCGTGGTGCAAGTCTCCGAGCAGACCAGCGTCCACATCCCCGGCGTGGAAAACCCCCGCCACCTGGATTTGGTCTATCACCTGGAACCGGAAAAAATGTCCAAATCCAAGGGCAATGTGGTGGACCCCGACGACCTGGTCGCCCGCTATGGCTCGGACACGGTGCGGGCTTACCTCATGTTCTTTGCCCGGTGGGATTTAGGCGCGCCCTGGAACAGTCAAGGCATCGAAGGCATCGTGCGCTGGCTCCGGCGGGTGTGGAACCTCTTCACCGAAACCGCCCAAGCCACACCGCCGGCTTCCCCCAACCCCGAAGCCGTGCGCGCCTTGCGGCGCAAAGTGCATCAAACCCTGGCGCGGGTCACCCACGATTTCGATACGTTTGAGTTCAACACCATCGTGGCCGCCCTGATGGAGCTGCTCAACGAAATGCAAAAAGCCCGCCAGGCAGGGCTGGCTGGCTCTGAGGCCTGGCAGGAGGCCTTAGACCTCTACGTCCGCATGATGGCCCCAATCACCCCCCACATTGCCGAAGAGCTCTGGGTAGAAGTATTGGGCAAACCCTACTCCATCCACAACCAGCCCTGGCCTGAAGTGGACGAAGAAGCGACCAAAGAAAGCGAAGTGACCTTGGTCATCCAGGTCAACGGCAAAGTACGCGACCGCATCACCGTGCCCATCGGCATCAGCAACCAAGAAGCCCAAGAGCTGGCCCTGGCCAGCGCGGCTGTCCAACGTCATCTCAAAGGCAAAAGCCCGCGCAAAATCATCGTGGTGCCCAACAAACTGGTCAACATCGTGGTGTAGCCCAACGGCCACCCCCTCAGCAACCCCACGGCCCCAGCAAACACGCTGGGGCCGTTTTGCTCTCACAGGGCGGGGCTGCAGCCCCCCAGCCTGCGCCGGCCAGAAAATGGGGCGCACCCGCCTGGGGGAACAAACAACCGCGACCGCAAAGCCTCTCTGCCAGGTTCCCCTGCCCGTGAGCGCCACCCGCCGCGCACAAGCGGCCCAGGCTATGCGGCCGTGCGGCTCCAGTGCACGCTGGCAAGGCCAAACAGCACACAAGCAATGTTGATAAAACCGTTGATCAAACCATCGGCCAACGATTGCGTGTAGATGCCATGCTGAAAGTTGAAACTGAAATCCAGCAAGCCTAAAAAGACCAAAGCCCCACCCGCGGCAGCCGTCCAAATGCGGGCATCTTGGCTCCCACGGAAATTGGCCCTGGCCGCCCGCACCAGCAAGGGCGTCAACCACACCAAATCAGGCAGTGGGAAGGACGTCTCAAAGGCCAGATAAATCGGGCTGTTATGAGGGTCGTGCAACGTGACGGCAAAGAAAAACGCCCACCAGAGCACGATTCCCAGGGCAAAGACGGTTTGGATGCGTCCCATGGTTTTTGCTGTCATGCTTTCCTCCAAAGGCGTGGGATCAACATAGGCACTTGCTGCCGATAGCGCGCGTAAGAAGCGCCATAGATGGCCAAGAGTTTTTGTTCTTCCCAATGGGCACCCAGCACGATATACACGGTCAGTGCCGCGTAAAACAGCGCGCTGTTGAGGGTCATTACGGGCATCGCCCACAGGAAGAGCAGGCTTCCGGTGTACATCGGGTGTCGGACCCAGCGGTAGGCGCCCCGCACGACCAAAACCTCTGCCTCTTGCGGCTCAGGTTTCAAACCCAAAAACACCCACAAGTCTGTGCGCCGTGCGGCGTCCACGGCCAGCCACAAGCCACCTACCTGCAAAGCCACGGCGCCATAGCGCCACGGGGGGCGCAAGGTGTAGAGCACCCAATCAGGAAGGGCAGCAGGTACGGCCAACAAGGGGAACAACAAAGCAGTGAAAAGAGCGTTATAGCCCAAACGATACCAACGGGCAACGGACTTTCCAAAAACCCGAGCGACCCAGGCCTTGACCTTCAACGAGGCCAAAGCCGAGTGCAAACCGCCATACACCCCTACCGCGCCAAAGATGTAAACCGCGTGCTTCCACACCGCCCATTCTACCATTCAAGCCTCCCAAGGGGGGAAGGCAAACGCCCCGCCCAAACCTACCGGGCGGGGCGCGAAAGGGCCCAACGGGGCTTATTCAAAAATCCATTTGTCCACGTCGCGGGTCCAAGAAACCAGCTCTTCGGGCTTGAACCACAAAGCCACCTCTTTTTCACCATTTTCGGGCGAATCGGAAGCATGGGTAAGGTTTCGGCCGACTTCCAAACCGAAGTCGTGGCGGATGGTGCCAGGGGCGGCCTCGGTGGGGCGGGTGGCGCCCATGGTTTGCCGCACTGCGGCAACCGCGTTGGGGCCTTCCCACACCATGGCCATCACCGGCGCAGAGGTGATGTATTCGATGAGGCCATCGTAAAAAGGCTTGCCTTTATGCACCGCGTAGTGGGTTTCTGCCAGTTCACGGCTCACCTGCATGAATTTCGCAGCCACCAAGCGCAGGCCGCGGCGCTCTAAGCGCGAAATCACCTCGCCAATCAGCCCACGCTGTACGCCATCGGGTTTGACCAAAACAAGGGTGCGTTCCACCAGCAACCTCCTGTGTGAGAATGTTGCGCTAATTGTACCATTGCCCTTGGCGTGCGAGGGGGGTCATGGCTCGCACGGGTTTTGGGTCGCCACCCACAGATGTTGGCCGTCAGTGGTCAACGCAATCCAACCACAATGGTCGGTGCGCAACAGCGGATAGTCCTGCAAAGCCTGCAACAACAGGGGGTCAGGCCGACCTGTAGGGTCAGCCTGCTGCACGCTCAGGAAGAGCACCTGCGGTGCGAGCCGCACAATGAGGTCAGGGGGGTTGAGAGGCGCGTAACCGCTTTCCGTCAAGAGCAAACCACTCACAGGGGCCAGGGTGTCTGCTTCCTGATAAAGTTGGGTGAGGGTATCGAAATCCAACCCCAGCGGCAACAACAGCCGAAAGCGCTGCCAAGAAAGCAAAAACACACCGCCCCGTGCCGAGGTGGCCCACACCGTGAGCCGCGCCCCTTGCCCCAAATCCAACACCTGCCCGGGCTGCGCCTGCACGATGGGCACCCCTTTCGCCTCCAATTGGGCTTGCAGGGCCCGCGCCGCGGAAGAGAGGGCCGGCCTGCCAGCCCACAACACCTGCTGCGGGGCATAAGGCGCCAACACCCTCAACAGCCCTTGGGTGTCTTCCTGGCGAGGGGAGCCCACAACCCACCAATCCAAACCTGCCCCCGCGGGCAAAAACCGCCCCAAACCCGCGGCCAAATCCGAGCCGCGCGCCCCGCCCCCCAACAACATCACCCGCCCGGTGGGGGAACGCACCACCACGGCCTCGCCATTGCCGACATCCAACCACACCACATGCAAATAGCCATCGGGCTGGGCCAACGCGCGCCGCCACACCCCCACAACCACCACAGCCAAAAGTGGTAGTGCCCAGAGCCGCCACTTTGCCATCGGCAGATGCTCGGCCAAAACCTCCCGCCGCTGCCAGAGCGCCAGCCCCCCAAGCAAAACCGCGTAATAGGCCACCACCTTGGCCAGCCCAAAATCTGCCACAGCCCAAGTCGTGAACGGCAGACGCGCGAAAGCCTCCACCACACGAATGGTATAAGCCGCCAAAGGCCACACCAGCCAAGCCAACGGGCGCCCCAAAGGGAACCAAACCAACGCCAGCATCAACGCCGCCCCCGCACCGACCATCAGCGGGGCTTGCACCGGCAAAATGGCCGGGTTGGCCAAAAACGCTATCACAGAAATCGTCCGAAAATGATACGCGCTAATAGGCAACGTGGCTATTTGCGCGGCTAACGTGAACAGGAAAAACTCCCCCAGCGGCGCACCCAGCCGCTGCGCCAAGGCAGGCGACCCCCAGCGCGCCAGCCAGCCCTCAACGGCCTCTTGCATAGGCTGAGCAAAACGCAGCAGCCCCCAAGTCGCGGCAAAAGAAAGTTGAAATCCGACATCCCACAACACATGGGGGTGCCACAACGCCATCAAAGCAGCCGTCAACGCCAGCGTGGTGTAGGCATGTTGGCGGCGCCCCAATTGCAGCGCGGCCATGCCCAGCCACCCCATGATAGCCGCCCGCACAACCGCGGCATCGGCCCCCACCAACACCGTATACAACCCCACAGCCACAGCCGCGGCCAAAGTCCCCTTCCCGCGCCCCCACCACCGCCCAAACAGGCTGAGAAACAACCCGGCCAAAATAGTGATGTTGAAACCACTAATCGCGATGATGTGCGCGGTGCCCGTCTGCCGGAAGGCCGCGTAGAGAGCCGCGGGGATGCCCTTATCCAAACCCAGCAAAATGCCGGCCAGCAGGTCGTGTTCGGGTGCAGGCCAAAGCCGCTGCACCACACGATACGCGCGCGCCCGCAGTGCGTCAATGGCTTCGACCAGCCTATGCCCCTGATGGCGGGCCAACACGCCCACGCGCCGCGCCTGCAGCCGCACGAAAATCCCTTGCCGCGCCAAATACGCCCGATAGGAAAACGTCACACCCTCCGGGGGCGTCTCCAGGAACCCGACCACTACGACACGATCGCCATAGTGCAACCGAGCCGCGTCTTCCGGCCGAGATAGCACCAACAAAGCGCCATGCGCCGAGATGGCCTGCGTCTCACCGGCAAAACGCAAGCGCTCAACCCGCAACCGCAAATAGGCCACCGTATCGCGCACATCGGGCGGCTCGGTCAAAACGCCCACAACCGTAGCCTCGGCCGGCCAATCGGCATAGGCACCAATCCAAAAAGGGTCATGGAAATCAGGCTGGGCGACCTGCCAGCGCAGCCCGCCCAACGCCCAGGCCAAAACCACGGCAGCCAACCAACGCCAGCGGGCTTGACGCCAAACACCCCCCACCACACAAAGCAACAGCAGCCCCGCGCAAACCGCCCACACAGCCCAAGGCAGGCCCAACGCGCTGCCGGCCACCACGCCGACCAAAAAGGCCACCGACCATTGCAAAAGCGGGTAAGCCATCTTTCCGCCCTCGCCAGCACACACCCTTCGGCCCCTCAATCAACGCCCCATCGCACCTTCCCCCGCCAACTTCAGATGAGCCCATTATACCGCGCGGTATAATCCACTCGCTATGAACCCTGCCACTTTATTTGCCGAAGTGTTTGTAGATGAACTCACCCGCCTGCCCCTCAGCGGCGTTGTAGTGTGCCCTGGCTCACGCAGCACACCGCTGGCCGTAGCCTTCAGCCGGCAAAAGCGCGTGCCGGTCTATGTACACTTAGACGAACGCAGCGCGGCTTATTTTGCGTTGGGCCTGGCGCTGGAAACCCGCCGGCCTGCCGCCATCGTCACCACGTCGGGCACGGCCACAGCCAACCTGCACCCGGCCGTGCTGGAAGCCGACCGCGCGGGCGTGCCCCTGCTGCTGCTCACCGCGGATCGCCCCCCCGAACTGCGCGACAGCGGCGCCAATCAGACCGCCGACCAAATCAAGCTCTACGGCACCGCGGTGCGCTGGTATCTGGAGCTCCCCTTGCCCGAGCCTTCGCCCGCGGGGCGCACGCTGCGCCAGCTCCGCGCCACCGCCGACAGGGCCGTCGCCGCGGCGCAAGGGCTTTTGGGCCGCCCAGGGCCTGTCCATCTCAACTTCCCCTTTCGCAAGCCCCTGGAACCCTCGCCCGACGACCCCACCGCGCGCGAGCAATGGCGCACCCAGCACCCCTTAGGCGCCCAAGGCCGCGAGGGCACGCGCCCCCTGACGACCATCACCCTCCCCCCGCGCGTGCCCACGACCTCGCAGCTGGCCTCCTTGGCCGACCGCATCCGTGCTTGCCCCAAAGGGCTGATTACAGCCGGCCCGCGGGCAGCGCCCAACGCCCTCACCGCCCAGCGCCTCATCCAACTCGCCCAACAAACAGCATACCCCCTCCTGGCCGACGCCCTTTCTGGCCTTCGATTCGGAGGGCTGCCGTCCGATGGCCTGCTGGCGACCTATCCGCACTTTCTGGCTGCGGGCCTGCCGGCCACATCGCAGCCGTGTTTGGTCTTGCATTTGGGCGCGGCGCCCACATCCAACGCGCTGCTCCACTATCTGGAAACCCTACCCGCTTCCACCGAGATGATCGCGATTTCCCCGGAACCCGCCTGGGCCGCGCCGGGGTTCCGCCTCTCGCAATGGCTGGTGGGCGACCCTGAAGCCACCCTCGCGCTGCTGCTGGAAACCCTCCCCCGCCGAGCCCCAGCCGCGCGCCCCTGGCTGGCGTGTTGGCAAGCAGCCGAGCGTCTCACGCGCGACCTGCTCCAGCAGAGCCCCCGCACCGAAGGCGCCCTCCTGGCCGAGATCGTCGAAGCCCTCCCGCCCGAAACCCGCCTGGTGGTGGGCAATAGCCTGCCTGTCCGACATCTGGATGAATATGCGTTGCCCACCACAAAACCGCTTCGGCTCTACGCCAACCGTGGCGTCAGCGGCATCGATGGCGTGGTGTCAACCGCGGCCGGCGTCGCTGCCGCCAGCCCGCGGCCCACCGTGTTGGTGCTGGGCGACCTTTCCCTGCTCCACGATTTAGGCGGCCTGCTCGCCATCCAACGCTTTGGTCTGGACAATTTCCACATTGTGGTGCTCAACAACGACGGCGGGGGCATCTTCGCCCGGCTGCCCATTGCCCAACACGAGCCGCCCTTCACAGCCATGTTCCGCACCCCCCATGGCTTGAACTTCGCCCCCGCGGCCGAAATGTATGGCCTGCGCTACGCATCTGGCTCCGCGCAAGCGCTCACCCCAGCCCTGCAAACAGCCCTGGCTCAGGCAACACCGCACCTCATCGAAATCCACACCGATGCGCAAAAGCATGAAACCGCCCGCCAAAATCTACTCGCCCGCCTGACCAAGTTAGCCCAAACACAATCGTGTTGATTTTTCACCCCCGACGCCATCCCTCGCGGCGTCGGCACATTCCACGCCCTCAGGGCGCGCAAGGAGGCCTCGATGTCCACCACTTGGGATTACATCCGCAAAGCCACCGCGTGGCAAAAGGTCAAAGATTACCGCGACATCACCTACTACAAAGCCCAAGGCGTAGCCCGCATTGCCTTCAACCGCCCCGAAGTGCGCAATGCTTTTCGGCCCGAGACCATTGACGAAATGCTCGACGCCTTCCGCGATGCCTGGCTGGACACCAGCATCGGCACGATTTTGCTCACCGGCGAAGGCCCTTCGCCCAAAGATGGCGGCTGGGCCTTCTGCGCGGGCGGCGACCAGCGGGTGCGCGGCAAGGGCGGCTACGTGGGCGGCTACGAATTGCCCCGCCTGCATGTGCTGGAATTGCAGCGCATGATCCGCTTCATGCCCAAAGTGGTCATCGCGGTGGTGCCTGGCTGGGCTGTGGGCGGCGGCCACAGCCTGCATGTGGTCTGCGACCTCACCCTTGCCAGCAAGGAACACGCCCGCTTCCAACAGGCCGACGCCCGCGTGGCCAGTTTCGATGGCGGCTATGGCTCGGCTTATTTGGCCCGCCAGATTGGGCAAAAACGGGCCCGAGAGGTCTTCTTCCTCGAAAAGGTGTACACCGCGGAAGAAGCCTACCAAATGGGCATGGTCAACGCGGTGGTGCCCCACGCCGAGCTGGAAGAGGTGGCCTTTGAATGGGCCCAGACCATCAACCGCAAAAGCCCCATGAGCATCCGCTTTCTCAAATACGCCTTCAACCTGGCCGACGACGGCCTGGTGGGGCAACAGCTCTTCGCGGGCGAAGCCACCCGCTTGGCTTACATGACCGACGAAGCCCAAGAAGGCCGCGACGCCTTTTTGGAAAAACGCCCCCCTCGCTTCGACGAATTCCCCCGCTGGCCTTGACGCGCGTTGCGCGATGAAATTTCAGGAAGGCGCACACCCGCGCCACTTGGCGGCCCTTTGAGGCGCAAGGCCACAGGCCGGCTTTGGAAAACCCACCTCGCTCACCTGGCTCGGTGTCTCACGACGCCGAGCCTTGGTTTTTCACGCCAGGCAGGCCGCAGCAGCAGCCCCTTCCCCGGCTACGCCAGGCGCCATTGGGGCAACGCGACCCGCCGCAAATCGGCGGTTTTGGCCAAACGCTGGGCCACGGCTGCCAACGGCTCACCGGTTTCGGGGTGGCGCATTCCAGGCAACACCTCGGCCAGAGGCACCGCCCAATGAGGATACACCCACACGTCAGGGTCCACCACCTGTTGCCCTTCCACTAACACATCCAAGTCAATGGGGCGAGGTGCATTCGGCGGCGCTGGCCGCTCTCTGCCCAACGCAGCCTCGATGGGACGCAACACCGCTTGCTTGAGATGCCGCCCCGAATAGGGCACCCGCACCAAAACGACCGCGTTGTAAAAATAAGGGCCTTGCGCGCCGCCCGCGGGGGGTGTTTCCCACACTTGTGAAAGGGCAATCGGTGACGTTCGCGCGCGCAACATCGCCAACGCCTGGGGGAGATGCACCTCAGGGCGAATGTTGGAGCCCAACCCCACGGCTACCAAGAGAGGTTTAGGCGCGCGACCGCTCAATTTCCACTCCTACGGCGTCTGCAAAGCGCACCGCGCCGGGCTTTTCAACCCGCACTTGCACCCGCTGCACACCGGGGGTCTCCAAACACAGGCGCGCAATATCACCAGCCAAAGCCTCCACAGTGAACCGCGCCGCACTTTCCGCGTGCGCCAAGACCCGCTTGGCCACTGTGCGATAGTTGACACAGTCGGCAATGTCGTCGCTGGCTTCGGCCGCGCGCGTGTCGGTAAACAGCACAATGTTGATGAGGATTTCCTGGGGCTTTTCACGCTCCCAATCGTTGATGCCAATGATGCCCCGCGCCCGCAAATTGCGAATCAGCACCTTATCCATCGCCGCCTCCTGGCATGCGGAACAAGTCGGCCAAGCGGTAAGCCAAACGCAAACTGCCTTTGAAACGCACCTTGCCGCTGAAATAGGCTTTCATGGCATCCAACTCACCGTTGGCCATCGCCAAAAAATCTTCGACGGTGGATGTAAACACCAAATCCGCCTCATCAGCCACCCCGGGGCTAATTTGCAACGCGGCGTCGGCAAGGGTCAAGGCCCAATCGCCGCCGCCCTCGCCCGTCAGATGCAACTGCACCACGGCTTGCATATCGCCCGCTTTTTCGGGTAAAAAATGTCGCTGTACGGCTTCCAACACCTCTTGAGGGGTTTGAAAACGCGTCATGGTTGCTCCTTGGTTTGTGTTTTGGAAAAGTTGAGGGCGCTTTCACCAAACCTTGGCACACACCCTCGGCTTGCTGCGAGTCAGGGCCCTGGGGGAAAAGGCGGCACTTCATCGCCAAAACCAATGCCGGTTTCGCGTGCGGTTCGCACGGCATCGCCCGAGGGGTCCACCCGTTTGGGTTGCGACAACGCCTCGTCTAAGGTGATGGAGGTCACCTTCCGGTTGCGCAACACAGCCACCCGCCCGAATTGCCCGGCCACGGCCATGCGGACGGCTTCGCCGGCCAAGGTGGTTGCCAGCCAACGGTCGAAGGCAGTGGGGGAACCTCCGCGTTGGAGATGGCCGAGCACGGTCACCCGTGTTTCGACGCCGCAGGTTTCCTCCAGATACTTTCCAACCACTTGCCCGATGCCGCCCAGCCTGGGCACAGCCACCGCATCGCCCGGCCGCGCGATGATTTCGTGCCCGCCTTGGGGATGAGCGCCTTCGGCCACCGCGATGATGCTGGATTTGTGCCCCCGTCGGATGCGCTCTTGCACCGTGCGGCAAATCACCTCATAACGGAACGGAATTTCAGGGATGAGGATCAAGTCGGCCCCGCCGGCCAAGCCGGCATAGAGGGCAATGAAGCCGGCTTCCCGCCCCATCAACTCCACCACCATGACACGATGGTGGGCTTCGGCCGTGGTATGGAGGCGATCTAACGCGGACGCCGCAAACGCCACCGCGCTATCGAAACCAAACGTCGCGTCGGTGCCGTTGACGTCATTGTCAATGGTTTTGGGAACGCCGACCACAGGCACGCCTTTGTGAAACAAATCGCGCGCGATGCCCAAGGAGCCATCGCCTCCCGCAACGACCAGGGCCTGAAAGCCCAACGCGCGGATGCGCGCGATTACTTCGTCGGAGACGTCTTCAATCACTTCCTTGCCGTTGCGAATCACCTTGCGGGCGAAGGGGTTGCCTCGATTGGCTGCGCCCAAAATCGTGCCGCCCAAGGGGAGGATGTCTTCGACGTCATCCAACCCCAGGGGGAACACGCCATCTTCGCGCAACAAGCCTTCATAGCCATCGCGGATGCCCCACACGTCCCAGCCATAGGTCAACCTGGCCGAGCGCACAACCGCCCGAATCACGGCGTTGAGGCCTGGGGCGTCGCCGCCACCTGTGAGAATGCCCAAACGCGGCATCGTTCACCTCCCGCATTGCAGATAACCCGATTGTACCGCGAAACGCAAAACGGCG
>CAYLRJ010000065.1:0-28431 GCA_964386185.1 uncultured Anaerolineaceae bacterium
TTACGGCACGCGGGAATACGACTATGTGCCCTACCGAGCGATGGGGCCGGTGACCGTGGAAGAATACGAATCGCGGCAAGAGCGCTACGACAAACAGCTGCGGGAACTCGGCCACGACGTGGACGCGATGAGCACCGAAGAAAAAGTGGCCGCCTTGCGGAAATATCGCTACGAGCAATACGAAAAGCTCATGGATGCCGTTTACGCCCGCCGCGGGTGGGATAAGCACGGCATCCCCACCGTTGAAAAGCTCAAGGAATTGGGCATTGACCTGCCCGAAGTGGTTGCGGTGGTCGAAAAGGCTCGCGCTCGCTACAACGACTAAAGCAAGGCTTGGGGGCGGCGCCGTAGTTGGGCGCCGCCCTCACTTCATTTGGCTGTGCAGCGCCTCAAAGCCCAGGCTGGGGCGGGCGCGCCAAGCATGCCTTGCCCGCGCGAGGCTCGCCCCTCAGGGGCAGCGCCCGCGGCAGAGGAGCGCCTCAGCCCCTGCCTCGCTGCCGGGCGCACCAACAGGGCTTCCGGCATGCCCCGATGCCGGACTTCCGCCGCGCGCGTTTGACGCCGATAGGGGTTGCAAGTATAATTTTGCCATCTTGTCGTGGCCGCGCGTACTCGGTGGGGGCTGCGGACACGGACTTTGGGATTATAGGGAGCCGTTATGGCGCTGAAGGGAAATCTGCGCGATTTTTCTGTCACTCAGTTGCTCAACCTGATTAACCTGGCCCGAAAAACAGGCATGTTGCGCGTAAGCGGCCCGGAAGCACAAGCCTCTATCTACTTCCGGGAAGGAAAATTGGCCTACGCCGGGTTGAGCCACGAAGCCAACGATTTGGCGACCATCCTCTATCGCGATAAACGCTTGACCGCAGGGCAATATCGCATCTTGCGAGCGCGCGCAGGGCAGATGACCGATAAAGCCTTGGGGCTGCTGCTGGTCAATGGTGGTTACCTTTCGCAAGAAGAGATCCTCCACAGCCTGCAGGCCTTTTACGTCGACGTGGTCAAGCGGCTGTTTGCCTGGGCTGAAGGCTACTTTGAATTCGACGCCAAAGCCCCTCCGCCGCCGGGCAAAATCCTCACCCGCATTGATTTGGAAAACCTCATCATCGAAGGCGCCCGGCACCTGCGGGAATGGGAACAACTTCAGGATGAAATCCCCGACTTGGATATGGCCCTCAAATTCGTGGACCGGCCGGGGACGAATTTGCGCAATCTGAACCTGAGCGTTGAAGAATGGCGGGTGGTTTCCTACATCAACCCCAAAAACACCATCCGCCAGATTGCGCGTGCCACCAAAATGAACGACTTGGAAATTCGGCGCATCGTCTATGGCTTGTTGCAAGCCGGTTTGGTCGAACTGGTGCGCCCCGAACGCGCAGTGCCTCCCAAGCGGCAGATTCATACCGCCTTGGAAGGCAAAACCAAAGAAGAGCAACGCTCGCTGGTCAATCGCCTGATTTCACGTATTCGCGGCCTCTGATATTCTCTCAGTTGCCCTTAAGCCCATTACTTTCATCCTTGCTTTGAGGAAATGCTATGCAAACAGTAAAGATCGTGGTCACGGGTCCCTTCAATGCGGGAAAGACCGCTTTTATCCAAACGGTGAGCGAAATCGACGTCGTAGCCACGGAGCGCAAAATTACCAGCGAGGCCGAGAAGGTCAAAGATACCACAACGGTGGCTATGGATTTTGGGCGCATCACCGTGGACGAGGACTTGGTGCTCTACCTTTTTGGAACGCCCGGGCAGCGGCGCTTCGACTTTATGTGGGAAATCCTCTCTGAGGGGATGTTGGGCTTTATCGTCTTGGTGGATAGCACCCGTCCCGAAACCTTTCGGGAAGCGCGTAGCATTTTGGAAACCTTCCGCGCCTATGCGCCTACCCCTTACGTCGTGGCAGCCAACAAGCAAGATCTTCCCGAAGCCTGGGATCTGGATGACATGCGCATCGCGCTGCGCCTTCCCGCTGACGTGCCTTTGCTCCCTTGTGTCGCAACGGACAAGGAATCGGTCAAAAACGTCTTATTGGAACTTCTCTATCGCATCTTGGAAGAAATTGAAGCGCAGTGAGTTGGCGCTCTCGCGAGGCTGGTAGTGTCATCAATTACAACAGATCAAGGCATCGTTCATTATGAAGTCTTTGGCCGTGGTCGGCCGGTCATCCTGCTGCATGGCTGGTTGGGTTCCTGGGGGGTCTGGCAGGAGACCATGGCCCATTTAGGGCGGCATTATCGCGCCTACGCCTTAGACTTTTGGGGGTTTGGGGAATCAGGCAAAAAGCGCGATTCATACGACGTGGCTGATTTTGTCAGCCTGGTTGACCAATTTATGGAGCAATTGGGTATCACCCGAGCGCCCTTGGTCGGGCACAGCATGGGGGGCACCGTGGCCTTGAGCGTCGCGATTCAATTTCCCCATCGGGTCAGCCGGGTTGCGGTTATCGGTTCGCCGATTGTAGGGTCTTCCCTGGCGCTGGCTTTGAAATTGGCAGGTTATAAACCCATTGCATTTTTAGTCTATCATCAGATGACCCTTTTCAAATTGGGCATTCGGCTCAGCGCGCCCTTCATCACCAAAGACCCTCGTTGGCCAGATATGATGAACCGCGACCTCTCGCAAACCACCCTTGAGTCGTTCCTTTACAGCATTGCCTCCCTGCGTCGTACGGACTTGCGCCCCTTCCTCTCACAAATTCAAGTGCCGGTGTTGGGCATGTATGGCGACCAAGATGTCATCGTCAACCCCAACCAATGGTTAGTGCTCAAGCAAGGCGTGCCCCATGCTCAAATTGCGCGCTATGAAGCCGCGGGGCACTTCATCATGCTCGATCAACCGCAAGCCTTTGTGCATCGTTTGCAGGAATTTTTGGCAGAAGACACCCAGCCAGACATCCTGCGAGTGAGGACAGCGGCTTCATGATGGGCTTGCCCACCCCTTCGACCCCAACTTCGGCCTGGTTGGAAGCCCTGCGGGAAATCATAGGCCCCCAAGCGGCCCACATGCGTTTACCCGAGCACGCACCGTGGCAAGGTGCGTTGCCGGCCCTTTGTGAGCGTTACGGCTTACGGAGCGGTTTAGGCATTGGCGTGCGCGTAGGGCGGGCGTTTGCTCGCCAGATGTTTCCCCTTTGGGCCAGGGAAGAGGGGCTGCAGGCGCCTGAAGTGCGGTTGTTGCCCTGGCCGCGGCGGATGACCGCCGGCGTGCCCCGAGTGGCTGCGTGGGCGGCGCGGGCCTTCCACACCGACGTGCAAACCCGCCCCGTCGAAGGCGGCCTGCTGTGGGTGGCGGCCTGCCCTTTTGGGCACGTGAATGCCCCCCCAGGCCTGGCGGCCTGCTCGCCGTGGGTGGGCCTGCTGGAAGAAACCCTCTATTGGCTGAGCGGCGGGCGGTGGTTCGCAGTGCGAACGGCTCCCCATCAGGAACAAGCCCTCTTCCTGCCGTACCAACCCTTGCACTGAGACGGCGTTATGCTCAAAATCATCCTTCACGACGACCGTCATATCTTGCCCTTCAACGAGCCCGCGCGCGATTTGCGCATCCAAAACAAACCCCTCTGGCTGGCGCAACGCGACGTGCTCACCCCCTACGTGGATCGGGAAATCGAGATCCGCGCCGGGCAGCCGTTGCCGCCCATCCGGGAAGAAACCATCGTCTATCGCGACAACCTCTTCTTCGACGAATATTACATGCAGGCCTTCCTGGAAGCCGCCCGAAAGCGCAAGAAACCCGTGCGGGCCGCGTTTTCGGCCCACGACCCCGCCTTTCGAGAGCACGCCCTGCCGCTCTCCATTTCCTACACCCAACAGGACGATATCTACCTCGCCGATTTGTGGTATTACCCCCGAGGTACGGCCACCGGCGAAGAGCCCGAACCCCTGGTCATTGACTTGCAAGCGCGGGAAATTGGCTATTACCACGTCCCGACCTATATGGCCACGGAGCAGGGTGATTTAGTGTTCCAAGTGCCTTTGCGGGCCCTGATTGCCATTGACAGTTGGGTGCATATCTTTGTGGCCGATGTGATCTTTGGCGTGTTTGCACGCGGCGCGCGCTTTGAAGCCCGCCTCAACCGCGACCCCTTCTTCAAACTCAAAATCCTCGCAACGGCCATGTACGAAGGCAAACAAGTGCTTTCTTCGTCGCCTTTGGTCAAAGTGGGGCGCAACGTGGTGATTGACCCCACCGCGGTCATCCACGGCCCGACCATCATCGGCGACAACGTCACCATTGGCGCCGGCGCGGTGATTGACAATTGCATCATCGGCGACAACGTCAACATTTCACAAGGCTGCCAACTGTTGCTCTCGGTGGTTGGCGATGGCGCGTTCCTGCCTTTTCGGGCGGCCCTGTTTATGACCACATTGATGGATAACAGCATGGTGGCGCAAAACACATGCTTGCAAATGTGCGTCGTTGGCCGCAACACCTTCATCGGCGCGGGCACCACGTTTACCGACTTCAACCTCATCTCAGCCCCCATCAAAGCGCGCGATGGCCACGGCCTCTTGCGCGACGCCAACCGGCCGGTGTTGGGCGGCTGCGTAGGCCACAACTGCCGCTTGGGCTCGGGGTTGGTGATTTACCCCGCGCGCATGATTGAATCGGACGTCGTCATCGCCGCGAGCCCGCAACGGCGGGTCATCATGAAAGACGTCACCTACGAAGAGAGCGACCACCACCACCTGCGTGGTGGGCATCGCCATCCGCGGCTCTATCCGCGGCCCGGTGAAAAATCTACCCAAACCTGGTAAAACCGCCCCTGCATCCTTGGACCTTGCCACGCGAGTTATGGACACATTCGCTTTCATCATCCATCCCATTGACCCCAAGCGTGACGTGCAACGCAAATTTCCCCTTTTGGGAAAGGTGTTAACCGAGCGGCAAATTGACTTCTTTTCCACCTTCTTCCCGCCCGTCTATATTTCGGAGATTACAGGCATCGTTTCGCAAGCCACAGGCAAGGAAATCAAAGGCTGGTTTGTGGCTTGCCCCCTCACCCCTCGGCGGATGCTGGCCCTGCCCGAGCGCGTCGTATATCGGAAAATCATCCAAACCGGACGCATGGCCGAGCGGTTGGGCGCCAAAATTTTGGGCCTGGGCGCCTTTACCTCAGTGGTGGGCGATGGCGGCGTGACGGTGGCGCGAGCCTTGGATGTGCCCGTGACCACGGGCGATTCCTACACTGTCGCCATCGCGGTCGAAGCGCTCTGGGAAGCAGCCCGCTTGATGGAGATTCCCTTGGAAAACGCCACCGTCGCGGTCGTGGGGGCGACCGGGGCCATTGGGCGGGTTTCGGCTGCGCTGCTCGCGCGGCGAGTGGGTGAGGTATACTTAATTGGACGCCGCCGTGCGGCGTTAGAGCAAGTGCGTGAATACATCGCGGCGGAAGGCGGCCGAGCGGTGTTGCAAGTGAGCACCGACATCCGCGACTTGCGCCGCGCCCAACTGATCCTGACCGTCACCAGCGCGCTGGATACGGTCGTGGCGCCCGAATATCTCCAGCCGGGTAGCGTGGTATGCGACGTGGCACGGCCGCGTGACGTGTCCGCGCAGGTCGCGGCAGCGCGCCATGATGTCTTGGTGATTGACGGCGGCATGGTGGAAGTGCCCGGCCCCGTAGATTTTCATTTCGATTTTGGCTTTCCCCCCGGGAAGGCCTACGCTTGTATGGCCGAAACGATGGCCTTGGCCTTGGAAGGCCGCTTTGAGGATTACACCGTGGGCAAGGAAATTTCCCTCGCTCAGGTGGAAGAGATAGCCCGTATCGCGGCGAAGCATGGTTTTCGCCTCAGCGGTTTCCGCTCGTTTGAAAAGGCGGTCACCGCAGAACACATCGCCCGCGTGCGCGCCCTCGCCCAACAACGACGGCGGGCACAGCGGTCTGGGAGGTAGCCTATGGGAAAGGCCCGCATCTTAGTGGTGGAAGACGACCTGGACATCGCCAACATGCTCCAAATTTACTTTTCCAGCCAGGGCTACGAGGTGGAGATTGCTCCGCGTGGTTACGACGCGCTGGAGAAGACCCGCCACAGCATGCCCCATCTGATTGTCTTGGACATTATGCTCCCCGACATTGACGGCTATGAAGTGTGTCGGCGGCTGCGCACCAGCACGCGCACCAGCCACATCCCGGTCATCTTCCTCACCCAAAAGGATGAGCGCAGCGACCGCCTGCAAGGGCTGGAACTCGGCGCCGATGATTACATCACCAAGCCTTTTGACATTGAGGAACTCCGCCTGCGGGTGCAAAACGCCATCCGCCGCGCAGAGCGAGAAAGCCTCACCGACCCCCGTTCAGGTTTGCCCGCCGGTCGGTTGATCGAAGACCAATTGCGGCGCATTATTCGCGAACAGGGTTGGGCATTGATGGACATCCGCATCAACCATTACGACGCCTTCCGGGATGTGTATGGCTTTGTCGCCGCCAACGACGTGTTGCGCTTTACGGCCATGCTCCTCAACGAAGTGGTGGACGAACTCGGCACCCCAGATGACTTCATCGGCCATCCGGGAGACGAAAATTTCGTGGTCATCACCACCGAAGAGGCTGCCCCGGCCATCCGCGCCCGCATCAAAGAGCGGTTTGCCGAAGAGGTCAAGAGCCATTACAACTTCCTCGACCGAGAGCAAGGGTATATCACGGTTGAGGTGGATGGCGTGCCCACCAAAGTGCCTTTGATGACCCTTTCGGTGGGGGTGGTGTCGCCTTCCCAATATCACTTTGCGGATATCCGCGAAATCACCGAATTGGCAGCCGAAGCACGGCGCAAAGACGTGCCCTCGCGGTTGGAATCTTAGCGTGCCTTTAGGCTGATTGGGCGTCGTATGTTAGGAACCGACCCTTTCATCTTAGGCGTTTTGCTCACCATCGTCGGGCTGAGCATGTTTTTTGCCGCCCGTAGTTTGACGCGGCTGATGACGGCCGGCACCCAAGACGTTTGGGTGACGACCATGCCCGCGACGGTAGCCTCACTGGAAGAAGCCCCAGAAGATGACGCCCAAGAAGCCGTGATTTTGGTGTTGAGCGGGGGCAGGGTGCAATACCTCAACGCCCAAGCCCGGCGTTGGTTCAACCTTGACCCTGACGCCTTCCCTTCGCTGGAATATTTAGCCCATCGGGTGCGGCCGGAAGAAGACTTCCTGAAACTCTGTGTCGCACCAGGGCACGCTCGGCTTACCCTGGCCGCCAAGGCCGTCGAGGCAACCTCTTATGCCGTGCCCTACCAGGGGGACCAAGCGCTCTTGATTGCTTTGCGCCCGCTCCAACTGCTGGAAGAAGACCAAGAAGCGCTCCCTGTGCCCTCGTTGCGCTCTTTGAGCGTCTTTGTCTCATTGAGCCAGCGGATTGGCACCCAAACCAACCTGGACGATGCCGTCCAAGCCGTGGTGGAAGCCATCGCGCGTTTGCTCCCTTCCGATTTGATGGAAGTCACCCTGTGGAACGCCTCCCACGACGCCTTGATTCCCCATCGCTATGTGGCGGGCCCTGAAGGGCCTATGCCGGTGGCCGTTGAAGGACAACGCTATCGGCCGGACGAGGGCTTTACGGGCTATTTGCTGGCCCATCGGGAGCCGCTCTTGGTGGATGACGTCGACGTCGCTTCGCCCGCGGTGCCCCTCATTGACCGCCGCCGTTATCCCATCCGCTCTTATTTGGGCGCGCCGTTGATGGTGGGCGACGAGGTGATTGGCACGCTGGAAGTAGCCTCTTTGGCGCCTTACGCCTATACCCCGGGCGACCGGGAATTTTTGAATTTGGTGGCCTCGCAGGTGGCTGTGGCGTTGAAAAACGCCCAGCAGTTTACCGAAGTCCAGCGCCGTTTGCAAGAGCTGCGCGGCCTGGCCGAAATTGCCCGCTCGGTGGGGGGCGTGAAAGAGCCTGGGCAGTTGGTCGCCCGTATTTTGGATAGCATTCATCCCCTGCTTGATGCTCGGATTATTGGCTTTTTGTTGTACGACGAGGTCCATCGGGTGTTGGCGGCTCAGAAGCCGTTTATCGGCTTGCCTGATGCCTTTGTGGAGGCCTACCGCACTCGGGTTGGGGTGGGCACCGAAGCCGAAATGCTCTTGCAGCGAGAAGAGCCCATCATCAGCGAAGACGCGCCCGAAGACCCGCAGCTCCAGGCTTTGGGCCTGGCCGGTTTGTGCCGCACCGCGGGCATTCGGGCGACGGTGTTGTATCCGCTCAGCGCGGGCGCCCGCACCCTGGGTTTTTTGCAGGTAGCCAACAAGCCCGATGGCGCGCCCTTTGACCAGGATGATTTGCAGGTCTTGACCCTGCTGGCCTCGCAAGTTGCGCCCCTGCTGGAAAACGCGGTCCTCTTCCACGAAGCCCGCCAACGCGCCCAGCGGGCAGAAGCCCTGCGCCGGATTGCCAGCCTGACCGCTTCCCAGGCGACGTTAGACGAGGTTTTCAAGTTTTCGCTCTTAGAGCTGGCCCATCTGGTGCAAGCCGAGGTGGCGGCAGTGTTGCTGCTGGATGAGGAGCGCGGCGGGCTCTTCCCCCATGAGCCTTCCCTCTATGGCATCTCACCCGAGCAGGCGCGGCGCATTGGCTCGATTTCGGCGCAAGCCCCCGACTTTCACCTCACAGCGACCCGCAGCGGCCGGCCTTTCCTCTCCGACGACGTGCAAAACGACCCGCGCGTGGTGGCTTCCTACCGGGAATTGTTGAAAGCCGTGCCCCACATTCGCTCGGCCATTGTGGTGCCGCTGCAGGCGCGCGGGCGGGGCGCAGGCGAAATTATTTTGGCCCACACCAAACCCGGCCAGTTCGACCGGAACGACCTGCAGTTGGCCCTGGCCACCGCAGCCCAGATGGCCGTTGTGTTAGAGCGAGAACGCCTGCTCGCCCAAAGTGACCAAACCCTGCGCCAACAAGTGGAAGAACTGAGCGCCATCGCCCGCCTCAGCCGCGATTTGGGGTTGATTGCCTCGCTGGAACGCCTGGTGCAGTACGCGCACCAACAGCTGTTGGATTTGACCCACGCCCGTTGTGGCCTGATGCTGCTCTTCGAGGCCGACGCCCCCAGCCAAATTTGGCATGCCGTGGGCGGCCCTTGCGCGCCCGCGCTGCATCCTTTGGATGAGGTGGCTATCAACCTGCGCTCGCCCCAAGCCGTAGAAGATTACGCCAAGAGCGATTTAGCCCCGCCCCATGAGGGCGTGCGGTCGTCGTTGGCGCTGCCTTTGCTTTACCGCGGCCAGGTGGTGGGCGTGGTGCATCTCCACCACAACGAGCCCGACCACTTCACCCCCGAATTACAACACTTCGCCCAGATGCTGGCACAGCACGTGGCCGTGGCCGTGGGCCAGGCCATCCAAACCGACCGCTTGCTGCGGGAAAACGCCAGCCTCAACCAGCAGTTGCAAGCCCTGCGGCGCCTGCAGCAATACCTGCAAAACCATCGCCCCTTAGAGCAGTCCGACGCGTCTCTGCGCGACTTGGTCGAAGTGTTGCGCGAGGCCCTGGGCTACAATGCAGTGCTCATCGGCCGCTACGATTCGGAAACAGGCCTGCTCACCCCTGTGGCCAGCGTTGGCTTCCGCGAAACCCCCACCATGCCGTGGGACGCCCTGAGCCTGCTCTTGGAAGACCGCTTCTTCCGCGAAGGCGTGTATTTCATCCCCGCGGAAGCGCGCCCACCCCTGCCGGGCAATTTGAGCCTTCCCCAGCCAGAAGTCGAGCCTTCTGCCCCAGGCGAGGAAGGCGCGTGGCAAGCGCAGGATTTGCTCTTGGTGCCATTGCGCACGGCCGAGGGTGAACCTTTGGGGGTGCTGTATCTGCAAACCCCGCACAACGCCCGCCGCCCCAACGAAGCCATCTTTGAGGTGCTGCGCCTCTTTGCCCTCCAACTCGCTTGGCTGCTCCAAGCCCAAGAGGTGTGGCAGGCCTGGCAGCAGGAGCGCCAACATCTGGAAACCCGCGCCATCGAAGCCGAAGAGGCCGCGCGGGTGGCCCAGCAAGATTTGCCACGCTGGCTCCACAAAGATCTGCAACAAACCCTGGACCGCTACGCCTTGGCCCAGCGGGCAGAGCGCCTTCAAATCAGTTTGGAAATCACCGCCCTGCTCAACCGCCAGCCCAGCCATAGCGCGGTGTTTGACACGCTGGGGCGCCAAATGGCCGAGCGGTTTGGCTTCAATTACGTGTTGGTGGCCGAGCCCACCGCCTTTGCCGGGGCAACACCCGAACAGGGCGGCTTGCGCCTGCTGCGCACCTTTGGCGACGTGCCTTCCACTTTGAAACTGGACATGCTCTTGGGGCAGCGCAACCCGCTGAGCGAAGCCCTCCGCCGTGAAGAAGTGGTCGTCGTGCCCGATGTCGCCCGGGAAAGCCAATGGGAACGCTCGCCCCTCTTGCAACGCCTTGGCATTCAGGGGTTCGCTGCCTTCCCCATCATTGTGGAACAGCGCGTGCGGGCGGTGGTTTTGGTGGCCTCCAAAGCACCGTTGACCTTCTTCTCCACCCAAGACGCCGCCATTTTCGATTTGATGGGGCGGCAGGTGGGCATTGTGCTCCAAAACCTGGACCTGCTGTCGCGCACTTCTCGGCGGCTGCGCGAGGTGGATTTGCTCCTCACCTTCAGCCGTCAGTTGGGCGTGCTGGATGCCGACCGCATCCTCAAAACGCTGATGGATAGCACCCTGGGCGTCTTGCAGCACGCGCACGCGGGCTTTGTGGCCATGTGGGATGAGCAACAGCGGGTTTTGCGGCCACAAGCCGCCGGAGGCTACGCCGATCCGGCTGCCTTGTTGGCGATTACCCTGCCGGAAGACAGCCTCCCCGCGCAGGTGATGCTGGAGGGCCAAGCCCGGCGCATCTCAGAATTGGATTTTGCCGAAGCCTACCCCCTCAGCGCCGATGACCTCATGCGTTACCGCCAGGCCACCACAGAGCGGATGCCGGTTTCCAGCATGATGGTGCCCTTGCGGGCTGGAGAGCGGCCTTTGGGCGTCATCGTGTTGGACAATTTCAACACCACCACGGCTTTCACAGCCGACGACCAAACCCTGGTGGATTCCCTGGCACAGCAAACCGCCCTCACCCTGGAAAACGCCCGCCTGCTCCGCACAGCCGAAAAGCGAGCAGCCCAGTTGCGCGCTTTGGCCCAGGTTTCGGCCGATATTACCGTGCGGAGCCTTTCCTCCGAAGAAATTGAGGCCTCGGTGTTGGCCCAGTTGGAGCAGGTGTTGCCCTACGACGCAGGAGCCCTGTGGTTGTTGGAGGGCGACCATTTGACCGTGCGCGATGCTCGCGGGTTCCCTAACAGCGAAGAACTGTTGGGCGTGACCGTCGCCGTGGAAGATAGCCGCCTGTTCCAAGAGATGATCTCTTCTCGGCGGCCGTTGGCCGTGGGCGATATGCGCACTGACGACCGCTTCCCCAATGCTGAGGCGTTGCTCAATCGCTCGTGGTTGGGCGTGCCTTTGATTGCGAAAGACGAGGTGTTGGGCGTCATCGCCCTGGAGAAGGCCGAGCCTTACTTCTTCACCCGCGACTGGGTGGAAACCGCCGAGACCTTTGCCGCCCAGGTTGCGGCTGCTTTGAGCAACGCCCGCTTGTACGAAGAAAGTTTGCGCCGAGCCGAAGAGCTGGACCGCCGCACGCGGCGCCTCTCGTTGGTGTATGAGGTGACCGCAGCCCTTTCGGCTTCGCTGGATCCTCAATACATCGTCGAATATACCGCCCGCCAACTGCATCAGGCTTTGGGCACAGTGCAAGTTTCGGTCGCCTTGTGGGAAGAGGGCCGAGCGACATTGGTGGCCGAAGCGCCCGCTACCCCCGACGAGGCCCTGCCTCAAACGTTGCCTGCCGCGCCGGTGTTGGTGCATTTGGCCGAAAGTTTGGGCGTTTTCCGCAGCGACCATCCCTTAGACGACCCCATGCTGGCGCCTCTGACGGCTTTCTTGCAAGCCCGCCACGCTGCTCAGGTGGCTGCAGTGACCATGTCGGCCGGGCAGACGATGTTTGGGGTGATTTTCCTCTTGGCTCCCCCAGGGGAAGAACTGACCGCCGACGAAATCGAATTGGCCCAAACCGTGGCCAAACAGGCCGCAGTAGCCCTCCAAAACGCCAAATTGTATGAAACCACGCGGCGCTTCACCGAAGAGCTCGAAGCCCGAGTGGCCGACCGCACCGCCGAGTTGCAGCGTGAGCACCACCGCGCCCAAACCCTGTTGCGCATTATCGGCGAACTTTCGGCCAGTTTGGATTTGGACCAAGTGCTCAACCGCACCTTGGATTTGCTCAACGAATCACTCACGGCCGAACAAAGCAGCATTTTGTTGGCGCGGCCGGGCGAAGAGACCTTGTTCTTCCGGGCTGGGCGGGGCTACACCGAACAGCCGCCTTTGGGTGGCCGCCCCACCGACATCTCGGTGCGTGAATCCTTGGCTGGGTGGGTCATCCAAAATCGGCAGCCTGTGCTCATTGGCGACCTCACCCAGGACCCGCGCTGGAAGGAAAAAGACCACGGCGTGCCCACAGCGCATCGCAGTGTGATTGGCGTGCCGTTGGTGGTAGGGCAAGAAGTGCTGGGCGCTCTGATGCTCTTCCACCGAGAGCCCTACCACTTTGGCGAATATCACCTGGACTTGGCCAACGCCACGGCCAAACAAGTGGCCGTCGCCATCAACAACGCGGAGCTGTTCCGCCTGATTCGAGAGCAGGCCGAGCGCTTGGGGCAATTGCTCCGCCAACAAGAGGTGGAAGCCAGCCGAGCCCGAGCCATTTTGGAAGGCATCGCCGATGGTGTGTTGGTGACCGACACCGAAGGTAAAATTACCCTGTTCAACCCCTCGGCCGAGCGCATTCTCGGCTTGCCCGCGGAGCAGGCTCTGGGCCGGCCGTTGGAACACTTCATCGGCTTGTTTGGCTCGGCGGGGCGCCAGTGGATGGATACCGTGCACAACTGGTCGCTCGATCCTGAGAACTATCGTGAGCAAACCGTGCACGAAGAGCAAATTGAACTGGATGACGGCCGGGTGGTTTCGGTGCACTTGGCACCGGTGTTTTACCGCCGCGATTTCTTGGGCACGGTCTCCGTCTTCCGCGACATCACCCACCAAGTGGAAGTGGACCGCCTCAAATCGGAATTCGTGGCGACCGTGTCGCACGAATTGCGCACGCCCATGACAGCCATCAAAGGCTATGTGGACATTTTGCTGATGGGCGCAGCAGGCCAATTGAACGACCAACAGCGCCGTTTCCTGGAGGTCGTCAAGAGCAATACCGAGCGGTTGAATTTGTTGGTCAACGACCTGCTGGATATTTCCCGCATCGAAGCCGGCAGGGTTTCGCTCTCGCCCGAAGCCTTGGATTTGCGCACTTTGATCGAAGAAGTTTTAGCCGAACAAGAGCGCATCGCGCGGGAAGAGGATCGCCCCATGACCTTCGAGGCCCAACTTCCCCCTGATTTGCCGTTGGTGTATGGCGATCCAGAGCGGGTGCGCCAAATTGTAGAAAACCTGGTCGAAAACGCCTATCGCTACACGCCCGAAGGAGGCCACGTGTGGGTGCGCGCCCACGTAGAGGGAGACAAAGTGCAAGTGGATGTCCAAGATACTGGGATTGGCATCCCCCCCGAAGAGCAACCGCGGGTGTTTGAGCGCTTCTATCGGGGCGAAAACCCCTTGGTCATGGCCTCGGCCGGCACAGGCCTGGGGCTCTCGATCGTCAAGACCTTGGTCGAGATGCACGGTGGTGAGATTTGGTTGACCAGCACAGGCGAGCCGGGCGAAGGTTCCACCTTCTCGTTCACTTTGCCGATTTACACCGACACCCTTGAATCCGATCCTTCGACAGAAGAAACGGCGGGTTCTTCTCAGGGAGGCACCAATAATGGCTAAAATCGTCATTGCCGAAGACGAACGCGATATTCGAGATTTGATTACCTTTACCTTGCAATTTGCGGGGCATGAGGTCATCGCCACTGCCAACGGGGCAGAGGCGGTCGAAGCCGTCCAGCGGGAGATGCCCGATTTGGTGCTGATGGATGTGCGGATGCCGCGGATGACCGGCTATGATGCCTGTCGGCAACTCAAGGCCGACGAACGCACGAAAGACATCCCCGTCGTGTTTCTCTCAGCCAAAGGCCAGGAATCGGAAGTGCAGGAAGGTTTGGCCGCCGGCGCGTTGGATTACATCCTCAAGCCGTTTTCCCCCGACCAGCTGACGGCCCGCGTGCAGGAAATTTTGCAGCAATTTGGCAAAGCGTAGTGCTGGCCTGAAGGCTCACGAGGCAGTGCCATGAGCGCAATCATCATTCGAGATCGCATAGCCCATTATGAGGTTTTGGGGCGCGGCCGACCCGTGCTGTTTTTGCACGGCTGGATCGGCTCTTGGCGTTACTGGGTGCCTGCCATGCAGAGCGCCTCGCAACGCTATCGCGCCTATGCTTTGGATTTGTGGGGCTTTGGCGATAGCGACAAACACTCTGAAAACTACGCCTTAGAGGCCCAAACCCATCTCTTGGCTGCTTTTTTGGATGAAATGGGCATCACCCGCGTGGCGCTCATTGGGCACGGCCTGGGTGCTGTGGTGAGTTTGTTGTTTAGCTTGCGTTACCCCCTGGCTGTGGACCGCATGGCTTTGGTTGGCTTGCCTCTGGAAGCGGGCGCGTTGCACCATCGCTTGCGCACCGACTCGCCGGAAAAATTGGCCGATTGGTTGTTGAAACCCACGATTTCCACCGAGGCGGCCCGCCATGAGGCGCCCAAGGCCGACCCTGAAGCATTGCGTTCTTCGCTGGCAGAAATTGAGGGGTTGGACCTGCTGGCCGAGCTCCAAAAAGTCGAAGCCCCGACCCTCTTGGTCTATGGCCGCAACGATGCCCTGGTGCGCTTGCCCAGCGGCGACGCGGTGGCGCGGCTTCCTGAAAGCACACATCAGATTGTCTTTGAGCAGTCGGGGCATTTCCCCATGCTCGATGAGCAAAGCAAATTCAACCGCCTGATGTCGGATTTCTTGCTGCTGGAATCTGGCGTCAGCCCCCGTCAATTGCAACTCAAGGAAGAATGGAAACGCCGCGTGCGCTAAAGCCTTGGCGCGTGGTTGGGTTGATTCGCCGAACGGCAGCCCGATGGGGGATGGCCCTCGGGCTGTTGTTGTTGGCCGCGTGTACCGCGCAAGTGCGACCACCCACACCGACGCCCTGGCGTCCGCCCACCGCGGCGCCGACGGCCACGGCCACAGCGACCGCGGTCCCTTCCCCCACCACGGTGCCTACCCCGACCCCTTCCCCCACCCCTTGGGCTTGCTGGCACCAAGGGGGCACCTTGCGAACGGTGGCGTTGGATTCTCCCCATTTGTCTTCCCCTTTGGCAGTGGTGATTTATCTGCCCCCTTGTTACGACCAGCAGCCGCAGGCCCGCTACCCCGTGCTTTATCTGTTCCACGGCCAAAATTTCGACGAGCACCAATGGACACGTTTGGGGGTGCCCCAGGTGGCAGATCGGCTGATCGCGGCGGGAGAAATGCCGCCGTTGATTGTGGTGATGCCCGGGGAGCGGACTTGGGTGCAGCCGGCCGATACCGGCTTTGACGAGGCCGTGTTAGAGACCCTCATGCCGTGGGTCGAAGCCCACTTGCACACCCGCAACGAGCGGCGTTATCGGGCTGTGGGGGGGCTTTCGCGGGGGGCGTCGTGGGCGATTCATTTGGGGTTGTCACATTGGGAATTGTTCGGCAGCATTGGCGGGCATAGCCCCCCCATTTTTTGGGAAGACGTCGGCCGGGTGCAGGGCTGGTTGAGGGCTATTCCCGAAGGCCAATGGCCGCGCATTTATTTGGATATTGGGCGGGGCGATCAGCAGCAGATTTTGGCTTCTGCCCGTTGGTTTGAGCAGTTGTTGACCCAGGGGGAGTATCCTCACGAATGGCACTTCAATCTGGGGCGCCACAATGAAGATTATTGGCGCGCCCACGTGGAAGCTTATCTGCGTTGGTACACCGAGCCCTGGCAGGCGGATGAAACCCTCCCCCGACCGTGATGATGTGGCCGCTGAGCAGCAACCGCGCCTTGCGAAACCAAGGGCGGGTTTTTCGCCGCGGGGGCGATTGGAGGCGTAAAAATAGGCCGCCTTGACTTTTGTTGGGGGTAAAAAGATTGCATTTTGAGTAAAATTTCTATATACTGAGGATGACCCAGGTCGAAAGGTGGTCAAGGCGCAAACAAGGTCGCCCTTCCTCTCAAGCCTTGTCTTTCTCCCGGCTCTGTAGGCGTGTCAAGGATGAAGGCGCCACCTTCCCCAGGGCGTCGCGGGGCTGTGGTTGGGCTTTCGGTCTGGTGGTTTTTTGCTCTTGGTGTGTCGGTATCTGTTGAGAGGACGCCCATTGCCTTATTCCTTGAGCATCCGTGAAGGGGGGTGCGGGTGCGCCTTCTTTCATGGAGGGAAGAATGAAACGCATTTGGTGGAAGTTGCTGTTTTTGGGGATGGTGGCCCTGATGGCCTGTAATATGCCGACGGCGGCCACTCCGACGGTTTCCCACGATACGGTGCAAACCGCGGCCGCGATGACCGTCCAAGCGGCGCTTACCCAGGCCGCTGTGGCAGCAACGCCTGCTTTGACGTCTCAGGTTGCTTCCCCCACACCCGCCACCAGCGGTGTGGTGTTCACGGTCACCCCTGCGCCAACGCCGCCGCCTTCATCCACTCCTGTGCCTACCCAGGACCAATGCAACCTGGCCCATTTTGTGAGAGACGTCACCGTGCCCGATGGCACGACTTTTCACCCGGGTGAGACGTTCACCAAAACGTGGCGCTTGAAAAACGTGGGTACATGCACCTGGCAAAATTATGCCCTGGTGTTTGATAGTGGCAACCACATGGGTGGCCCGTCCGTTGTCCCCATCTCGGGCTCGGTAGCCCCGGGTGAAGAGGTGGACATTTCCGTGGATTTGGTCGCCCCCAATCAAGAAGGCAACTACAAAGGCTTCTGGCGCTTGCGAGACGACAAAGGCGTGCTCTTTGGCCTGACCACGGGCAACGCCTTTTGGGTTGCCATCAAGGTGGCCAAGCCGTCCACCGCAACACCCACGCCCACCCCCACGTTGGTGCCTCCGGCGCTGTTGGTGTTGGATTTTTATGACGAGGCCCCCCACGCGGCTTGGTATAACTCCAACAACGAACAGTTGCCCTTCCCGGGCTCGGGGGGTGATTCCCGTGGTTTTGCCCGCTACGCTGATGGTTATGTCTTGGAAGACGGCCATGCCTACAGCCGTGTGTTGGAAACCCACCCGCAATGGATTGACAACGGCTCCATCATTGGCCACTATCCTAAGGTGACGGTGCCGGCCGGAGCGCACTTCCGCGCGAAGATTGGCTTCATTGCCATGCCCGATGGCTCCTGTGGCGTGGGCGACGTGACCTTCCGCTTCTATGCTTTGCGGGTTAACCACCCGCCTCAGATGCTGGCTTCGTGGCAGAAATCATGCAATGGCTCGCTGATGGCTGTGGATGTGGACTTGTCGGCCTGGCAGGGGTATGAGGCGAGTTTCTCTTTGTCTGTCTACGCGGGCGCGTCTTCGGCTCAAGATTGGGCCGTCTGGGTGCAGCCCGTGATTAGCACGCCGTGAATCCCCTGCCGCGAGATAGAGCAAAAAGCCACCTTCCTCAGAAGGTGGCTTTTTTTGGAGGGATGGATTTGCGTTTTAGGCAGGGTTGCGGAGAATGTGGAGGACTTCCTTCCACGAGGGGCGCTTTCCAAACATCAAAATGCCCACCCGGAAGAGCCGCAGGCCGGCCCAGGCGCTGAACGCGGTGCCCACGGCAATGGAGCCTAAAGAGAGGGCGATGTCCCACCACGGGAGGGGGGTGATCGAGAGGCGGAGCAAGAGCGCGACGGGCGCCGTCCAGGGGAAGTAACTCAACGCGCGCGGCACCAGGCCGTTGGGGTTGAGGAAAAACAAGGTGTTGACCATCAAGGGTGAAACGGCCAAAATGGAGAAAAACGCCGAATATTGTTGACTTTCGCGCAGGTTGTTTCCCAGGGCGCCCAAGCCGGCCATCAACATCCCAAAAAGCAGGAAACTGCCCAAAAGCACCACCAGCGCGATGGCCAAAAACTGTGGTGTGAAAGAGAGGTGCATTTCTGGCGTTTGCGCCAGGCGGTTGAAAAGCACCAGCGAAGAGAGGCCCCACACAGTGATTTGCATGATGCCCAGCGCCCCCAGCCCCAGCAGTTTCCCGGCCAGCAATTCGGAAGTGCTCAGCGAAGAGAGCAAAACCTCAACGATGCGGCTTTCCTTTTCGCCGGCCACGCTTTGCAGGAGATACCCCGTGACGGTGAAGAGGGAGATGAAGTAAAGCATGCTGAAGAGATAGGCGCTAAAGAAGGTGTTGGTGCTTTGGGGCGTGCCTTGGGAACCCGCGGAGAGGGAAATGTAGCGGGTTTTGGGCGGGGTGAAGAGGGCTTCTAATTCTTGCTCAGAAAGCCGCCCCGCAGTGCGGGCGTAGGCCAGCAGGAAGGTGAGTCGCTCATCAATGGTAGGGGCAATGGTGATCATGCTGGTGTTGGTGTACACATCCAGCGGCGCTTGTGTGTGGGGGTAATGTTGAGGAATGACCACCACGGCCAGCAGTTGCCCTGCGTTGAGGGCTTTTTTGCCGTCTTCCAGGCTGGCCACCCGTTGAAAACCTTGCGGAAGGGTGTCAGGGAGGAAGTGGGCTTGGTCTAAGACACCCAGGGGTTTGGTGATGTCCACGGTGAGGAGTTCGGTGTGGGTGGCGCGTTGCGAAATCCAATGGAGGCCCAAGAGCACCAGCGCAGCCAAGAGGGGCAGGCCAAACGTGGCCAGGCGGTAGCCCCAGCGGCGGAAGTTGGTGCGATATTCAAAAGTGGCTACAGCCAGCACTTTACGCGGTTGCATGGTGAACCTCCTCGGGGGGCGCGGCCGCGACGGCTTGAAGGAAGATGTCTTCCAGAGAGGGCAGAAGGCGCTCGAACCGTTCCAGGGGTACCTCGGCCGCGAGCAGAGCAGCCAAAATTTCGCGGGCCGACGTCTGCGGCTGAGGGATGAGCCGCCAGCCATCGGCTGTGGGAATCACCTCGGCAACCCCAGGAATGACCTCGGGCAGCCGTGCGCCCGGCGCCAGGCGCACGGCAATCTCGCCTCGGGCATATCGGTGACGGAGGTCGGTCAGGGTGCCTTGCTCTACAATCCGACCGTGATCGATGAGCGCAACTCGGTCGGCCAAAGCTTCCACATGATACAGTTGATGGGAACTCAGCAACACGGTGTGGCCTTGCTCGCGCAGCGTCTGAATGAGGCTTTTGACCAATTGGATGTTGACCGGGTCTAACCCTTGAAAGGGCTCATCCAGAATCACCAAAGGGGGTGAGGCGAGCAGCGCAGCTGCCAGTTGAATTTTTTGTTGCATCCCGTGCGATAGCTCGTGAATTTGATGATGAGCCCATGGGAGCATGTCGAAGCGTTGAAGCCAGGCTTGGCCGCGGTTTTGGGCTTCGGCGGGGGAAAGCCCCTTCAACTGCCCGAGATAGGTGAGCAATTCCAACACCCGCACATTGCGATAAAGCCCGCGGGCTTCGGGAAGGTAGCCGACCTTCTCTCGCATGGCGCGCGGTGGATGTCCAAACACGCGCACTTCGCCTTCGTCGGGGAACAAAATGCCCATCACCATGCGGATGGTCGTGGTCTTTCCTGCGCCGTTGGGGCCCAAAAGGGCAAAGATTTCCCCGGCGCGCACTTCCAGGCTGACCGCGCGGACCGCGGTAAAGCCGTCGAAGCGTTTGGTGAGCCGTTCGAGACGCAGTGGAGGGATCATGGTTTCCTTTTCCTTTTCCTTGTGGGGGCAAGCACGGGTTTCAGACCGTCGAGAATGCTTTGCATCGCTTGATGGTAGGTGCGGAGGGCTTCTCGGCCCCTGTCGCTGAGCCGGTAAAGGGTCAGCGGATATTTGCCACGGAAGGTTTTTTCAACGTGGATGTAGCCAGCCTGTTCCAACTTGGAAAGGTGCGATGAGAGGTTCCCGCGGGTGAGGTGGGTGGCATGGAGGAGGAACAGGAAGTCCAATTCGTCGGCGTGCGCCAAAAGGCTGAGGATGTGCAGGCGGGCAGGGGCATGCACAAGGGGGTCAAGGTGAGGGAAGTTCTCAGGCATGGTCGGGGTCGTCCTGATGCGAGGGGAGTTGCAGGTAGCGCCACAGGGTGAGGGAGCCGCCGCCCAGGAGGCCGAGGCCAACAGCGAGGAAAACGCCGGTTCCCACTTGGAGCAGTGCGGCCAGCGGCTGGGGCACGGCTGGCGCCGCCCACCAGGAAAGCCCGCCGCTGAGGATGGCCAGCGCGGCGTAGAGAAAATAGCGTTTGCTCAGATTGTGCCAGCCCACCCAAACGAAGATGGCGGTGAGCATGGCGGCGATTCCCAAAGGCAGGATGCGCTGCGGGGCTTTGAAGACCAGCCAGGCCGTGAAGAGCAGGCTGGCGGCCGCGAGGAGGTAGAACTGGCGGCGGGGAAAGATGGGGCGGTAGCGCACGTAGCCCGTGCGGGGGTAGGTGAGCCGCCATTTGGCCTGCTGGATCAGCCAGCGCCCCCCGAACGCAATGGCCAAAACGAAAAGCACAAAGGCAAGCCGCACGGGTAGCGAGGGTGTGGGGCGCAGGGTCGTGAGGGTTTGCCAGCCCGCGTCAACGACGAAGGCGCAACCAACGAGCAAATCGGGCAGCCCATCGACGACCCAGTAGGCGCTGAGTGTGCGGACCCAAGGGGGGCGAGTTTTGGGAAGAGACATGGGCACAACCTGAGGCAAGGGTGACTTCCTGAGCCGCTGGCCCAGGAAAGGGGCGCGAGCAAGAGGGCGCGTGGGGGCGGTGAGGCCCTGGGCGACGCGGGTCGGTGTGGTTTGCGTCGCAAACTGGTTTGCAAAGAAGATTATAACGGGGAAAGGGCGGGGTGTCAAGAGCGTGGGCGCGGAAGGGGGCGGCGGTGATGCCCCCAGGGCCGAGGGTGCCCGTTGGGGCTCGCGGATGGCGGGGGCAAGGCTGCTTAGGTCGGTAAGGCGGATGAAGCCGTGCTGCCCCCCAAGGGCAAGGCGGTTGGGGGAAGGGTGTTGTCGTTGTTGGCCTCCGTAGGCGAGCGGGGGCAGGTTGCCTGGTCGGGCGGCTTCCGCGCCCGTTGGGGCAGACGCCCAGGCGCCTCGCGCGCAGGCAAAGGCCGCCTGGCTGGGGAGATGAGAATCTTCTCATCCTCCGAGGGGCTATAGCGGTATAATCATATCAATGCATTTGCGTAGATGGCTCTGGTTCCTTTGGGGTGCTTTGTTCCTGAGCGCCTGCTTGGGCGATCCGGCTATGGCGGCTGATCTGCAGTGGCAAGGCGCGCCTTCTGTGACCCCGGTGGTGGTGTCCATCCCCACGGTGACCCCACAGGTGACACCCCAGCCCACCCCCACAGGCGCCCCCCTTCCTTCGCCTACCCCAACGCCCGATTTGCTCCACCAGCCTCCCATCATCTATTACACCCAAGCCGGCGATACCCTCCCCGCGCTGGCCGTGCGCTTTGGGGTCAAAGTGGATGAAATCCAATCCAATCAGCCCCTTCCTGCCACGGGATTGCTTTCGCCCAACACCATGTTGCTCATCCCGCGGCGTTTGTGGAATACCACCAGCAGCACCCATCTCATCCCTGATAGCGAAATCGTCTTTTCCCCGTCGGCCATTGATTTTGACACCCAAGCCTTTGTCGCTCAGGCTGGCGGCTATTTGAGCACGTATCACGAATATCTCAAGAGCACAGGCCGCACGAGCGGGGCCGATATTGTGGCCAGCGTCGCGCTCAACAACTCCATCAATCCGCGTCTGTTGCTGGCCCTGTTGGATTATCAAGGGCATTGGGTGACCGGGCACCCGGGCAACGTCGCGGAAAAGGATTACCCCTTGGGGCATATTGAGCGGCGTTATAAGGGCTTGTATCCTCAATTGGCATGGGCGGTGAATCAACTTTCCATTGGCTATTATGGCTGGCGGGAAGGGCTGCTCACCGAGATTACGTTTCGGGATGGAACATCCGTGCGTTTGGCGCCGGACCTCAACGCCGGCACCGTCGCCCTGGCTTATTTTTTTGCCCAGGTGAGCGCCAACAGCACAGCGTGGCTTCAAGCGATGGATCCGGTGCATGGCTTCCCGGCTTTTTATGCCCAGATGTTTGGGGATCCCTGGGCGCGGGCTTACACGGTAGAGCCGCTCTATCCGCCTGATTTGACCCAGCCGCCGTTCATCTTGCCCTTTGAGCCGGATACGCCGTGGCTGTTTACGGGGGGGCCACACGGTGCGTGGGAGCACGACGGTGCGCGAGCCGCGTTGGATTTTGCCCCCGGCGGCACGCAGGGATGCGCGATTTCGTATAAGTGGGTGGTCGCGGTGGCGTCGGGCGTGGTGGTGCGCTCGGGAAACGGCGTTGTCATGCTGGATTTGGATGGCGACGGGCGGGAGCAAACCGGCTGGGATGTGCTTTACCTCCACATTGCCGACGCAGGGCGGGTTCCTGCAGGCACCCGTTTGAAGGTCGGCGACCGCATTGGGCATCCTTCGTGTGAAGGTGGCGTAGCCACGGGAACGCACTTGCACATTGCCCGGAAGTACAATGGCGAATGGATGGCGGCCGATGGGCCGGTGCCGTTTGTGATGGATGGTTGGGTGCCCCACGCCGGCGCTGAGCCCTATGAGGGCACTTTGACCAAAGACGGCAAGACCATTGTGGCTTGTCCTTGTGGCAGCCCCAGTCAAATGATTGTTCGGGAAGAGGAACATGCCCCCTAAATTTTCCAAAATGCTCTTTGGGTTGGTGCTTTTGGGCGTGTGGGGGGCGCTTTGGGCGTGTAACTTCCCTCAACCGCAAGGCCAGCCCGTGCCCCAAGGCGGGCATCAAGTGGCCTTGCCGCCAGTGGCGAGCGACCCAACGCCCTCGGCGACGCCGCTTCCTGTGCGGCCGGAGTACAAGCCCGGCACGCTGGTCTCATACCGCGCGCAAACGGGCGACACTTTGCCAGCCATTGCAGCCCATTTCAACACCACCGTGGCGGAGATTCGCGAAGCCAACCCTGACCTCCCCGAGCGGCTGACCACCTTGCCCCCGGGCATGCCTTTGCAGATTCCGATCTACTATGCCCCGTTTTGGGGTTCGCCATTCAAGATTTTGCCCGACCCCCTCTATGTGAACGGCCCGGCCGCGCGTGGGTTTGACGTGCAGGCGTTTGTGGCCCAATATCCCAATGGGTGGCTGGCCAATTATCAGGAATATGCGGCCGGCGCAACCCGCAGTGGGGCCAATATTGTCGAGACCATTGCCACATCCTACAGCATTGACCCGCGCTTGCTCTTGGCCTTGTTGGAATATCAAGCAGGCGCGTTGAGCAAGCCTTCGCTTCCCGAAGATCAGATGCGTTACCCGTTGGGCTATGAAGATCCAGCCCATCGTGGGCTTTACTTGCAACTGGGCTATGCCGCGAATTTGTTGAACAATGGTTACTACGGCTGGCGCATCGGCGCGTTGTCGGTGTTTACTTTGCAGGATGGCACGGAAGTGCGCCCTGACCCTTGGCAAAATGCGGCTTCGGTGGCGTTGCAATTTTATTTTGCCAAGATGCTGCCGGCCGATATGTATTACATGGCCATTTCGCCCGAGGGTTTCTATCGGCTGTATCGTTTTTTGTTTGGTGACCCTTGGGAAAATCCACCGCCGCCTCACATCCCCGCGAATTTGCACCAGCCGCCCATGCGGTTGCCTTTTGCTAAGGGCGAGGTCTGGGCGTTTACCGGCGCGCCGCACACGGGTTGGGGGGTGGGGCAGCCCTTTGCCGCGTTGGATTTCGCCCCCCTGGGCGCCACGGGCTGCCGCCCCAGTGATCGCTGGGCTGTGGCTGTGGCCGATGGCGTGGTGGCGCGTTCGGAATATGCCACCGTGATGTTGGATTTGGACGGCGATATGGATGAGCGCACCGGATGGGATGTGCTCTACTTCCACCTGGCCGACGATGGCCGGGCGCCGCAGGGCGCGGTGTTGCTGGCGGGTGATCCGGTGGGGCATCCTTCGTGCGAGGGTGGGCGCACCACGGGCACCCATGTGCATATTGCTCGGAAGTACAATGGGGAGTGGATTGTGGCCTATGGCCCCATCCCTTTCAACCTCGATGGCTGGATCCCCGAAACAGCAGGACGGGCCTACAAAGGCGATTTGCGGCGCGGGACGGGGCTGGTGATTGCCAGTGGGCAGGGCTCGCCCGAGAGCCACATTCGTGCGGAACACTGAGCAGGCCGTTGGGGGCGTAGGGAAAGAACAAGCCTGCCCTGGCGGCAGGCTTGCTGGGGAAGCGGCTGGATCCCCGAAACAGCAGGACGGGCCTACAAAGGCGATTTGCGGCGTGGGACGGGGCTGGTGGTTGCCAGTGGGCAGGGCTCGCCCGAGAGCCACATTCGTGCGGAGCACTGAGCGGGTCGTTGGGGGCGCAGGGAAAAACAAGCCTGCCCTGGCGGCAGGCTTGCTGGGGAAGCGGCTGAGACTGCGGTTGAGAAGTGAGGGAAGTTAGGTTTGGTCTTCGGGGCGGATGTATTCGCCCTCGGTGACCAATTGCGGCCCCGTGGGGGTGTCTTCGTAAATGTAATATTTCAATTGCATGGGCACCACTTGGGCCAGCATGCCTTGGGCGGGGCAGTAACGGATGGCCGAAAGTTCGATGGAGCGCACCACGGCTTTTTCGTCCACGGCCTTGCCGGTGACGTGATATTCGATGGTGACATGGGTGAACACTTTGGGGTGTTGGTCGGCTCGTTCGGCATGGCCTTTGACTTCAAAGCCGGTGATTTCCTGGCGTTTCTTCCGCAAAATGGAAATCACATCCATCGCGGTGCAGCCCAAGAGCGAGATGAGCATCAACTCCATGGGGCGGAAACCGTCGTCATCTCCGCCGACTTTGGGCTCGGTGCCCAGGGTGACGTGAAAGCCGCTGTCGGCCGTGGCGTCGAAGGTCATCCGTTGTAGAAGGGTTACTTTGGCATCCATTCTATTTCTCCAAGAGGGGGGTGACATACTTTTCCAGATAGCGACGGCTAATAGCGCCTACCCACATCAGCCGTACCGTGCCATCGCGGTCAATCACGTAGGATGCGGGCAGGCGAGTTTGGTGAAAGGCTTTCATCGCGGCTTCTTGCGGGTCAGGGGCGACGATAAACGAGAGTTGCAGGTGCTCTTTTTCCAAAAAATCCTGCACTTCAAAGGGGTATTCGTGCGCGGCTGCCGCGATGAGCACAAAGCCTTCATCGGCATGGGCTTGGTAGTAGGCTTCCAGGGTGGGCATTTCGTCGCGGCAAGGCGGGCACCATGTCGCCCAGTTGTTCAGCAGCACCACTTGCCCACGGTAGTCTGTGAGGGCGATGGTGTCGCCTTCCAGGGTGGTGAAGTGCAGGTCGGGCGCAGGGAACGCAACGGCAACAGGGATGGCCGAGGCCTCTTCATTGAGCACGTGTTGAGGCAGGATGAGCCAAGCCACGATGCCCAGGGCAATCAGCCCGACACCTACGAGGAGCCACATCCAAGGCTTTTGACCGGCGTTGTGGGAAGGTGACATGGCGGGTAATTAGTGGTGGCTGCGGTGCACCCGGCGGGGGTCGTGTTGCAGGGTGCCTTCCAGATAGGCTTGGACTGCATCTTCAACTCGGCCTTTGGTCAGGAAGACCTCCAAGCCCCGACTTTTGGCCCATTCGTAAGCGCGCTCGCCCATGCCGCCCGCAATGAGAATTTGGCAATCTTGGATGGGTTCGAAGAAGTTCCACCCACCGCCGCCGTGGCGGTGTTCCCCTGCATGGGCACCGGGCTCGTGATCGTGGTCGGCGTGGTGGGGTTTGGCGCGGCGTTCGCGAGCGACGATTTGGCCATCTTCAATGGTGAAAACCTCATACCAAGGGGTTTCGCCAAAATGGGCGGTGAGGCGTTCGCCGTCTGCGGTTGCTACAGCGATTTTGAGGGTTGCCATGGGTGCCTCCCAAAGCAAAAGCGCCCCTCAGTGCAGAATGAGAGGGCGCTTTTGAGTTTATTTCAAGCCTAAGAGGCGGTCAATTTTGGCGCGGTTGAAGCCAACAACGATTTTGCCGCCAATATCCAGTACGGGCACGCCGCTTTGACCACTGCGGCGGACCATGTCACGGGCGGCCGCGTGATCGCGTGAGACATCAACATCCTTGAAAGGAACCCCCCGTGCCCGTAGGTACCGCTTGGCCGCGCGGCAGTGCGGGCACGTGGGTGTGGTGAAGATGATCACGCGCGGGTACTTTTTCTTTGCCCCGGCCATTCGCGATACCTCCTCACACCAAGTGGAGATGTGGTGCTACATGCCCAAAGCGCGGCGAATTTCGGCCACGAAGTGCTCTTCGGGTACGGCACCCACCACGGTGCCTGCGTGGTGGTTGATGTCGGTGTGGGGCACGCCGGTCACACCGTATTCGTTGGAAAGCTCGGCAAATTCGGTGGCCTCGATCATGTCCGCGGTGACTTTGTCGCTTTCCAGCGCCATCCGGTGGGTGAGCACCACGGCCCGCGGGCAGTAGGGGCACGTGGGCGTGACGAAAACCTGCAGATGGACCGGTTGGGTCAAGGATTTCAGGAATTCGCGGGTTTCAGGTTTGAGGCCCGAGTCGCGTTCGGAGACGGTGATGATGTCTTGAATCAGCGAGCTAAACTCGTGCCCCGAGGGGATGCCGAAGTAGCGAATGCCATAGTTGGTGATGTTGCCGTTGTCGTAGGCCGCCACGATGGTCGCGGGGGTTTTGTCAACGCCAAACTCGGCGGCTTTGGCGCTGTCGCTTTCGATGTCATACACTTCCAGATGCAGTTTGTCGGAAAGCGGCGCAATTTCTTCCAACAACTGCTTGGTTTCAGGGCAATACATGCAGTCGCTGCGGGTTGTGGTGAAGTGGATCAGGGCCACATCCTGTTGCAGCGAGGAAAACACGTCGCGCACTTGAGCAACGATACTGTCGTCTAACAAACGTTCGGTCATCTTTCACAAACCTCCAGAAAATTTTGGTGGGTGAGTTGCAAGAGGGTCTCTTACAAAACTTTTGCCTCTTGGCGAGGCAAAAGACGCCCCTCATTCTACCATAACATCTGCAAAAACAAGATGTTTATCATAGAAATTCAAAAATTGTCGCCTCCCCCAGAAGGCGTGTTTAAAGTATACCCTACCCCTTGCGGCGCTACGGCGCAGGGAAGGTGTTTTTAGAAAATTCTAATAAAGCCGCAGCGCGACGTTGGGCGCGAGAAATTGCGAATTGCGGGTGGGGGCAGGGGTGACTTTGGGGGCAGTGGTGAAGGGAACGCAGATGGACGCAGATGGGAGGGGATGGACGCAGATGAATCCACCGATTTGCACCGATTACCGCCGATTTTTTTGTAGGGGCAAGGCGTGCCTTGCCCTGCTCCCCCTGCGCCCGCTGGGAGAGGGGGGAACCAGGGGGATGAGGGCGGGGGAGCGAATTGGGAATGAGGAAGTGCGAATTGCGGGTTGGGGGCAGGGGTGGCTTTGGGGACAGTGGTGAAGGGAACGCAGATGGACGCAGATGAGGGCAGATGGACGCAGATGGGTCCACCGATTGACACCGATTGACGCCGATTTTTTTGTAGGGGCAAGGCGTGCCTTGCCCTGCTCCCTTCCGTGCCCTCTGTGGCTCCGTGCCGCTGTGTGAGCCTCAACGCCGAGCCGCCTCGCTTCCGTGTCATGGCGAGGCCCCGCCAGGGGCCGAAGCCATCTTCCAGCCAGTAGGCAAAGGGCGCTCGCCTCTCACGCCTCCCAGCTGGGGGATTGCTGCGGGCCCTGGGCGCAGCAGCGCTGCGCCCCTACAAGGCCCTCGCAATGACATGGTGAGGCTATCCACCGATTGACGCCGATTGACGCCGATTTTTTTGTAGGGGCGAGGCACCGCCTCGCCCTATCCCCCCCGCGCCCTCTGTGGCTCCGTGTGTATCCCAGCGCGGAGCAGCGCGCCGCCCCTACTGCCCAAAAGAGGCGGCGAGGGGGCACCAGGCAACCAAGCAACCAGGTAACTAAGCAACCAGGTAACTAAGCAACCAGGTAACTAAGTAACCAATACCCAATACCCTCACCTCCCGCCCTCACCTTTCCCCCCAGCCCCCTTTCCTCTCCCAAAGGGCGAGGCAAGGGGGCCCCAAGCAACCAGGTAACCAAGTAACCAGGTAACCAGGCAACCAAGCCCGCGGTAAAATAAACCATCGCTCGCGCCTGCTCACTCTTGGGAGGAAAAACCATGCGCCGCACCCTCACCCTTTGGCTCTTGGCCCTGCTGCTGGCCGCGTGCAGCCAGGCTTCCCCGCCCGTGCCCACCTCGACACCCACTCCTCCGCCGCCCACGGCCACTCTGACCCCAACCCTGCCTCCGACGGTGACGCCTACGCCCACCGCCAC
>CAYLRJ010000066.1:0-16315 GCA_964386185.1 uncultured Anaerolineaceae bacterium
CAAGCAGCCTTGACAAATGCGGTTTCCAGAAGAAGAGGTGTCGGTGTTGACGGTGTTTACTACGACATTGAAGGAAAAGCCAAAGTCAACGTCCGTTACAGACGTGGTCCCCAGGTTGACTTTGGCTTGGTGTTCGGGTGCACTGCCGAAATCTGAGGCGGTCGCGTATCGTCCGCCGTAGCAGGCCCCAGGTGTGCCCCGGTGGGTTGGTGGGCCGCTCCCGTCATCGCAGAGCGCACCGCCCCATGTGCCTCCTGGGCCATACACCTGTTCTGCCCAGACGTCGTCCGCGGTGTAGCCCGAGTTGAAACCCGCTTGGGGGGTGATGGTGAAAGAGTCTACCACCACAAAGTAGAGGGCGTTGGCTTGGTCTGGGGTGAGGGAGTAATTCCCGTTTGCATCTGTCGTGTCGGAATCAACGGAGGAGTCTGCGCCTATGGTGAGGACGCCGTCGTTGTCGGTGTCCCGATACAGGCGCACTGTGACGCCTGCAGCCCCCGGGTTGTTAGCGTCGCCTATGCTTTGCCCTGTGGGGAGTAGGTCACCAGCAATATCTTCAAAGATGGTGCCGCTGATGACGGTTCCTGGAGGGGGAGGAATCGGGGCTGAAGCAGGGGCGGCGTTGTAAAGTAAGGGGCTGCTTCCCCCTGGCGGCGTTTGGGAAGAAGCATAAACTGTTTGCCCTCCGCTTACGACAAGCAAAGAGAATACGACCAGGCTGAGGGCGGCTACGAGCAGAAAGCGTCTCCTCATGATGGGGCCTCCTGAGGGGGAAATGGTGAGCGGTTTTGGTGAATGAAGATTTTTGTCGTTGGCGTCAGAAAGGTTAAATGCCAAAAGACCTCCCGGCAGGGAGTTTGCCAATAGACTTGGTGAAGGAGGTCTGTATGCACGATCTTCCCCTACTGTGTTGCGTATTAAGCTTTGAGATTGCTTGGTCTAAAATAAAAAAAAAGCGCGCAGGAATAGGGAGGTTGATCTGGGTAAAGTCCCCGGCTTTGTGGTTTTAATTGATCCCAGTCTTGTAAAGAAGATTACTATAGATGTCTCTATTATACCAAAGAAAAAGCAGTTTTGGAAGGGCTTCCTTTTTAATGTGATTATTTTTGCCGTGACATTAAAGAGGCGCGTCAAGACCTTAAAGGGGGAGGAAGCGAAGTGATGGGGCACTGCCTTGGGGCAAAAGAGGCGGCTTCCAGTGGAAGGGCGGCTTAAAAGGTTTTTTGCCATTCGGCATGGCTGTTGGCATTGGGTCAGTGCAAGCGGCTTTCTCAGAAAGGCGTTGCAAGAAGCCCGCCGTTTTCCTTAATTTGAGGGCTCAGGCACACCGCTTAACTCGCTTGACGCCGCGCGGGAGTTATGCTAAAGTAAAGACGCAAGGCAGTAGTTTGGCGTGGCCGTGCCAGGCCCACAAGCGCCTGCCGAGCGAATTTTTTGTTGGAGGTGCTGCGGTGGCAGAGCGCCAAACCGGCACGGTCAAGTGGTTTAACGCCACAAAAGGTTACGGCTTCATTACCCCTGACGAAGGTCGCGACGTGTTTGTGCATTACAGCGGCATTCGGGGCACCGGCTATCGCTCTTTGGAAGAGGGGCAGCGGGTGGAATTTGAGGTCGTGGATACCCCCAAAGGCCCTCAGGCCCAAGATGTGGTGGTCCTTGGCTGATTGAACCATCTTGACCAATCACAAGCCAGGTGTTTGCCTGGCTTGTGATTTTTTAAGCTTCTGTTTCGGTGTTGGTTGGGGTTTCGGGCTGGGGTGAATTTTCTTCGGCCGCGGCGCGTTCGTAGAAGACCAACAGCGTGCTGCCATATTTGCGCTCATCAAAGGGGCGCAGATGGCGAAGGGGCACTTCATGGTATTCGTTGGGGTGGATTTGGACGATGACCCAGCCATCTTCGGCCAGCCAATCGGGGTGGGCATCCAGCAAGCGGAGGGCTTTTTCCCAGAGCCCGTGATATTGCGGCGGGGCAATATAAATGTAGTCGAAAGCCCGGTCGGCAGGTTGTTGGAGGAGGGCGAAGGCATCCATGAAGCGCACGTCAGCCCGTTGTGGGTCGTCGAGGCGGCAGTGGGCGAGGTTTTTCTTGATGGTGCGCAGGGCGCCGCGGTGCCATTCCACAAAGCGGACGTAAGCCGCCCCACGGCTGAGGGCTTCGATGCCCACGCCGCCGGTGCCGGCAAAAAGGTCCAGCATGGTAGCGCCCACGATGTAGGGCCCCAAGATGTTGAAAAGGGCTTCTTTGACGCGGTCGGTGATGGGGCGCGTGCCTTCGCCGGGAACGGAAAACAGTTTGCGCCCTTTGGCCGTGCCAGAAATCACGCGCGGCATGGTTACTCCTTGGCAGGGGGCGTTTGGATGATTTCCGCGAGCAGGCGGTCTTCTTTTTCGCGCTGCGTCGCGTAATCTTGCATGAAGGTTGAGCGTCGGAAGCGGAGCGCCAGGGGGGCTACCTGACGCAGGTCGTTGGGGGTGACCTCGGTGCGGGCGTCGGCCGCGGCCAGGGCGCGCGCGGCCTCGAAGAGGGTGATTTCTGCGCGCAAAGAGGCGACGCCCCATTGGCTCACCCAGTGGGTGCCCAGGCGGGCGACTTCGTCGCTGATTTCGACCTGCGCGAGGCGCTGGCGAGCCGCTTGAATTTCGGCTTGGAGGGCCGCGGTTTCTTCCGCATACCGGGCAACGAAACGGTGTGGATGCTCGCGATAAGCCCGGGCCCGTCGGTAGGCTTCCAGCCGCTCTGTGGGGTCTGTCAGGCCAGGCACCCAAAGGCGCAGGCCGAAGCGGTCCAAAATTTGAGGGCGGAGGGGGCCTTCTTCGGGGTTCATGGAACCCACGAGCACAAACCGCGCGCGATACGTGGCTGTGAGCGCGCCGCGGCGCACGGTGTAATGCCCTTGCGCGGCCGCATCGAGGATGGCGTCGGCGACGTCGTTTTGTAACAGGTTGACCTCGTCAATGTAGAGGACGTTGCGGTCGGCTTGTGCCAGGATGCCCTTCCGAATGCGTCGGGGGTGGCGTGGGTCGGGATGCCCCAAGACGTCGTCTAACCGAGCGTTGAGGGGAAGTTCTACCAGGCGCACCCGGTCGAGCACAGCCAGCGGCTTGCCTTCGGCATATTTGCGCGCACAATCGGGACAAACGGCGTCAATGCCGCCCTGTTCAATGTCTTCGGGCAGGCAGCCGTAGAAGCACAGGCTGCGGGGCACCTTGGGCAGCAGGTCAACCAGCCCGCGCACGGCTGTGGTTTTGGCCGTGCCGCGAGGGCCGATGAGCAACGCACCGCCCACCGCAGGGTTGATGACTGCCAGCAGCAGCCCCAATTTCATCTCTTGTTGCCCCACAATGGCCGCGAAAGGGAAGGCCAAAGGCTCGGCCAGGCCGGCATCTTCTTCGTTGACCGGCTCGGCCGGCCGCCCTGCGGCTCGTTCGGCCAACTCTTTGAGCGAGCGGATGCCCCCCGGCAGGCGGACTGGCTCGCCGCCGGGGTCGTCGGCCAGGGGCGAACTTGGAGCAGCCGTGCTCATTGTGCACCTTGTTTCGCTTCCGCAGCTTCGACCTGCGCCCGTTGCTTGAGGCGGAAGGCTTGGCGGGCTTTGGCTTGTTCCATCCGCTCGCGTTGGGCGTCGGTCTCTGGAATCAGCTGCGGCACTTCGGTCGGTTGCCCGTTTTCGTCAAGGGCTACATAGACCAGGTAAGCGGTGTTGGTGTGGGTGCGTTCCCCAGTGATGGGGTTTTCGGCCACCACTTGCACCTCGGCTTCCATGGAGGTGCGGCCGGTGTATGACACCTCGGCCGTCAGGGTGACCAAATTGCCGATGTGAATCGGCTGCCGAAACATCATTTGGTCAATGGCCACGGTGACCACGCGGCGGTTGGCAAAGCGCATGCAAGCCAGCGCGCCGGCTTCGTCCACCAGTTTCATGATCCAGCCGCCATGCACGTTTCCCGCGCTGTTGGCGTGTTGGGGCTGCATGAGTTGCGAAAGGGTGACGCGCGAGGCACTGACCGGTTTCTGTTTGGGGCGTGACATGGTTTACTCCTCAAAAGGGGGAAGGAGCTCAGGCATGGTGAGGAAAACATCCACGGTGCCGGGGGGCGGCTTGGGCGGCGCTGGGGGCAGGGGAACGGTCATGCCCGTTTGGGGGGCAAAATGGGGGCGGGGTGGGGGCGTCATCCGGGGGTGCAGGGGCGCGGTTTCCAGATGGCGAAGCACCCGCGGGGCCCGCGGGTTGGCTTCCAATTGCCCGACATAGTCGCCGTGGATGGAATAGACCGCCCCTTCAGGGGTGACGAAGCCAATCCAGCGCCCTTTGGTGTCAAACAGGTAAGGGTAGCCCAGGAAGGCGGCCAGGCTGCGGCCTGTGGTGTAGATGGGAATCCAGGGAATGTCTTGTTGCATGGGTGTGTCCTGTGCTATGTGCCGACGGCAACGTCGTTGTAGGTCCAGTAGCGGTTGGCGAAGAAGTTCCACAGCATCACGGTGAGCACGACCACACCCAGGGCTGCGTTGTTACCCCAGAAGGTTGGGGTGAGGGGCAGCGGGGGCACGAAGCGGGCCATCCACGAGACCAACACGGGGCGGATGAGGGCAAACAGCGTCGTGCGGATGAGCAGCCCAATGGTGCCTACGGTGCCAAATTGAAGCCATTGATGCCAGATGCGTTTGGAACGAGATTCAGGATAAGTCCAATAACGATGCCAGATGAAGTTGTGGGTCAGAGCCGTGATGAATGAAATCACGCTGGAGGGCACGGGGGGGAGGCCAAACACTTGGGTGAGCAGGTTGAAGATGCCAAAGTCTACGGTCGTACCCATGATGCCGACCACGAAGAATTTGGCAAAGCGTTTGCGTTCGTTGCGATGTTGCAGGATCATTGACTTTGCATCCTCCGTTGAAAGTCTTCAATGGTGCGGCGGAGCCCTTCTTCCAGGTTGACGCGGGGCTGCCATTTGAGGATGGTACGGGCTTTGGTGATGTCGGGGCAGCGGCGTTGAGGGTCGTCGCGGTCTCGGGCGCTTTCCAGAAAGACCACGCCCGCTGCGTTCCCCACCACGCGGTTGACGGTTTCTGCCAGTGCCAAGATGGTAAACTCAGCCGGGTTGCCGATGTTGACGGGCTCGTGCTCGTCGGAAAGCAGCAGCCGATAAATGCCTTCGATGAGGTCATCGACGTAGCAAAAGCTTCGGGTTTGCTGTCCGTCGCCATAGACGGTCAGCGGTTCCCCTCGGAGGGCCTGTTGGATGAAGTTGGGGATTACCCGGCCATCATCCAGGCGCATGCGGGGGCCGTAGGTGTTGAAGATGCGCACGATGCGGGTGTCGAGGCCGTGGTAGCGATGGTAGGCCATAGTGATGGCTTCGGCGTAGCGTTTGGCTTCGTCGTATACCGAGCGTTCGCCAATGGGGTTGACTTTGCCCCAGTAGGTTTCGGGCTGGGGATGGACTTCGGGGTCGCCATAGACTTCGCTGGTGGAAGCCAGCAAAAAGCGCGCCCCGTGGGCTTTGGCCAGGCCTAAGGTGTTGTGGGTGCCCAGCGCGCCGACCTTGAGGGTTTGGATGGGGAGGTTCGGATAGCCATAGGGCGACTTCCGGTTGGGGCTGGCTGGCGAGGCAAAGTGCAGCACGGCGTCGAGTTTGCCGGGCACGAAGATGAAGTTGGTGACATCGTGGCGGATGAAGGAAAACCGCGGGTGCCCGGCCAGATGGGCCAGGTTTTGCGGGTCGCCGGTGAGGAAGTTGTCCATCCCCACTACTTCGTGCCCTTCGGCCAGCAGGCGGTCGCAGAGGTGTGAGCCGAGGAAGCCCGCGGCTCCGGTGACTAAGATGCGCATATGATAACTCCCGTTTGTGCAGGGTCAAGGTGGCTGCTGATGGGGTTTCAGCGCCAGGCGATGTTGGTCACCAGACCATCGCCGGTGATTTGTTGGGCTTTGCCCGTGGTGGTGTCCACCAAGTAGAGGTTGCCTTGGTAGATGACAGCGATGGCGAAGTGCCCGTCGGGCTCAAGCGGGGCGGGCGACCAGACGATGTTTTGGGGCATCAACCCCAGCGCCCCCTCCGCAGGAAAGATGGTGCGGCGGTTCGAGCCATCGCGGTCCATAACCACCAGCCGATAGCGGCTGATGTCGCTTTTTTGGGGGAAGATGGCTTGCAGATAAGCGACTTGATACCCCTGCGGCTGGGGTGGGGAGGCCGCAGGGTTGGCAAACATCCCCACGTCGGGCACCAAGGTGATGCTGGTTTGCAAAGGCAAGACGTAGGCCGTGAGGTTGAACTGCGGCGAAGCCTCGTTGTCTTCCTGTTGGGGGGTGCCGTGGGTGACGGTGAAGAGAATTTGCCCGTCGGGGCTCCAGCTCAGGCCGGGCACCCAAGCCCAATCGGCTTGCGTTTGGTAGGGCACCACTGCGAGCAAGGGTTTGAGGCCCTCTTCCCCGAAGTCGTAGAGCCCCACCGAATCTGGCCGGGCGTAGGCCAAAAGGGTGCCTTTGGGCGCCCAGGCAAAATCCAAGCCCCACCAGCCGTAGATGCCGCCCGCGTTGGCTTCGAGCCGCAAGCGCGGTTGAGAGACCCAGCCCACGCTGCTGAAGCTGATGGTGTAGAGGTCGTTGTTGGCCTGCCAACCGGGCGGTTGGGGGCGGGGTTCGACGGTGGAATAGGCAACGGTGTAAGAGGAATAGGGGGCAAAATCGGCGAAGTGGGCGATGTTTTTCACGCCCAAGGGGATGAGTTTAGGCGGCGAGGCTGCCAGGTCGGCGACCCAGAGGGTGTTGAGCTCGTCGTCGGTGTCGCTTTTGCGGGTGAAGAGCAAAAAGCGTTGGTTGGGGGAAAGGGCAAAAACTCGGCCGTCCAGGTCGCCGGTGGTCACCACCGGGCGGCGGCTGCCTGTGTTGCCATCCATGACCCAGGCATTGCCGCCGGCCAGGTAGGCCAGTTTCCCTGGAATGGGGCGGGGCACGAAGGGCGTTTGCACCCCGACCATCACAATTTCGGGCACGGGGGTTTTGACCACCACGGTTTTGACCGGCTGGTTGGAGATTTCTTTGCCGTCTTCCAACACTTGGCGATAGGTGACTTCGCGCCGCCCGTTGACGCCGGCTTGAATGATGCGCGTTTCGCCTTCGGGGAGGGCTTCGTTGCGCAAAATTTGCCGTTCAAAGGGGATGATTTCTTCGCTGACGGTGAATTTTTCTTCCACCCGAATGACCCGCACGGTGTCACCATCGTTGAGCAGGGAATAGACGGGCGGCTCGGTGCGGTCTAACTCTCCGAGGTGGATGTGGGCGGCCTGCAGAGCCTGTTGCACGCTGCTCCCGGCCGGGATTTGGACCTTGTGGGTTTGCCCATCGGCCTTGACGGTGACGGTGATGGTGCCTTGCCCGCGCCGCGGGGCAATGCAGCCGGCCAGCATCAGGCTGGCAGCCAGGAGGATGAGAAGGGGAAGGAGCAAGCGGCGGAAGAAAGACATAACCAAAGGGGATGGTATAATCGGGCTTTAGTGGATGCGGCCTTGAATGGTCATGGCGCCTTGGGCTATGGTGATGCTTTCGAGGCGGATGCCTGTGGCGGCAGGGCCAATGGCGCCGGTGAAGGCCTCGTTGAGCATGCCCGAGAGGGCTTCTAACAGCCCTTCGGGGGCTGGCCAGGGGCCAAAATCGGCCGAGGCCAGGGTAAACTCGGGCTTGCCTTCATCGTCCACGCTGACTGTAATGACCATGCGCACGTTGGCCACGACATTGCCTTTTTGAACCTGGCCGTAGATGACCATTTCGTTGTTTTCCAACATCACCTGCGGGTGTTGGAAGAGAGCTTCGGGGTCGTCGGCCAATTTTTCGGCCAGCAGCGCGGTCAATTGTTCCTGAGTGATGGTCACCGTGACATGCCCGTCTGTCGAGGCTTGCACGGCTTGGGTCCAAGCGTCTTCCAGGCTTTGGAGGGCATTGGGGTCAGGCGTGGGAAGCGGCGCCGGCGGTGTCGGGCCGCCCAGGTTGATGGTGCAGGCCAATGAGAGGATGCTCAGCAGTATTCCCAGCCCTATCCAGCGCCAACGTCTTGGTTGATTCATTGTTCTCCTCGCTTTCGTTGCACGAGTACAAATTATAGCATGAGCACAGCACCCACGACCCTTTCTTTGGAATCTCGTTTAGAAGCCTTACTCTTTGCCTCGCCCGAGCCGGTGACCGCGCGGCGCTTGGCGCAAGCGTTGGAGATGCCGTTGCGCGAGGTGGAAGCGGGCTTGACCAGGTTGGCAGCCTCGCTGGAAGGCCGCGGCATCCGCTTGGAACGCCACCGCGAGCGCTGGCAGTTGGTCTCCGCGCCGGAAGCAGGCCCGCTCATTGAGCGGTTTTTGGGCATTGAGGCCACCGCTCGTTTGAGCCAAGCCGCGCTGGAAACTTTGGCCATTGTGGCCTATCGCCAGCCGATTACCCGCCCGCAGATTGATGCCATCCGCGGCGTCAACAGCGATGGCGTTTTGCGCTCTTTGCTCAGCAAAGGCCTGATTGAGGAAGTGGGGCGGAGCGAAGGCCCCGGTCGGCCAATTTTGTATGGCACGACGGCACTGTTTTTGGAACTCTTTGGGCTGCCTTCCCTGGACGCATTGCCGCCGCTGGACCTCGAGCAGGATGAGGCCGCGTCGGATGCTGAAGTGCTCAAAACGTAAGGCGCGCAGGAATGTCGCGCCCCGCACCGTTGCAAGTTGCATTCCGTCGTTCGTTGTCACACCGAGCATCGCAAAAAAGGAAAGAGGAACCCATGGCAGTGGAGCGTTTGCAGAAAATTTTGGCCCGAGCCGGCTTGGGCTCGCGTCGCGCGTGCGAAGAATTGATTGCCCAAGGACGGGTGACGGTCAACGGACGAGTGGCAACATTGGGCGACAAGGCTGACCCGTTGGTGGATGATATTCGCTTGGATGGCCAGCGCATCAAGGCGCCAGAGGCGCCGGTGTATATTGCGCTCTATAAGCCGCGTTTTGTGCTTTCGACCACCGAAAGCCAAGATGGGCGGAAAACCGTGCGCGATTTGGTGCCCATCCCGCAGCGCATTTTCCCCGTTGGGCGTTTGGATTTGGAAAGCGAAGGATTGATGTTGTTGACCAACGACGGGGAACTGACCAACCGTTTGACCCATCCCCGTTATGGGCATGAGAAGGAATATCGGGTTTTGGTGGCCAAGCGCCCTGACGCGGAGCAGTTGGAAGCCCTGCGCCGGGGGATTGTGCTGGAAGACGGCACCCGCACCCGCCCTGCCGAGGTGTGGGTGGAGCGTTATCAGGGGAAGGGCGCTTGGCTGCGGATGATTCTCAAAGAGGGCAAAAAGCGTCAAATTCGGGAGATGTGTCGGCTGACCGGGCTGCCTGTGGTGCGGTTGATCCGCATTCGCATTGGCCCCTTGCGGTTGGCCGGCCTGAAGCCGGGCGAATGGCGCTATCTGACCCCTGAAGAGGTGGAGGCCTTGAAACAGGGCCGCAACCCAAACCGCTCGCGGCGGCGTTCCTCGCGGCGGGCTTCGCGGCGTTGACCCCGCAAAAAACGTTGCGTGTATCGAGGTTGCTATGAGCAAACCAAAGACGAGTCACTCCAAAGCGGACGTGCAAACGCAAGAGGCTTCTTCTTGGCTCGATCGGCCGTTGAGTGCTTTGCTCAATTGGAAGGTCGAGGGGCTCATTTTCGCGGTGGTGGTGTTGTTGGCGGTGTTTACCCGTTTTTATCATTTGGGCGATCGGGTCATGAGCCACGATGAGAGCCTTCACACATACTATTCGTGGCTGCTCTACAAGGGCAACGGTTATCAACACAACCCGATGATGCACGGGCCGTTGCAGTTTCATCTGATTGCTTTTTCGTTTTTCCTCTTTGGCGACACCGACTTTACCGCTCGCATTCCGCACGCGACGGCTGCGGTGTTGGCCATTGCCTTTCTCTGGGCGTGGCGGCGTTATTTGGGGCGCAAGGGGGCTTTGATTGCCGCGGGGCTGATGCTCATTTCGCCTTACATGCTTTACTATGGCCGTTATGCCCGGAATGAGGCCCTCATCATGCCTTTGGCCTTGGTGACATTGTGGGCGGTGTTGCGCTATCTGGAGACCGGCGCCACCCGTTACCTGACTTGGCTCACCGTGGCGATGGCCTTGCATTTTGTTTCCAAAGAGACGGCTTTCATCTATACTGCACAATTGTTGCTCTTTTTGGCGTGGTTGTTGATTGACCGCTTGAGCCGCGCCGACTGGCCTGATTGGCGGGCCCGCCGGAGTTTTTACCTGAGCCTGATGGTGGCGGCGGGTTCGCTGGCGTTGGCGGTCGTGGGCGCGTGGATCTACGCCCGCATGGTCACGCCGCCGCCGACCGTGGCGCCTGCTGCAGGGGCGGCTGTGGCCGAGACCGCGAAACACGCTTGGTTGACCAACCCGGTTTCGTTGCTCTTCTTGGCTGTGAGCGCGGCCGCGGTGGTGGCCTCCTTATATTTTTTGATTACCGGCTACGGCTGGCGACATTTGTTGCACGAGCGGCCGTTTGTGTTGGCGCTGCTCCTCTTCTCGCTGGTGTTGCCGCAACTGGCGCCGTTGCCGATGGCTTTCTTCCATTGGAATGCCCTGGACTATTCCTCCGTCGGCATTTTACGCACGAGCATTTTCTTGTTGCCCCTCATCGGCTTGGCCATTGCTTTGGGCGTGGCCTGGGATGCACGCACCTGGCTGTTTGAGGCTGCTTTGTTTTATGGCATTTTTGCGGTGTTCCAGACCACGGTGTTTACCAACGGCGGCGGCTTTTTTAGCGGCTTGGTGGGCGCTTTGGGCTATTGGCTGGAGCAGCAAGGCGTCCACCGTGGTAGCCAGCCGTGGTATTACTACCTCCTCATTCAGGTGCCCATTTACGAATATTTGCCTGCTTTGGGCACCTTGGCCGCGCTGGGCTGGATGGGATGGCGGGCGCTGCGCGGCCAGCATGCGCCTCGCTCTGAGCCCGCGGTTTCCGCAGCCCGTGACTGGAAGGCTTACGAAGCGCAGCAACACCGCCAGGTGCCGGTGTTTGGGCTGCTGGCCTATTGGAGCGTGAGCTCCCTTTTGGCTTATACCTTGGCTGGGGAGAAGATGCCTTGGCTGACCGTCCACATTACCTTGCCCATGATTTTGCTGACGGCTTGGTTTTTGGATAGGGTGGCCAGCGGCATTGAATGGAAAGGCTTTGCCCGCCGCGGCGGATGGGCCTTGTTGGCGCTGGTGGCGACCTTCATCTTGGCCAGCGCCCAGGCCACGGGCGCGTGGTTGAGCGCCCCGCGCCCCTTTAGCGGCAGTGATTTGGCCTCGCTGGAAGCCACCGCCAACTTCCTGGTGGGCGTGGTGGTGGCCCTCCTGAGCGCTTTGGGGCTGGCTTATCTGAGTGCCAAATGGCGCACCGGCGCATTGGTGCGTTTGGGCGTGTTGACGCTTTTTGGGCTTTTGGCTGTGCTTACGGCCCACACCGCGATCCAAGCCACGTATTACAACTACGATCAGGCCAATGAGTATTTGGTCTATGCCCATTCGGCGCGCGGGGTAAAGACGGTGATGTCGCAGGTGCAGGAAATTTCAGAACGCGTCACCGACGGCTTGGACATTCAAGTGGCTTACGATAGCGACGTGGCCTGGCCTTTTACGTGGTATTTGCGCAACTACCCGAACCAGAAGTTTTACGGAAGCGAGCCCACCCCGTCGTTGCGCGATGTGCCCATCATCATTGTGGGCGATAACGACTTCGCAACCATTGAGCCCATCGTGGGCAGGGGTTATACCCGTTACGACTACATTCGTATGGTGTGGCCCAACCAAGATTATTTTGGCCTCACGTGGGCGCGCATCAAACACGCGCTGACCGACCCGCTCATGCGGGAAGCCCTCTTCCAGATTTGGCTCAACCGTGATTTCACCCTTTACTTCCAAATTCAGCGCGGTGTGCTCAACACGCCCGACGCGGCCGAGGTCAACATGGCCAACATTTTGGCCGATTGGCAGCCTTCGGACCGCATGCGGCTTTACATCCGCAACGATATTGTGGCCAAAATGTGGAATTACGGTGCCACCCCCACAGCGCCTACCGAAGAAGACCCCTACGCGAAAAAACAAGTCACCCTCATTGCCGACAAGGTGTTGGGCAGCGCGGGCACCGAACCAGGGCAGTTCAACGCGCCCCGAGGCATCGCTGTTGCGCCCGATGGCTCACTTTACGTGGCCGATACCCGCAATTTCCGCATCCAACATCTTTCGCCCGATGGGCAGGTGTTGGGCGTGTGGGGCACGTATGGCAACTTGATGGATGGCGGCCCTGAAGCCGCGCCGCCGGGCACGTTCAACGAGCCTTGGGGCGTGGCCGTCGGCCCGGATGGCAGCGTGTACGTCACCGACACCTGGAACCACCGCATTCAAAAATTCACCGCAGACGGCAAATTCCTGACCATGTGGGGGCACTTCGGCAATGACGGTTCGCCGCTTTCCCTCTGGGGCCCGCGTGATGTGGTGGTGGACGCCCAGGGGGTGGTCTATGTGACCGACACGGGCAACAAGCGCATCGTGATGTATGACGCGGATGGCAAGCCTCTGGGACAATTTGGGCACCCGGGCGCAGATATCGGCGCTTTCAATGAGCCGGTGGGGTTGGCCTTAGACGCCCAGGGCAACCTCTATGTGGCTGATACGTGGAACCAACGGGTGCAAGTTTTTGCCGTAGGCCCTGACTTTACCCTAACCCCTCTACGGCAATGGGATATTTTCGGCTGGTTTGGGCAATCGGTCAACAACAAGCCTTACCTCGCGGTAGATGCCCAAAACCATGTTTTTGTGGGTGACCCGGAGAACTACCGGGTGTTGGAATTTGACGCCTTAGGCATCCTTCTGCGCTGGTGGGGCAGTTGGGGAACGCCGCCTGAAGGCATGGGCTTGGTGGGTGGCCTGGCCACCGACGGCCACGGAGGGCTATGGGTTGTAGATGCTGACCACGGTCAGATTTTGCACTTTACTTTAGGCGAGGCTGAGGCGCCGAGCACGCCATAGGCCGCAAAACGAGGCCAAGCTCCCCGGCGTTTGTCCGTTTTTTGTGCGGTAGGGCTCTACCCTACCCTTTACCCTCGAAACGACGCCAAGCCCCCCGGCGTTTGTCCGTTTTTTGTGTGGCAGGGCTTTACCCTACCCTCTGCCCTCGAAACGACGGTTCGTCCGGGCGTTTTTGGCAACGGCTGGTGGAAGCAGAGCGAACTTCGTATAGCCACAGGATTGCGCGTGCGCATAGCGACCAATGCCATAAAAACGCAGCAGCAAGACCCGCATCAGGGGGGAAACGTCCTGAGGGTGCTCAAACGTCGCCTGGGGCGATGGCACAGCCGCGGGCAACTGGCTCGCGCGGCGCGGCGGCCGGCCTGCCCAACCTGGTGGTTGGGCGCGGCGGCGTTGCTGTGGTTGCTTTGGGGGCTGCAAACGTTGCCTGCAGTGCCCTTCCATCCCGATGAAAGCACCTATCTGTATATGGCGGCCGATGGCGCGGCCTTGTTGCACCACCCGCAGACCTTGGCCTACACAGGCCAAACCGACCTAAAAACGCACTATCGCCTCGTCAATGCCCCGCTCTCGCGCACCCTGTTTGCCCTGGGCTTGGCTTTGCACGGCCAGAGCCCTTTAGCGCAGGATTGGGATTGGTCGGCCTCCTGGGAGGCCAACGTCGCGCGAGGGGCGTTGCCTTCCCAGGCGCAACTCCTGGCTGCTCGGCAAGTCGCCACCCTCTGCGTTGCATTGGCGGGCTGGCTGTTGGCTTTAGTGGCGTGTCGCCTGGGCGGGGGTGGTTTGGCGTGGTTGACCTTGGTGGGCTTTTTGCTGAACCCGTTGGTGTTGCTGCACGGCCGTCGAGCAATGATGGAAGCGCCCATGCTGCTGGGGATTGCCTGGCTGCTGTGGGAACTCACCGCGGAGCATCCTAAACCTTGGCGGGTGGGGCTGGCCTTGGCGTGGGCAATCTGGGCGAAATATTGGACTGTAGCGCTTTGGCCGGTCGCGTGGTGGGTGGTGTGGCGGCGGGCGTCTTCCGCAGCCCAGCGCTGGCGAGATTTGTTGGTGGTGAGCCTTCTTCCTGTGGGGGTTGGGATTGTGTTGCAGCCGGTGCTGTGGCAGACCCCCTGGCAAACACTGCTCGCGATGGTGCGCGAGCGTTTGCAGGTCACAGCCGCGCAACAAGCCGCGTTCCGGGCGGTGTTGCCCGCGTATGTCCCTTCCACACCGTGGCAGCGATTGGGCCTGTTGCTGGGGCAGCTTTACCTTGCGCCTTTGGCTTATCTGGATTTGGGCAAATACCAAGCCCCGCTGCGCGCGGCCATTGCGGCTTATGATGCCCACGGCTTTCTCCATTGGGGAAGGGGGCTTTGGGGTGCGGGGGTGCAGTTGATGCTGACAGGGCTGGGCTTGCTTGGTATGCTTCGCCGGGCGCGTTGCAAAACCTTTGAGTCAGAGGGATGGGCGTGGTGCGTCTTTGGGATAGCCGCGGCAGCCCAATGGGGTTGGATGCTGCTTACCTTGCCTTTGGCCTTTCAGCGATACGCTTTGCCCGTGTTGCCATTTGTGGTCGTCTGGGAAGCCTGGGGGCTTTGGCGAATCATCCAGGCGCTGCTGGGGTGGGGGAAGGCTATCAATCTACGGTAACCCAAAAAGGGCTTACACCCTGGCGCTGATTTGTATTTGTTTGTCCAGGATTTGTTGCACGGCTTTCCTAAATAGGAAGTGACGCCCGGCGTGTTGTCCAGGCAAAAGCCAAGGCACGCCCTGCTCTTTTGGATGGGTGCTTCTGCCTGAATAAGGCGCGCCTTCGACAACAAAACGCGACCGTAATGGTACTTGGTAGCACGTAGGGCGCTGTCATGTATCCCAACCCTTGCTATAATATCCTCATCACCGCGTCCCCCAGGGAGGTAACCCTTTGCCCCAACCCGACCCCGCCGCCCTCTTGCGCACCTACCGCGATCGCCTCGCACAACAAACCCGCGAGCTAGACCTGCGCGGCCTGCCTGAACCCGTGGGTCCCGATGGCCGCCGTGTGCCCCTGCGCATGCCTTTGGACCGCGTCTACATTCGCCTGCAGGCCGTCGAGGAGGTGCAGACCCGGCGCGAGGCCGAGGAAACCCGCCGCCGCCTGGAAGAGGCCGCCCAGCCCACCACCGCGGAGGAGCCCTTCCCGCGCTCTGGCCGATGGACCGCGCGGCGCACCATGCTGCGCACTCTGGGCGAGTTTTTCTACCGCCAGGGCCAGACCTACGCCTCGGCGGAACGGCCCGACCCTGTGGACCCCGAAGCCGCGCTACAGCAGCATGGCCGCTTGGTCATCCTGGGCGCGCCGGGCGCAGGCAAGTCCACCCTCTTGCGCTACCTGGCCCACCGGTGGGCCCAGGACCTTACCCGCCCTCTCCCCATCTTGGTGCCCTTGGGCGAGTACGGCGCCCTGCTGAGCCTGGGCCAGGATAAATCCCTGCGGGACTTCGCGCTGGAGCGCGCCGCCAACGGCGACCCTGACCTGCGGGCTGCCCTGGAAGAAGCGGTACGCCAGGAGCGCGTGCTCTGGCTGGTGGATGCCCTGGACGAAGCCCGCGATGCCCGGGCGCGCGCTGCCCGCGAGGCCGCTGACCTGCCCGGCCAACTGATCCTTACCTCGCGGCCCGTGGGCTACGACGGACCGGCGGCCTTGGCCGACCTGCCCCACTATGAAATCCTGCCCCTGCAGGCTGAGGACACCGAGGCCTTCCTGCGCCGCTGGTTCACCGTGTTGGCCGAGCGTCGGGGCGCCGAGGATGCTTGGGTGGAGGCGCGGGTGGGCTGGCTGCAACGCCAACTCGAGGACCGCCCCCGTTTGCGCCCCCTGGCCCGCAACCCCCTGATGCTCACTTTTCTGGTCCTGCTGGCTGGCGAAGAGCCGGCCCGCGAACTGCCCCAGACCCGTGCAGGCTTGTACGAAGCCTACTTGAAAGAACTCCTGCTCACCTGGGAAGCCCGCCGCCGCCCCACCGATGGCGCGGCCTTTTCCCTGGGCCCGCTGCGCGGCGAAGCCGCCCGCCGCGCTGCCCTCGCTGGCGTGTATGCCTTGGGCTGGCGGCTCCATTGGGGGTATTTTGCCGGCGAAGGCGGCGAAGCCCGCCCCACCCTTGAGGATTTGGAGGACTTTCTGGCCGCCTACCTGCCCACCCACTTGCCCGAGGCAAAAGGCTTGTCCCCAGACGCGAACCGCAACCTGGCCAAAGCCGTGGTGGATTTTTGGCGGGAAGCCGGATTGTTCGTGTATTGGCACCTGGCGGGCCAGGACTTTGTGGCCTTTCG
>CAYLRJ010000067.1:0-69572 GCA_964386185.1 uncultured Anaerolineaceae bacterium
AGGGTTGCCGTAGGAAGCCAGCAGGTTGCCTTGGGCGTCCACCACGGCGATGGCGGCGGCGTGGATGCTTTCCACAATGTCGCCGCGGGTGAGTTCGTAGGCAGGCTGATAGGGCGGCCACGGTTCGGGGTGGTCGCCCCAGACCAACAGTTGGGGCATGTTAGTTTTCCTCGCTGGGGGGGGCGTCTAAGGTTTCGGGGAAGAAGGTCGCGGTGAAGTAGCGGCTGAGGCCGTGTTGGAGGCGCGCGAGGTAGAATTCATCCAGCTCGGGTTCGACCTCTACTGGGAAGTCCCACATGCGGAGCAGTTCGGGGGCTAAGTTGGCTGCATCTTCGGGGGAGGCGCCTTGTTCGGCCAAGGCGGTGAGTTTGGTGCGCACGGTTTGGATGAAGGCGCGCATGTGGTGGAGGGCGTGTTCGGGCACCAGCCCGTCGCGGCCGCTGACGATGAGGAAGTCGCGGTAGTCGGGGGCGAGCAGCAGGTCTAAGGCTGCCAGCCAGGCTTCCAGGTCGGCATGGGCGAGGAAGGGCGGTTGGTGGACGGTGACGGTGTCGCCCACGAAAATCACTTTTTTGTCAGGCACCAAGACCCACAGCGCGCCGGGGTGAGGGCCGGGGTGGTGTTCTACGATGACGGGTTCTTCGTCCCAATAGATTTCCAGGCGATGGGTGATGCCAATTTGGGGCGGGGTCCAACGCATGTTGGAGATTTGGGTGCATCTTTCCCAGGCTTCGCCGCGCGAGGGGCCTTGGATGCGGAAGATGGCGGCCCGACGGCGGAAGATTTGGACAGTGGCTTCGTGGGCCAGCACGGGCACTTCCAACATGCGGGCTCCCAGGGTGCGGTCGGCGTGGGCGTCGAGGTAAATCAACATGTTGTTGTTGGTGGTGTCGCTGAGGTTGCGGCAGCGGGCGCGCCATAGGCGGCTGTCTTGTGGGCAGGGGGGCGAGTCCACCAAGACGACGCCTTCTTTGCGCACGATGATGCCGGGCGTCATGCCGCGGTAATCGTCTAAGAGGTAAACGCGGTCGGCAATTTCTTGCATGGGGGTTTTGGCCTCCGATGGGGTGTTAGGATGAAGGGGTGTCGTCTTGAGAGACGACGGGCAGGGTGAAGTAAAAGGTGGCGCCTTCGCCCAAGCGGCTTTGGACGCCAATTTCGCCGCCGTGGGCTTGCACGGCCAAGCGGGCGAAGGCCAGGCCGAGCCCGAGCCCCTTGCCTTGGGGGCGGGTGCCACGGGCGTATTTGTTGAAGATGCGTTTTTGGTCTTCTTCGCTGATGCCGGGGCCGTTGTCGCTGACCCAAAAACGCACTTTGTCTTCTCCCTCTCGGTTGGCGCCCACGGTGATGTGCCCGTGAGCGGGGGTGTATTTGATGGCGTTTTCCAGGAAGTTGATTAGCACGCGGCGAATCATGTCGTGGTCGGCCAAGACGTCGGGGAGGTTTTCTTCGATTTGTTTGGTCAGGGTGTGGCCGCGTTTGGTCAGCTGGGGTTGCACGGCTTCCGCGGCGTCGTTCACCAGGGTGGTGGGCGAAAGCGGTTGGGTGTCTAAGGGGAGTTGCCCTGCTTCGATGCGGTGGATGTCCAGCAGGTTGGAGGTCAGGCGGTGGAGCCGGTCGGCCGCGTGGAGGGCAATGGAAAACAGTTCGGAAACCGTGGGGTCTTCGGCGTTGGTGCAGATTTGTTGCAAGAGCTCCAGGCTCATGGCGATGCTGCCCAAAGGCGACCGGAGGTCGTGGTAGGTCATGGCCAAGAGGTCGTCTTTGAGGGTTGCCAGGCGTTTGCGTTCGGTGATGTCGCGCAGGATCCATTGGAGGTGTGGTTTCCCTTGCAGGGAAACGCGGCGCACGTACACTTCCACGGGGATGTGGCGCCCGCCTGCAGCCCGCACTTCTGATTCGTAAGTGATGGGTGGGGTGTTGGGGATTTCTTCAAAGTGGGGGGGAAGGATGCCTTCGGGGAGGGTGTGTACTGTGGTGATGGGGAGGGTGCCGGCGCGCAGTTCTTCCCATGTGTAACCCAGGTCCACTTTGGCTTGGCGATTGGCTTCGACCACGTGGCCTTGGAGGTCGGTGATGAAGATCCAATCCAGGGTGTCGTTGAAGAGGTCGCGGTATTGTTGGTGGGCGCTGCGGAGGTCTTCGAACAGGCGGGCGTGACGTAGGGCGGTGCTGGTCATGCTGGCCAGGCCTCGCAGCAGGTCTTCCATATCAGAGCAGAAGGCGCCTTCGAGGGGGTTGATGGCGATGAGCGCGCCGACGGCTTTGTCGTCAATGAGCATGGGTGCGCAGGCGACGGCGCGGATGTTGAAGGCGTTGAGGGGTTCCAGGGAAGGGCAGGGGGCGTCTTCGGTTTCGCGATTGGGGAGGGGGGCCGGCCCGGGGAAGCGCAGGCCTAAGAGGCGGCTGGCCAGCACGCCGCTGGCGTCGGTGACCACCCAGGTTTGGGCTTGTTCGTCGGCCAAGGCCAGCAAGACGGCTTCGACCCGTAGGGCGCGTTCGACCTGGCGGAGCATGCGCCGGATGACTTCGTCGGCTTGGAGGGTGCTGGTGATGGTTATGGCGCTTTCGGCCCAGGCCCGCATCAGTCGTGCTTGGCGGCGGCTGCGGGCATACATGAGGGCGTTCATCACAGCGGCGCCGGCAAAGTCGGCGATGGCTTGCACCCACGCCAGGTGCTGTTCGTTGAACGCGTGGGGTTCCCGATGGACTACGGTCAACACCCCGACCAGGCGTTCTTTGACCAGCAGGGGGGCGCTGATGGCCGAGCGGCTTTCTTCGCCGGGGTAGGGGTTGGCCAGCCAGCGTTCGTCTTGGGTGGTGTCGGTCACCAGGGCTGGCCAGCGGTGTTTGGCTACCCAGCCCGCTAAGCCGCGCTCCAGCACCTGCCGCATTTGCATGGTGGTGTTTTCGTAGAGGCGGCCGGCGTGTAAAATCATGGCCGAAACCACTTCGCCCTGTTCGTCGAGCACAACAATGCTACATGCTGTGCCGCCGACGGTTTCCAGGGCAAAGGTCATGACCCGTTTGAGCACTGAGCGGAGTTCCAGGTCGGCGGTGAGTTCGCGGGCCAGTTCGTAGAGCCGCTCGGAGGGGATTTCGGAGGAGGGTAGCGCTTTAGATGTTGACATATTTCAGCCCACTCCCGGTGTTGAAGAGCACGATTTTTTCGTCAGGCTGAATCCATCCCTGGTGGAGCAGGCGTTGCAGGCCGGCCAGCGTGGCGGCCCCCTCGGGCGCGGCGAAGATGCCTTCCAGGGATGCGAGTTGGTGTTGGGCGGCCAAAATTTCTTCGTCGGAAACGGCCACCGCGGTGCCTTGGGTTTCGCGCAAGGCGCGCAAGATCAAGCGGTCGGCAAACACGGCGGGAACCCGCAAGCCCGCGGCGATGGTGCGGGCGTTTTCCCAGGGGCGGGCGCGCTCCGCGCCGTTGTGGAAGGCGCGGACGATGGGCGCGCAGCCCTCGGCTTGCACGCTCACCAGGCGGGGGCGTTCGGGGCCAATCCATCCCAGGGCTTCTAATTCGTCAAAGGCTTTCCACATGCCCACCAGGCCCGTGCCGCCGCCGGTGGGGTAGATGATGACGTCGGGCAGTTGCCAGCCAAAGGCTTCGGCGATTTCCAGCCCCATGGTTTTTTTGCCTTCGACGCGGTAGGGCTCTTTGAAGGTGGAGACGCTCCACCAGCCGTGGCGTTGGGCTTCTTGGGCGGCCAGGCGGCCTGCGTCGCTGATGAGGCCTTCGACCAACACCAGATCTGCTCCCGCGGCTTGCACTTCGGCTTTGTTGACCGCGGGCGCGTCTTTGGGCATGAAGACGTGGGCCGTGGCCCCTGCGCGGGCGGCGTAGGCAGCCAAGGCGCCCCCCGCGTTGCCCGCAGTGGGGATGACGAATTCCTGTAAGCCGAGTTCCACCGCCCTGGAGACGGCCATCACCAGCCCACGGGCTTTGAACGTGCCGGTGGGGTTTTGGGCTTCGTCTTTGACCCACAGGTGGCGGAGGCCTAAGCGCTCGGCCAGCCTGGGGGTGGGCAGCAGCGGGGTGTCGCCTTCGCCCAGGGTGTAACGGTGCGCGGGGTCGCGCACGGGGAGGATTTCATGCCATCGCCAGAGGCCCGGGGGGCGCGCGGCGATGGTTTCAGGGGTGAGGGAAGCCGCGGTGGCGATTAAATCGTAACGCGCCAGCAGAGGGGAGTTGCAATCGGGGCAGAAGGTTTGCGGCTGTTCAGGGTCGAAGATGCGGCCGCATTCGGGGCATTCTAAGTGGGTGAGAGTGCTCATGGTTTGCTCCCCAAGGCTGCGGGTGGTCAGGGGGTGACCAGGTAGGCAATGAGCCAGCGAGTGGTGGCGGTGAGGGCGTCTAAGTGGGTGCGTTCGTAGTTGTGTGAGGCATCTACGCCGGGGCCCAGGAGGGCCACTGCGGCTTCGTGCCCGGCTCGCCAGGCGGCTTCGCCGTCGGAGCCGTAGTGGGGGTAGACGTCGACTTTGTAGGGAATGTGGTAGGCTTCGGCCAGACGGCGGAGTTTCTGGCTGAGGCCGTGGTGGTAAGGCCCTGCGCTGTCTTTGGCGCAGAGGGTGGCGTGAAATTCGTCGCTGGTTTGACCTTGGCCCACGGCGGCCATGTCCACGGCGAGGAGTTCCACCAGGTCGGCTGGCAGCCCCGCGGCCGCGCCGTGGCCGACTTCTTCGTAGTTGCTGATGTGAAGGTAGGTGGTGCGGGCGGGTTTTTGCCCCGCGTCGTGCAGGGCTTTGGCCGCGGTGAGGATGCAGGCCACCGCGGCTTTGTCGTCTAAGTGGCGGGAGCGCAGGAAGCCGTTGTGCCAGCGGACGCGCGGTTCGAAGGAGACGAAATCGCCTACTTCAATGCCCAGGGCGCGCACATCGTCAGGGGTGGCAACGCGTGCATCTAAGCGCACTTCCATGTGCGCATCGTCGCGGGCTGTTTCGTATGCAGCCTCGCCATAGACATGCACTGAGGCCGCGGTGAGAAGAAAGGTGCCGGGCACGGCTTCGCCTTGGGAGGGGTGCACCCATACGCTTTCGCCTTCGACGAAATTCCACGGGTAACTTCCAATGCGGCTCAGCTTGAGGCGGCCGTTGGCTTTGATTTCTTTGACCACCGCGCCTAACGTGTCCACGTGCGCGGTGATGCCCCGGGGGGCTTCGGTGGTTTGCCCCTCCCAACGAACGATCAACGCGCCTTTGGGGGTGATGCGTCGGGGCGCTTTGGGAAGGATGCCCTCCAGCGCCCGCACTGTGAGGTCAATGGCTTGCTGGGTGAAGCCGGTAGGGCTGGGGGTGTTGAGAAGGTCGGTGAGAAAGGTGACGAGAAAGTCTTGGTCAAGAGGCGGCAGTTGAGCGTTCATGAGGTTGGCTTTTCGGAGGGGAGGGGGCTGCAGGAAGGCCCTCAAAGGCTGCAATGGCTTGGCGCCACGTCGGCGGGATGGGGATGGTGCGTTGATGACGATAGTCGAAGCATACTTGGATGCTTTCTCCGGTCGCCAAGAGCGCGCCACTTTCGGCGTCTTCCAGCCGATATTGCATAGGAAAACTTTTGTTGCCCAGCCGAGGCACGCGAACCCCGATGCGCACGGGTTGGCCGAAGAGGATGGGCTGTTTGAATTCAACCCGAATTTCGGCCAAAATGATGCCCACATCGGGCATGACGCGAGGCTTCCAGAGCCCTAAGTGGAAGAGGTATCCCACCCGCCCTTGCTCCATATAGGTCAGATAGCGGGCGTTGTTGACGTGCCCTTGCGTGTCCAGGTCGCTGTAGCGGACTTCGATGGGATGGTAAAAGCGGAACGTCATATTTAGATTATACCCTTTTTGCTGCCTGCGCGGTGGGCGAGGTTGGGGGTTTGGCGTTTTTGGGGTGGGTGAGGGGGTGTTGGAGGCGAAGTGTTGACAAGGAAAGGGAATGTGGTATTATTTAGGCTCACTTATATTTTTAGGAGAGTTAACCATGCCGGCGGATTTACCAGCGCGGGAAGGTCAAGAGCTCAAGGCGGTGTTGCAAGAGGTATTGGGGCAGTTGCTTCAATCTTCGATGCACGCGTTTTGGCAGCGGGTGCGAGAGCAGGGGCTCTCGATGACGCAGGTTTTTGCGCTGCGTTACATTCACCGCCAGGGGGAATGCAACATTTCTGATTTGGCCAAGGCTTTGGGCGTGTCGAATGCGGCGGCCAGTCAGATGTTGGACCGCCTGGTGCAGCAGGGCTATGTGCTTCGGCAGGAAAACCCGCGCGACCGCCGCAATAAGCGTTTGATGTTGACGCCTGAAGGGCAACAGGTATTGGCCGAGATTACCCCTTCGCGTCGGGCTGTGTTTGAAGAAGTGACGAAATTGCTCTCGCCGCAGGAAACCGCTGCGGTGACCGAAGCGTTGAGCCTGCTTCTGCGCAAAATGCGCGCCTCAGATGCTTTTTCAACGCCACCCCATTTCGAACAATCTTGAGGGAGCCATTTCATGGTACGGATTGCCAAATATCTCAAACCGTTTGCGTTGCTGGTCGTGTTGGCCGTGGCTTTGCTTTTTGTGCAGGCAGATGCCGACCTGACCTTGCCTGATTACATGTCGCGCATTGTCAATGTGGGCATTCAGCAAGGCGGTATTGAGCGTGCTGTGCCTGAGGCCTTGCGCCAGACCACCATGCAACATCTTTCGCTGTTTGTCACCGAGCAAGAGCAGCAGGAGATTTTGTCTTATTATCGCTTGGTGCAACCGGGCACGCCCGAAGCCCAGGCTTTGGCGTCCCAATATCCGCTGGTGCAACAAGAGCCCATATATGTGCTCAAGGATACCGCTCCAGAAGTGATTGACCATTTAGAGCCCTTGATGAGCAAAGGGCTGTTGATGGTTTACGGCATTCAACGCATTGAAGAGAACCCCGAAGAGGCAAAACAATTGATGCCCAACGCGGGGTTTGATCTTTCGCAGTTGCCCCCCAACACCGATTTGTTTGCGATGTTGGCCAAGATGCCGGTCTCAAAGCGAGAGGAAATCAGCCAAGCCATGACCGAGCGTTTTCAGGCGATTGGCGGCGAAAAGGCTTTGGTGCAGGCAGCGACCCGAGCCGTCAAAGCGGAGTATGACGCTTTGGGGGTTGATACGGCCAAAATCCAAAACGACTATATTTTACACACGGGCGCGTTGATGTTGTTGATTGCCCTGGTGGCTGCCATTGCCACGATTAGTGTAGGCTATTTGGCAGCCCGCATTGCCGCAGGCCTGGCGCGTGATCTCCGACACGCCCTTTTTGCCAAGGTGATGCACTTTTCGGGCGCGGAGTTTGACCGTTTTTCAACGGCCTCGCTGATTACGCGGGCTACCAACGACATCACACAAATTCAAACCGCCACCATGATGTTGGTGCGGATGGTGTTTTATGCACCCATCATTGGCATCGGCGCGATTATGCACGCCTTAGACAAAAGCCCCTCTATGTGGTGGACCATCGCGCTGGCTGTGATTGTGCTCTTGGGGGTGATTTCGGTGGTCTTTAGCGTCACCTTGCCCAAATTCAAAATCATTCAGCGCCTGATTGACCGCCTCAATTTGATTTTGCGGGAAAACCTCACCGGCATGATGGTGGTTCGGGCTTTCAATCGGCAAGATTACGAATCCCGGCGTTTTGATCGCACCAACCGAGACCTCACCGATATTAGCTTGTTCGTCAATCGGGTGTTTGTGGTGATTATGCCCGCGATGATGTTGGTGCTCAACGGGGCGATGATTTTGATTCTCTGGGTTGGGTCGCACGAAGTGGCGAAAGCAACCATGCAAGTTGGCGACATGATGGCGTTCATGCAATATGCCATGCAGGTAGTGTTTGCCTTCCTGATGCTTTCGATGGTGTTTATCGTGCTGCCCCGGGCCGACGTGTCGGCGCATCGGGTGGCTGATGTGTTGGAAACGGAAATCACTGTGCTCCCGCCTGAGCAACCCAAGGCCTTCCCTGAGCCTTTTGACCCCAGCATTCGGTTCACCAATGTCTCATTCCGCTATCCCGAAGCCAAGGAAGACATGCTGCACGACATCAACATTGACATTGCCCCCGGCCAAACCGTGGGCATCATGGGCACGACCGGCTCGGGCAAAACCACGTTGGTCAACCTCATCCCACGGTTTTATGACGTCACCGAAGGCAGCATCACAATAGATGGGGTAGACATTCGGGACGTTGATTTACAAGATTTGCGAGCTCGCATTGGTTATGTGCCTCAGCGGAGCAATTTGTTTGCCGGCACCATCGAGAGCAATTTGCGCTTTGCCAATCCGAATGCGGATGAGGAGACCATGCGGCGGGCGTTGGCCATTGCCCAGGCTGATTTTGTGTTCAAACATCCGCGCGGGTTGCAGGCTGAGGTTTCCCAAGGCGGCATCAACTTTTCGGGCGGCCAGCGTCAGCGGTTGACCATTGCCCGCGCGTTGGTGAAAGACGCCCCCATCTATATTTTCGACGAGTGCTTCTCAGCCCTGGATTACAAAACCGACGCGCGTTTGCGGCAGGCCCTGCGTCAACATCTCTCAGGGCGCACCATCATCATCGTTTCTCAGCGTGTGGCGACCATCAAAGACGCAGACCAAATCTTGGTGTTAGACCAAGGTCGGGTGATTTGTCAGGGCACCCATCGTGAACTCATGGAGGGTTGTGAAGTGTATCGTGAAATTGCCCTCTCGCAACTCAAGCAGGAGGCGCTGGTATGAATGCCGCACGGTTCCAACAGGTTTCTTCCAGTAAACTCAGCGGCCAGCAGGCCCGCAGCAGCGGCCCTCGGATGGGGCATGGTATGCCCATGGGGCCGGTGGATAAACCGACCGATTTCAAGGGCACCCTGCGCAAGTTGGCAGCCTATCTCAAGCCCTACAAGGCCAAGATTTTCATTGTGTTCATCTTTGCCGTGGGCTCGACGCTGTTTTCCATTGTGGGCCCGAAAATTTTAGGCAACGCTACCACCACCCTTTTCGAAGGGGTGATGGCGCAACTCGCAGGCACTGGCGAGATTGATTTTGCCAAAATTGGCCAAATTTTGCTGGTCGCGTTGTTGCTTTACGTCTTTTCTTCGGTTTTAGGGTATCTGCAAGGCTGGTTGATGACCGACGTGGCCATGGAGGTCACCTATGCCTTGCGCAAGGCGTTGATGGAAAAGGTCCATCGGATGCCTTTCCGCTATTTTGATGGCACAACCCACGGTGAGGTGCTCTCGCGGTTGACCAACGACGTTGATACCGTCAATCGCACTTTAAACCAGAGCCTCACGCAGATGGTCACCTCGCTGGTGACGGTGTTGGGCATTTTGGGGATGATGCTCTACATCAGTTGGCAGATGACCGTGATTGCCATCCTCATTGTGCCCCTTTCCTTTGCTGCGATGGTGGGCATCATCAAGACCTCGCAGAAGTTCTTTGCCCGTCAGCAGCGGTTTTTGGGGCATGTGAATGGGCATGTCGAAGAGATGTTTGGCGCGCATCTCATTGTCAAAGCGTTCAACGGTGAAGCCAAGAGCATTCGCAAGTTCGATGGCTACAACGAAGCCCTTTACGAAGCTGGCTGGAAGGCGCAGTTCCTCTCGGGCATCATGCGCCCGCTCATGCGCTGGATTGGCAACTTGGGGTATGTGGCTGTGGTGATTTTGGGCGGCTGGCTGGCCATTCGCAACCTCATCACCGTGGGCGACATCCAGGCTTTCATCCAATACATGCGTTCATTCACCCAGCCAATCACCCAATTGGCGAACATTTCGAACATCCTCCAGCAGACGGTAGCCGCGGCTGAGCGTGTGTTTGACTTCCTGGAAGAGGAAGAGGAAGCCCCCGACCCCGCCGACCCGGTCAAGTTGGAAACCGTGGCCGGGCGGGTGGAATTCCGCGATGTGCATTTCGGCTATTTGCCAGATAAGATGGTGATTAAAGGCTTTACGGCACGCATTGAGCCAGGCCAGAAGGTGGCCATCGTTGGGCCTACAGGCGCCGGGAAGACCACCATCGTCAAATTGCTCATGCGATTTTATGATGTCAACCAAGGCGCCATTTTGGTGGATGGCCACGATGTCCGCTCGTTTGCGCGGGCCGATTTGCGGCGGATGTTTGGCATGGTTTTGCAAGATACGTGGCTTTTCAATGGCACCATTATGGAAAACATCCGCTATGGCCGCTTGGACGCGACCGACGAAGAGGTCATCGCCGCGGCCAAGGCCGCGCGCGCCCATCACTTCATCCGGGCTCTTCCCGAGGGCTACAACTTTGTAATCAACGAGGAAGTGACCAACATCTCTCAGGGCCAAAAGCAGCTGATTACCATCGCCCGGGCTATTTTGGCCGACCCGGCGATGCTGATTTTGGACGAAGCCACCAGTTCGGTTGACACCCACACTGAGTTGCTGATTCAGCAGGCGATGGATGAATTGATGGCCGGGCGGACCAGTTTTGTGATTGCGCATCGGCTTTCGACCATCCGCAACGCGGATTTGATTTTGGTCATGCGCGACGGCAACATTGTGGAACAGGGCACGCACGACGAATTGTTGGCCAAAGGCGGCTTCTATGCCGAGCTTTACAACAGCCAGTTTACCCAGCCGCTCACCGAAGACGACGTGCCCCTCGGGCGCGCGCTGGGCTCCGCGCCCAGCCCGGCCTGACCTCGGCCAAGGCGTGGCCGCGCCTCAGGTGGCCTAAACCTTGCAAAGCCATGAAGTGCGAGGCGCTTTGTTGCTTGGTGGCCTCGCGAGCCGCTCGCTGGGGTTGGGCGCGCCGCAGCCCAACCCGTGAAGGTGGGCATCGTGTGCCGCGAGTTCGGTCGCCGCTGAGGCGCGCGAGGCGTGGGTAAGCGGGGGCGTTTTCGCCCCCGGTCTTGCGCACGCTGGCCCTGCGAAGCGAGGGACGACCCAAAGCCGCGGTTTTTTGATACAATCTCACCATGCCGCATCTTTCGTACATCCTTCGGGCTCGTCGTCGTCGTGAGGCTGCGGCCCGCCGCCGTTGGAGCACGCGCCTGCGCCCTTGGGGGTTGGCCATCCTCATGGCGCTGGGCTTGGTGGTGGCCGGCGCGAGCGCGGCCGCGGCCGGAGGCTACGTTTACCTCACAGCCGACTTGCCCAGCCCGGCGGTGCTCCCGGCCTGGTTGGATGCCCCCCACGGGCTTTTGCTGACCCCCAGCCGCTATTTGGCCGCCCAGGGGGAACCTTTGGCGGCTGTCGCTCCAGCCCCTCAGCCCGTGACCCTGAACGATTTGCCCGCCTACGCACCGCAGGCAATTTTGGCCGCAGTAGACCCTGATTTCTATGCCCAACCAGGGTATGCGGGGCATTTTTGGCAAACCGACCTGCCCCCCACGGTGGCTGAACGGTTGGCCACGCGGTTCCTGCTCTTTGCCGAGCCGGCCTCGACGCGACGCCGTTTGCGAGCCCGCATTTTGGCCGCCCAAATGGTTTCGCAATATGGCCACGACAAGGTCTTGACGTGGTATCTCAACATCGCAGATTTTGGGCATGGCTTCTACGGCCTTGAGGCTGCCAGCCAAGGCTATCTGGGTAAAAGCGCAGCTGATTTGAGCCTTTCGGAAGCCGCTTTGCTGGCGGCCATTTTGCCCGATCCGGCTCTCAACCCCTGGGACGCGCCCGAAATCGCGGAACAACGGCGGCAGCAACTCATCATGACCATGCTGTCGCAAGCCCGCATCACCGCCCCGCAGAGTCAGGATGCCCTTCCTGACACCCCGCACGTGCTTCCCCCGCCTCAACAAGCGTCGCCTTCCCCGTTGCTGGTCTTGGCCAAGCAACAAGTGGCCGCCGACTGGCCCCTGCCAGAGCGCGGGCTGACGGTGTTTACATCGGTGGATGCGTCGCTCCAAGCCCAAGCCGATTGCCTGCGCGAGGCTGTTTTGCAGGCCTCGCCCAACGCCGAAAATCAATGCTCGGCGGCGCGTTTCTTGCCCCCGCTGCTGTTGGAACACCCCTTGCCCCCCGATGCTGATTTGGAAGCCGTCGTGTTGGACGCGACCAACGGCAGCATTTTGGCCTTGAGCTTGCCGCAGCCTGAGCCGGCTTCTCATCCGCCGGGCAGTGTTTTGGCGCCGTGGGTTTACGCGGTGGCGTTTTCGCGTGGGTTTGCCCCCGCAACCCTGACATGGGATGTCCCGGCCAGCCTGCCCTCGGGCGTCGAGGCGGCCAACGCCGATGGCGAATTCCACGGCCCCATGCGCCTGCGGGTGGCTTTGGCCAATGATTATCTGGTGCCCACGCTGCATCTTCTGGACCAGCTGGGGCCGCAGACGGTGTGGGCTACGGCGGCGCGCATTGGGCTCCCGGCTTTGCAGGGCCAAGCCGCGTTGGGGTATGGCTTGCTGCTCGATCAAGGCCATCTGAACTTGGTTGAGCTGGCGCACGGCTATGAGGCTTTTGCCACGTTGGGGCGCTGGCGGGGGCTTCCCCACGATGAGGTGTTGACGGCCGACGTTTTGGCGCAGGTGGTTGACGCCGATGGCAATTTGCGGTTTGATTATCGCCCCGCCCAGCAGGGCGTGTTGAGCCCAGGCTTGGCTTATTTGGTCACCGACGTGTTGGCCGACCAGGCGGCCAAGTGGCCTTCGTTGGGGCACCCTAACCCCTTGGAAATCGGGCGTCCGCTGGCCGCGCACGTGGGGCAAAATAGCGAAGGCGGGGTGTGGGTGGTGGGTTATACGCCGCGGCGGGTGATTGCAGTTTACGCGCAAGGCCGCACTGCGGCGCAAAGCCAAGATGCCGCCCTGGCCTATTGGCATGCTTTGGCGCGCGAGGCTTTGGCTTCTCAGCCTGTGGAAAGCTGGCCACGGCCGCCCGACATCACCGAGGTCACAGTGTGCGATCCTTCGGGTATGTTGCCCACGGCCGATTGCCCCAATTTGGTTGATGAGGTGTTTCTGCAAGGCACCGAACCCACCACGGCCGACACCCTTTATCGGCGTGTGGCGGTGGATCGGGAAACAGGCCTGCGGGCGACAGTGTTTACGCCTCCCCAGTTGGTTGAGGAGCAGGTGTTTATGATGGTGCCGCCTGAGGCCCGGGCTTGGGCGCAGCAAGCCGGCTTGCCTTTGCCGCCAGAGGGGTACGATTTGGTCACCTTGCCCCAGCCTTCGCCCAATGCAGTGTTGGTTTCGCCGCGCCCCTTTGCCTATGTCGAGGGGGAAGTGCCGCTGCGCGGCACCGCGGCGGGCGAAGGTTTTGCTTCCTATCGGGTGCAGGTGGGGCAGGGGCTGAACCCGCAAGCGTGGGTGGTGGTGGCCGAGGGCAAGCAGCCTGTGAAGGATGGCCTGCTGGGGCAGTGGCAAACCAAGGGCCTTAGCGGTCTGTATGCGGTGCAATTGCTGGTGACTGACCAACAAGGCAAGGTGACCACGTTTACCACCCAAGTCACCGTGGATGATCGCCCGCCGCGAGTGGCTTTTGCGCGCCCCCGCGAGGCCGACGTGAAAGCGGCTGCGCAGCAAGGCCGTCTGATTGTGCAGGCTGAGGCCGAAGACGATTTGCGCCTTGCCTGGGTGCGCCTGGAGGTGGACGGCCGAGAAATCGCCACTTTGCAGGCGCCGCCTTATCTGTTTGCTGTGCCGCTACAGCCCGGCGTCCATCGGCTGCGTTTGGTCGCGGCTGACGCAGCAGGTAACGAGAGCCAGGCTGTCCAAAAAATCGTTTTGCCATGAGCGGCTGCGGGGAAACTATCTCCCCCAGCCCAGACCGCGGAGCTATGTTGCCGTGGGGCAAGCATGAGAGGCGAGGTCCCGGCCACCGCGTGCCTGCATGGGCGTTGCGCGCAGGAAGGCTTTCGCCGTCTTTCACCCAGTAACTTCTCGCCCGGATGGGAGTTATACTTTAAAAGTAAATGTTACAATAAGACAATACAGAAAGGCGGCCTAACGCGTGCCCCTGAAATTCATTCGCTTCCCTGCATCTTGCCCCATTGCCTGAGAATACCTATGCCGTTGGAGATTTTGCTTTTAGGTCCGCCCCAATTACTCGAAGATGGCGCGCCGTCTCTCGAAGCGCGTCAGACTTTGCGCCGCCGTGAACGGGCTGCCCTCTACCTATTGGCGGCGACCACCGCCCCTATTTCTCGCGACCGCCTGTTGAACATGCTGTGGGGGATTGACGCTGACCCCAGCAAGATCACCAGTGCACTTTCGACGACGTTGAGCCGTTTGCGCAGCGTGGTGCCCAAGGGCGCGCTTCAGCGCACCAACACCGGCTACGAGTTAGTGGACCACCCCGATTTGTTCATTGACTATCGCGCGTTTTGTGCGGTCTGTCAACATGAGCTGCCGCGGGCGCGGCGCATTCCCCCCCAAGAGCCGCTGGGCGGCGCCTTGGCCGCACGCTTGCAGCAAGCCCTGGCTTTGTGGCGAGGCGAGTTTTTAGAGGGCTTTGTGCCACCGAAGGGGGCTCCCGAATACGACGATTGGATTGTCACCACCTCCAATTATCTGGAAACCCACTACCTGGCTTTGCTCAGCCGATTGGCGCAACACGCCTTTGCCTCTCAAGATTACCCCTTGGCGTTTAGCCTGGCCTCTCGAGCGTTGGAGCGCTACCCCGGCCAGCCCGAGATGCTTTTGTTGGCCCTCCGCGCGCTGCGCTGGCAGGGGCTCACCGAGCGCGCAAGCGAATTTTTGCGGGTCATGCGGGCGCGCTATCTGGAAACCGCCGGGCAAGATTACGACAGCGAGACCCTCCACCTGGCTCACAACCTCCTCAAGCGGCGCCAGCGCGACCCCAAACAGCAGGAAACCACCCCCTGGAAAGAACGCCAAGCCCTCAAAGTGCCCTTTGTGGGGCGAAAAGGCCTGTTAAACGACCTGGAACGCCAGGCCCAAAAAGGCGGGGTCGCACTGATTTTAGGCGACACCGGCCAAGGCAAAACCCGCCTCTTGCAGGAATTCATCCAACGCGTGCGGGATGACCATCGGGTCGTGACCACCGTCTGTCACCACGGCGAGCGAGCCCTGCCCTTTGCCCCGCTCTTGGGCGCCCTTCGCCGCCAGGTCAACCCCGAAGAATGGTCTCAAGTGCCGGAGCCCTGGTGGCCTTACCTGTTGCACCTCTTCCCCGAAGCCCAACGCTATTTGCCCTATGTGCCCTTGGAGCATCCCCCCGCGCCGCTCCAAAGCCAGCTGATGGAAGTGCTTCGGCAGATTCTCCTGGTGATGGCCCGCGAAGCCCCTCTGGTGCTCTGCGTGGATGATGCCCAATGGAGCGATGCCGCCACGGTCGAAGCCCTGCTCTACTTTTTAGAGCGTGGCCCCTTTGGGCAAGACGGCCATTTCATGCTCATCACCGCGCGGCGTGAGACCTTCCGTGAGAGCCCCTTGGGCGAGCGTCTGTGGCCCTTGGTGCAAGAGGGCAACATTGCCACCATCACCCTGGAGGGCCTCACCAAAGAAGAGGTCGCTATTTTGGCCGAGAGCGTGTTGGCACGACGGCTGGACGACGAAGAAGCCGAAAACCTCTGGCGCTCGGCTGTGGCCGGAACGCCGCTTTACGTCTTGGAAATGTTGCGGCACCAAGTGGAAACCGGCAACGCGGACCGGCCCGTGCGCGAATGGCCAATGGCGCACCGCCTGGTGCCTTTGTTGGAACAACGCCTGGACCAACTCCCCGACGACGAGCGCTTGGTGCTCTCTTACGCGGCCTTGCAAGAGAGCAGTTTCCCCTGGCAGGTGCTCAAAGAAGCCACCGGCCTGGACGAAGACCGCTTGGTCGCCGCCCTGGAAGGGCTGGAAGCGCGCGGCTGGATTCAGCGCAGCGACCATCAATCAGGCCGCATCCTTTACACCTTTGTCCATGACAAACTGCGAGAAGTGGTTGACCGCCACATCAGTCCGTTGCGACGGCAGAGCATCCACGGCAAATTGGCGCAAGCCTGGGAAACCGTGCTCGACGACGCGGCCCAGAGCCGCGCCGCGGTGATTGCACGGCACTATCAAGAAGCCGGCGAAGCCCGCCGCGCCTTCCAATGGTGGATTGCCTCAGCCCACCACGCTTTGGAATTGGGCGTCGCCCGTCAAGCCCACGACGCGTTTTATCATGCCGAGCGTGTGCTCTTTCAGGAAGATTCCACCGCCGGCTTCGACATCCATGAGATTTGGGCGCTCTACGCGGAGTGGGCCTTGTTGGCGGCCGACACCATGGATTGCGACACGCTGAAACACATCGAACAATCGCTGCTGCGTTTGGCCGAACTGCGGCGCAGCCCGGTGTTGCGGAGCAGCGCCCTGAACGCCCAGGCCCATCGGCTCCGTTTGCACGACCACCTGGCCGAAGCCCTGGACTGCACCCAAAAAGCCTTGCGCTGGTTGAAATCAGTGCCCAAGAGCGCTTTGCCCCAGGTGGAAATTTGTACCCATCACGCTACCCTGCTCTATTTGCAGGGGCGGGTGGGCGAATCTATCGAATGTTTGAACAAGGCCCTGGAAATTGCCAAAGACCTGGATTCTCCCCTCGCACCGCTGTTTTTGGGGAGTGTCTATTACCAGCGGGCAGTGGCTGACACCCTGAGTTTTCGCCCTGACCGGGGGCTGCAACAGGCCAACAAAGCCTTGCAGGCCTACCACGCCAGCCGGCGGGTCTTTGGCGTGGCAGACGCCTTGGGCATTCGTTCCCTGGCCTTGTTTATGTTGGGGCGCTACCAAGAAGCGCTCACCGATTGCCAAGAGGCCCGTGAGCGCGCGGTGCTTTTTGACAAGCGCCGCATGTTGGGGTATCTGAACGCTTATTGCGCCTTCCCCCTGAGCGCGATGGGGCGCTGGGCCGAGGCCTGGGAAGCCGCCAACGAAGCCCTGACCTTGGGGAAGGAACAATTCCACAACGCGGCCCAAGGCTTGGCGTTGCGCATCATGGGCGGCATGTTTTTCATGCTCGAAGATTGGTGCACCGCGCTGGCTTACTATTACGAGAGTTTCCAATACAGCGAGGGGCTTTTCCTGCGCTCTGACTTGCTCTTCCGGCTGGGGATTACGTTTGCTCGGTTGGGCGACCTGCCCCAGGCCGAGAGTTTCCTCGCTTGCGCCATCAAACAACAAGAGCAAGCCATCCGCCATGTGTGCCCTTTGGCGCGGCTTTCGCAAGCCGAGGTGCTCATCAATCGCGGCAAAATCAAAGAGGCGTTTGCCATCTTGCACACGGTGTTGCCAGAGGCTCAGGAACACGGCCGCGAGGAAGTGGTTTGCGGGGTGTATTTCCAAGAGGCGCGGGCCTATTTGGCCCAAGGCCAAACAGTGCAGGCCCAGCGGGCAGCTCGGCGCTTGGTGCATGCCAGCCGGCGCATTGGCTATGTTTGGCTTGAACTCCAAGGGTTGGAGATGCTCCAGCAGATGCAGCAACTCACGTCAGAAGAACATCGGCGTTTGCAGCATCTTTATGGCTACATTGCTCGCCTGACGACTCACCCCCATTTGGGCGCCGCGGCGCGCAAGTTTTTGGCCAAGCGCGGATTACAGGAAGAAAACCTCCCCCAACCCCAGACGCTCTAAGGCATGCTGTAGAGCATTCCCGAGAAGAAGTCGCAAAACACCGAAGACGAGGGTGGGCAGAGCTCATCCCATGAGTTGGGTGTTTGGTGGAGAAGCCGTTTGTAAGGGGCGAGGACTTCCTGCAGCCCCACGAAGGGCTCATGCAGGTCGGTTTCGCTCAGGGGGATGTTGACGGGTACATCCAAATCAACCGGCACTTGGGTTTTCACGGGCACGGTAATGTCTAACACAATGGGGAGCACCGTGCCTTTGGGCAGGACGATGTCGGCGGGCGCGTCTTTGATGAGCAGGCCGCCGGTATGCAGGTCCACTTTGGTGTTGTGAATCACCACATCGTGAGAAAGGACCACCGAGGTTTTGGTCTTGACTGGCAGGTCAAACACCACGGGAATTTCATCATGCACTTCGACGTGGGTCGAGATGACGGCTTTGTCCATGAGCACGAAGTTCCTGTCCAAGCCGTCCACCAAGGGCACCAGAGCCTGTTTGAGGGCAAAGAGTTGTTTGGCCATGATGAGCAGCAAAGCAATCAGCACGATGTTGATGGTCATGGAAATCAAGCTGCTCACCGTCCAAAAAGCGGGCCCAAATTTTCCCTGCCAGAGGAAGCGGGGCATTTCATCAGGGGGCGTTTTTTTTGCGTTTGAGAAAGAAGGTTTCATAGCCTTTCCTCCCGAGGTCAAGATTAGGAGGATGGCGCGCGTTTGCGCGGATAAAGCAGCAGTAGCCCCACGCCTATGATGAATTCTCCGATGAGCACGCCGTAACTTTGGATAGGCCCAAAATGGGCATTGCGAGGCCAGGTTTGCGAACCCAGCCCTAAGATATCGGCCATGGTAGAGGCTGCGACCACGACGTAGCCAGTTGCAATCAGGCGGCCGCCGATTTGGGCCGCGATGGAAAGGGGTTCCCCCCGCCACAACACCCGGAAGGCAAGATAACCCGCTGCGCTGAGCAAGCCCATGCCCACGGTCATGAAGAGGATTTGCAAGAAGCCCACCTCTGGGGTGGTGGCCAGCCCGAGCCATTCGGGGCGGGCGCCCACCGTGAAGATGACGAAGCCGCCCAAAGCCGCCGTAAGGCTGAGGGCCAAGAGGGGGTCAGAAGCGGTAGAGCGGGGCGCATGGGCCATGACGACTCCGGCAGGCAAGAGGGTTGTTATAATTGAAGCCGTAGGGTTGCGGGCCTTGGGGCGTCGCACCATGACGCCTTGAATCTGCTTGCCCGACCTTCATTGTAACCCAAAAATGATGCCCGCAGCCATCGGTTTGGCCTTTTGACCATCATTGTAACCCAAAAGGAGCCTAACATGGGAAAATTTTCAAAGTTCTTGGGTGGGACGCTGAGCGGTTTGGTCGTCGGCGCAGCGGTCATGTTGTTGTTCGCACCTGATTCGGGAAAAGGGCTGCGTTCCCAAGTGCAGCAGCGTTTGCAGGCCATTCAAGAGGAAGCCCGCCGGGCAGCCGAAGCCCAGCGGGCTGCCCTGGAAGCCGAATTGGCCCGGTTACGCGGTGAGGAATGGTAGCCCGCGTCGGCTAACCACCCCGGTCGGAAAGTTTGGCGATTTGGTCTTCCAAAAAGACCAGCACCAACGGAATTTGGGCTTTGGCGTCTTCTTCGGAGATGGCTTCGTCGCGCAAATTGTTCACCACTTGGGCCAAAATGCGCAAAAGCCCTTTGTAGTAGCCCAGCGTATCCAGCGCACCTTGCTTGCGTTGCTCCTTGAGCGCGTTGAGATCCATGAGCCGTTTGGATGCTTCAGACATAGGAGCCTCCTTGTTTGCTACATTGTCGGAAAGTCGGAACGAAGGATTTAGGGCTGGGTGGTGAGGGGAGCGTCCACCGACCAGGTGTATGTGGCTTGTTCGCGGGTCACGCGTGTGATACCGCTGACGATGACCACTGTGGGTTGGGCGCCCGTATGGAAGGGCACCTGGGCTTGGTTGTGTTCATCCAACACAACCGTTTGGATGGTGGGGGAATCTGAAGCGTCGTAGGTAATCAGCGTGACTCGGAAAGCCTGCGGAAGCCAGCGCCCCACCCGAACAAACCCGCGGGCTTCCCAGCCGGCAGCGCCGTTTTCAAAGTCGGTGCTGTAGCCAATTTCGGGAATACTGATGTCGTCTAACAAAAAGCCGGTGTGGTTCACTGCTGCATCGGTGATGTATTCGAAGCGGAGCCATACCTGTTGGCCAGCGTAAGGCGAGAGATCCACGCTTTCTTGAATCCATTGTGGTGTGTCACTGCCGCCGGAAGTGCCGGTGTAACCCCAGCCGTAGTTGTTGCCTGTGGGGTCGCGGTTGGTTCCTGAGGGGGTGTGCAAAATTTGCCAGTTTTGCCCATCGGTGGAGATTTCGACGTACACAAAGTCGTAGTCTTTTTCAATGTCGTACCAGGTCCAATATGTGAGGGTGGCGTTTTGGACCCCGCTCAGGTCAAAGGAGCGGGTGAGGGTGATATCCGACTCGTCGCCGTAGCCGGTCCAAAAGGCCCATTGGCCGCTGTGTGGATTGGTGGGGTAGAGTGCAACCGTGGGCGCGCCGCTGAAGTAAAAAGTGTGGTCGCCTGGGCATTGAATTTGGATGTAATCCACGCCATATTGATGGACGGTGGCGTTTCGGGGTACTGAGGGGCAATGCCCGACTTTGTCGGTCACCGTCATCGCAGGGGGGTCGTAGTGGGTTTGATAGCCATAGCGCCCGTCGTCCAGCGAAGGGTCTTGGAGCCAATTGGCGATGCTCCAATCGGTGAAGAGGTCATCGGCGTTGATGTTGGTGCCGAGTTCCTGAAGGGTGAGGTCAACACTTTCGAGGCCGTTTTCGGGGCGGCCGATGAGGGTGCGGGTGGCCTCTTCGCCAAACCGCCCGAGGAAGTAGGTCATGAAGAGGAATGAGGCGCCGTAGTTGGTGGCGTTGTCGCCTTCGGCGGGGTCGCCCCAGGCGTTGAGCTGGGTGTCGGGTTGGTTGGCGTAAGCGTAGTCTACCCCGCCGGAATCGTAACCGTTGATAAACGAGGCCAATTCAGAAGCGCCTTCGTTGAGCCAGGAGGTTTCGTTGCGGTCGTGATACCAGTGAATCATGTGCTGGAATTCGTGGGCCAACACGCCGTAGATGAAGGTTTCGCCCAGGTCCACGGTATCGGCATTGAGCACAAACATTTCGTGCGCGTTGGAGAATTTGTGGGCAAAGGGCGGCACTTCGTCGGCCGAAGAGAAGTAGCCCGCAACCCACGAGCCAAGGTCGCGGCTGTAAAGGATGTAGAGATGAGGGTCGCCGTCAATGCCTGGCGTCCATTCTGAGCCGAAAAAGGCCCGGTCGGTAGGATAGATTTTGTCTTCAAACGTGTCAACCAGGCGTTTCAGGTCATTTTTGTCATAGCGGACGCCCTGCTCGATCCAGAAATAGACGTGCGGGCGTATGTAGGCCAATTGGGCTGTGATGCGGAAGGTTTCATTGGTGTCGTTGTTGGTCACCCAAAATTGCTCCGTGTCGCCCACGCGATGCGGTGGCGGCAGCGCAGGCGTTGCCCAGACATCGGTTTTGTGTTCCAGGCGGTGGGCTAAATCTACGGGGTCGTTGATGGGCGCTTGGCGTGCTGCCAGAGCGGCCACCGTTTCGTGGATGACATCTTGATGTTGTTGGACCTCGGTGGGGCTGAGGGTGGGGTAAGCCGTGGGCGTGGGCGTTTCACTGAAAACGCCGCCGACGAAGGTCTCGGTTGAGGTTGTGATGTTGTCGGAGACGAGCCACACCACAGCCCCCGTGATTGCGCAGATGGCAATCAGCAGCACCAGAAAGCAGCCGCCCAAAAGACAGCCGAGGGTTTTGTTGTCCATTGACATGCTCCTTGAAGGGACTTGCCGCGCCGCCCGTTGCGCGGTCGCGCTGCCCCAGGGGCGCTAAAGGGCGGTTAGTGGCGCAGACGCCATCGCCAGCGCAAGCGCAGGGCCGGCGCCAGCGCCCGCCGCAGATAATATTTGCCCACAATGGGGGCTAACCAGTGTCCGCCTTCACGAAAGTGTACCCGTAGCATCTCGGGCCAACAGCGGTCATCGTCTTTGATGGTTTTGGCGTCGCCGTGCAGGCGGAAATTGGCCCACACCCGAGGCACATAGCGAATTTCGCTGATTTTGGCCAGGCGCACCCACAGGTCATAATCCATCGCAAAGTAGAAACTGGGGTCTAAAGGCCCAACTTGTTTCCAAAGATTGGCGCGAAAGAACGCGGCTTGCTGCGGAATGTGGACGTACCCGCGGCGTAGTTTGCGGTAGTCGGTCTGTGCCGCGGGGAAGCGCCCAATGACCCGCCCTTGGGCGTCAATGTAGTTCGCGTCGCCATAAACCAGCCCCACTTCGGGGTGCGCGACCAGGAACGCCACAGCCTCACGCACCGCGTGGGGCTCGTAAGTGTCATCGGAGTTGAGCCAGGCCAAAATTTCGCCGTGGGCGTGGGCAAAACCTTTGTTGATGGCGTCGGTTTGCCCCTCATCGGGTTCTGAAACCCACCACGCCAGGCGGTCTGCGTAACGACGGATGATATCCACACTGCCATCGGTCGAGCCGCCATCAACAATGATGTATTCAATGTGTGGATAATCTTGAGCCAGCACCGATTGGATGGTGGCCTCAAGGAATTGGGCTTGATTGTAAGAGGGCGTAACGATGGTCACCAAAGGTTGTTCGGTCATAGGCCAATGATAGCACGAAAACAGGGGAATGTCAGAACTCGATGTAGTTATCGACGTCGAAGAGGAACACCGTCGCGCCCCCGACGGGGACGGGCTTGGGCCTGGGCAACGGCAAGATGTGGCCGGCTTTGGAGGCTACAAAATCAACTCGGCGGCGGCAACTGGCGCGCAGCGCCTGCACCACAGCCTCGATTTGCCCTTCAGGCACGCCAATGAGCAAAGTGACATTCGGCCGGCTCAGAAACCCGCCGCTGCTGATGATGGGCACCACAGGCACCCCCAAGCGCCCCAGCGCCTCGGCCGCGGCTTCCAAATCGCGCTCTTGAATGATGGCCAAAGTCATGTGGCGAATGGGCGGATCGTTGGGCGAGCGCCGCAGCAACATCCCGGGCCAGGCCGGAAGTTGATCGCTGAGCGCACTGTCTACTTCTGAGGCCAATTCCGAAAAGACCTCTTCGCTGATGACCCCGGCTTGCAGCAGGTCCAAGAGGGCTGCTCGTTGGGCCCGCAATGATTCCAAACGGGCTTTGTGGAGCTCTTCCATTTGCAGCGCAGGGTGCTTTTGCAAAATCTCATTGACGGCCTTTTGAAGCCGTTGATTGCGTTGCTCCAACAAGGGGCGGAGCACATCCCACGTGTGGTGCGAGATGACGCCTTGTTCAAAAGCCCGCCGCAAATAATCATAGCCCGCGCGCGCCGAAACTGCCCGCGCGTGGCGTTTGGCAAATTCCTCTTTCTCTTCGTCGCGCGAGCCAATGTGGAGCCACTTGAGCACCCACGGCATCGAGCCGCCTTGCACCAGCAGGGTAAACAACACCACCCCAAAAGCCATCACTTGCATTTGTTCGCGCACCGGCCCCAGGCTCTCGGGCAGCCCCAAGGCCAAAGCCAGGGAAACCGCACCCCGCAGCCCGCCCCAATACATGACATGTTTCCACGATAGGGGAATACGCTCGCCCACCCACGAAAGGCCATAAATGCTGAGCAGGCGGGCTATGAGAATGGCGCCCACCGCCCATAACACGGCATACCAATTGGTCATGAGCACATCAGGCCGAATCTGGAGGCCAATCAGCAAAAAGATGAACGAGTTGGCCAAGAAAGCCGCGAATTCCCAGAAGTTGACCACCACGATGCGGGTGGTGGGCGACATCCCGCGAGGGCCGATGTTGCCGTTGATGAGCCCGGCAGCCACCACGGCCAACACCCCGCTGACGTGCAGTTGCTCGGCCACCAGGAACGCGCCATAAGCCAACACCGCGGTGAGGGCGGTTTCTAAGAGATAATCGTCCACGCGGGCAATCACGCTGGAAACCAGCCCGCCCAGCAGCACCCCTACGAGAAACCCGCCCCCCGCAACGCGGACGAAGTCAATGAGCCCCTGGCTCACGCTATATTGACCGGTCAGCGCAATGCCCAACAGCAGGTTGAACACCACAATGGCCGTGCCATCGTTGAACAGGCTTTCGCCTTCCAGCAAAACTTGGAGCCGCTTTGGGGCCCCCAAAGAGCGGAAGAGGGCCACCACGGCCACAGGGTCGGTGGCAGCCACCAAGGCGCCAAACACCAGCGCCAAGGGCAAGGCCATGCCTAACCCATAGTGGATGATGAGCCCTACCACAGCGGTCGCCAACACCACCCCTACAATGGCCAACATCAAAATTACGCCCAAATCGCGTTTGAGGTCGTCCCATCGGATGTGAAACGCGGCTTCGAAAATCAGCGGAGGCACCAACACCCCCAAGATGAGCTCGCCGGTGATGGGCACTTCCACTTCGGCAAAAATGGCCAACGCCAGCCCGATGAGCACCAGGCCCAAGGTATAGGGCATGCGCAAGCGGCGGCTGAAAATGCCGACCAGCACCGCGACGCCAAGGAGGGAAATCACAATCTCTTCGATGAAAATAATGCTGCTTGCGTGCATGATCACCTCGTGAGGGGTGCCTGAGCCGAGTTAGTGAATTTCGATTTCGTAGGGTTCGGCCGTCGTGAGCGTGTGTTCTTGGCCGTCGGGGGTCACCACCCGCGTGCGCCCCGGCCGGCGGTGGATTGCCCAACCCCAAAAGCGGACGGTGATTTCGTCTTCAAAGGGGGTGGGCCATACGAAGCGGACTTTGTGAGGGTTAACCGGCTGAATGCCGGCAACTTGCATCCAAAGCGCGACCGGCAACAGACCGGCCAAGACGTCTTGCCCTGCGAGCCCTTCGCCGGTTTCGGCGTGGTAGGCTTCCCAAAACGAGCCGGTGTGTTCCAGAGCAGTTTGGGCAGCGCGCCCCATGTTTTGGAGCAGCGCGGCTGCCTCGGCGACATGGCCATAACCCAAGAGGCCCTCAACCGCAAACAAATTCCAAGGGAAGTGGACCGCGCGCATCCATGCCGCGGCTTTGCGCCCCCGATGGGGGCTCAGCGGTGCGCCGAAGGGTTGGTTGTAGGCCCGTTCGGAAACCAGCGCGCGGCGGACGGCAGCGGCCTGCTCCGCTTCCCAGATGTGGGCCCAAAAGGGCAGCAAGAGGCTGATGTCGGGTGCGTAGAGGTCAGGGGTGAGCACCACAAAGCGCCCTCGGCTGCGCAGCCCTTCTACGGTGACGGCCTCGAGGCGGCGGTAGAGCCCGCGTGTGGTGAGGGTGCCGCGGCCTTCGAACCACTGGGCTTGCCCTGTTGAAAAAGTCTCGGTGAGGGGTTTGCCGCGCGGGTCGGTGCCGCGCAAGGTGACGGTCAGCGGCCGCACTTGCCCCTTTTCGGGGAAGAGGTGCACCACAATGCGGCTGGGCGGGGTGAGAGTGGCGGCGAGGGTCAAGGTGCCCGGGCCGCGGTGCTTCCCCAAGGTTTGGTGCGCCGGCCGTTGGTGGGTGTCACGGTCGCGGTAGAGGGCGGTGCGTCGGCGGGGGTCCCACATTTCGTGGAGGGCTTTGACGAGTTTGCGGCGCTGCGCCCGCAGGCTTTTGGGGAAGGTGGCCTCGGCCGCGGTGGCCAGCGCTTCCAGCCGATCCAGCGCGCGCACCAGCAAGGCGTAAAGGGCTGGGCTCTCGACGGTGGCGAAGTCGGTGCCGACCGATTCCCGTCGCCAGGGGGCAAAGCCCGGTGGGTCGGCCAGCCCCATTTGCAGGGGGTGCGACCATTCGGGGAGGCCGTCGCCGTTGGCGTCGGCGTGGGCAAACCAGTGTTCGACAAAGCGCCGCAGGGCTGGGTAAATGGCGCGCTGGCCTGAAAGATCGTGGGCGTAGGCTCGGTAGGCCAGTTCGACCAGCAGCGGTGAGGCCAGGTAGCCTTGTGGGCCTTGGCTGGGCTTCCAGGGGATGAAGCCGTCTTCCCGTTGGTGGGCCAGGAAGTTGGCCACCCATCCCTGCACTGGCGCGGGGTGGGTGGGGAGGAAGTAAGCCGAGGCCAAGTAGTAGGCTTCCAGCACCGAAGGGGCGCGGTTGAGGGCCAGAGGGTCTGCAGGCCCGCCGTGGTCGGGGTCGCGGGCGGTCACGAAGAAGGGCTTGGGGAGGTTGGGGTGGGGCATCATCAGCCGCAGAGCCGACTGGCGACTGCGCACGAGGGCCCAGGTGAGGTTGGGCTGTGGGGTTTCGATGGCGGGAAGCGGGGCTTCGGCCAGGGCCAAACGGGCTTCAAAAGGCGGCCAGGGGCGGGCGGCCAGTTGGCGGGCTTGGGCGAAGCCTTCTTCCGCATGTTTCAGACTGGTGAGCACCCACGTCAGGCGGCGGGTTTCGGCGGGAGCAAGGGTGAAGGAGACGCTCAAAGAGGGAAAGGGGCTCAGCCGGCTTTCGGCGCCGCCGGTGAGAAACAACACGGGCGCTAAACCGCCCGCATGACCTTGCAAGATGTTGACCGCATGGCCTTGCTGAGGTTCCATCCCGCTGCCGTCTTCGCCCGGCAGGGGACGGAGCACCGCGGCTAACCCCAAGGCGCCTTGGCGTGGTGCCTCACTTGTGTTTTCCAGCCCCAGCTGGCCGACAACGGCTTGGCTGTGGGCAATCCAATAACGGCAGGTCAGCCGCAGCCCTGGGAAAGGCTCGCACGTGAGATGAGCATAGCCAGCGCTGAGCGCGTGGAGGGTGGGTGCCACGGCAAAGGTTGCCGGCATCCAGCGGCGTTGCCCTTCGGTCTCCATGAAGGGGAAGAGGCTCATTTCCTGAACCCGCAAGCCGTAGGTGGTGGTGAGCGTGAGGGCTTCCCACGAGCCGTAGGTGGCGTGCAAAGCCCAAATGTGGTCGTCGGCGGTGTGCACGTCGCTCAGGTTGGCGTCTGCGGCCAGGGTGAGGCGAGCCGGTGGGCGGAAGGGAAGCGGTTGCATGAAAGTATTTTACCTTACATTTAGGCCTGTGAGGCGGAGCGTGAGCCGTGTTGAGGCGCGGCCTGCGGGTTCCTGCGTTGGTGCGCAGCGGCGGGCTGATCGCGGTGGGCATGCCAGCGGAAGGCGGGGTGGGGCGCTGTGTCACCCCTTGACAAAAAATAATGATAACCTGCGCCAGCGGCGCTTTTGGGCCTTGATGAGGCGCAAAAAGGCCACCCTATGGTAGAATTAGACGGATAGTAAGCGTGGAGGTTCTGGTGACTGAGACAACGACTCAATCTTATGACGCATCAACCATTCAGGTTTTAGAAGGTCTGGAAGCCGTCCGCCGCCGCCCAGGGATGTACGTCGGCGGCACTGACATTAAAGCCCTCCACCATCTCATTTACGAGGTGGTGGACAATTCCATTGACGAGGCCCTGGCCGGCGCGTGTGACCGTATTGACATCATCATCCATCCCGATAGCAGCGTCACCGTGCAAGACAACGGCCGCGGCATCCCGGTGGATATCCACCCTCAAACCGGCCGCCCCGCGCTTGAGGTGGTGATGACCACCCTCCACGCGGGGGGGAAATTTGGCGGTGGCGGGTACAAAGTTTCGGGCGGTTTGCACGGCGTGGGCGTTTCGGCCGTGAACGCCCTTTCGGAATGGTGCGAAGTGGAAGTGCGCCGCGACGGTAAAATCTATCGTCAGCGCTACGAGCGCGGCCGTCCGGTGACGCCTGTCGAAGAGGTGGGCAAAGCCCCCAAAGGCGAAACTGGCACCCGCACCACTTTCAAATTTGACCGCACCATTTTCAAAGGCAATGTAGACTACAAGTTCGAGACCCTGGTTCAGCGCTTCCGCGAAATGGCCTTTGTCACCCGAGGGGTGACCATCCACCTGCGCGATGAGCGCACAGACCGGGAGATGACCTTTTACTTCGAAGGCGGCATTACCTCGTTTGTGCGTTACCTCAACCGCAACCGGCAGGCGCTGCATCCGGTAGTGCACGCGGAAAAAGAGATTGAAGACATCTACATAGAGTTTGCCCTCCAATACACCGACGCGTTTACCGAATCTGTGTATGCGTTTGCCAACACCATCAACACCATTGACGGCGGCACCCACCTCACGGGCATGCGCTCGGCCATCACCCGCACCCTCAACGATTATGCCCGCAAAGCCGGTTTGCTGAAAGACGCTGACCCGAATTTCACCGGCGACGACACGCGCGAAGGGCTGACCGCCATCATCAGCATCAAGCATCCTGACCCGCAGTTCGAGAGCCAGACCAAAGTCAAATTGATGAACCCCGAAGTGCAGACCTACGCCGCGCAGGTGGTCAGCGAGGCGTTGGGCACTTTTTTGGAAGAGCACCCCTCGGCCGCAAAAGCCATCATCCAAAAATGCCTCACCTCAGCGCGGGCGCGGGCCGCAGCCCGCAAAGCACGCGACTTGGTCATTCGCAAATCAGCCCTCGAGAGCCTGACCTTGCCGGGCAAATTGGCCGATTGCTCCGAGCGAGACCCCGCCAAAACCGAACTCTACATCGTCGAGGGTGAATCGGCCGGTGGGTCGGCCAAACAAGGCCGAGATCGCCACTTCCAGGCCATCCTCCCCTTGCGGGGCAAAATCCTCAACACAGAACGCGCCCGGTTGGATAAAATCCTCTCCAACAAAGAAATCAAAGCCCTGATTTCGGCCCTGGGCACCGGCATTGGTGAAGACTTCAACCTCGAAAACCTGCGGTACGGGCGGGTGATCATCATGACCGACGCCGACGTGGACGGCAGCCACATCCGCACCCTGCTGCTGACCTTTTTCTTCCGTTACATGACCCCCTTGATTGAAGAAGGCCACCTCTACATCGCCCAGCCGCCGCTTTACCGGATTGCCTACAGAAACCAAGTGCGCTATGCTTATACCGAAGCCGAGCGTGAGCGTATCCTCAAAGAAATTGGCAACGGCGCTAAAATTCACATTCAGCGCTACAAGGGTTTGGGCGAGATGAACCCCCAACAACTTTGGGAAACCACCATGGACCCCGAACGGCGCACCTTGCTCCAAGTGACCATTGACGACGCCGCCGAAGCCGACCGCGTCTTCAGTATGTTGATGGGCAGTGAAGTACCGCCGCGCCGGCGGTTCATCCAAACCCATGCTCGCGAAGTCCGCAACCTTGATATCTAATTGAGGCCCTTTGCCTTATGGCGCTTCAACCTGGTGACCTGCTACGCGAACGTTATCGCATTCTTGCCGTCCTTGGCCGAGGAGGGATGGGCTCAGTGTATCACGCGCTGGATACCATCCTCAACATCGAAGTGGCCATCAAAGAAAACATCTTCGTCGCCCGGGAATATGCTGAGCAGTTCCAGCAAGAAGCCCGCCTCTTGGCCAGCCTTCGGCACCCCAACCTGCCCCGGGTAACCGACTACTTTGTCCTCAAAGACCAGGGCCAATACCTGGTCATGGATTACATCGAGGGGGAAGACCTCAAAACGCGGGTCGAGCGAGAAGGCAAAATCAGCGTCCAGGAAGCCGTCATCATCGGCTTGGCCTTGTGCGACGCGCTGGAATACCTCCATAGCCAAGACCCGCCGGTGATCCATCGCGACATTAAGCCGGGCAATGTTCGCATCACCCCTGAGGGCCATGTCTTCCTGGTAGATTTTGGCCTGGCCAAAGTTGGCAGTTGGGACCAAAACACCGTCACCGGCGCGCAAGCCGTCACCCCCGGGTTCTCACCGCCCGAGCAATACGGCACATCCCACACCGCGCCCTATTCCGACATTTACAGCCTGGGTGCGACGCTTTACATGGCCCTGAGCGGCGAACCGCCGCCCGACGCGTTTGAACGGGCGTTGGACCACGCCGAGCTCAAACCGCTGGATGAAGTCAACCCCGAAGTCCCGCCGGCCTTGGCGCAAATTATCGCGACGGCCATGGCTTTGCAGCCGACCGACCGCTTTGCCTCGGTGGCGGAAATGCGGGCTGCGCTGTTGAGTTTGAACCTGGTGCCCGAGCAGCAACAGCACCTTCACGATCACGCTTGGGAAATCACCCCCGCGCCCCAGGCGTCCACGCCCCAGGCGACCAATTGGGGCAGGAGCAATACCCGCCCCTTGCCCGCCCTGCACGGCGCGGGCGCCTCGGCTGAGGAAGACGATGACGCCTTTGCGGGCGAGCCGCCTTCGTCTCCCCCGCCGGCGGGGCCGGCCGCGTGGTTTGCAGGGGGGCGTCGGCGAGGGCGGCGCATCGCGGCCCTGCTCCTTTTGATTGCCGCTGTGTTGGTCGCTTGGTACGCAGCCAACCCGGCCAGCATCGGGCGGATGCTTGACCCCTTGCAGCGGTCCGTGGCAGCCTTTGTGGCTGCACGTTTGCCTGCGACCCCAGCCCCGTGGCCGACCGTGGCGCAGCCTACCCCAACCCCCCAAAGCCTGCCGACAACCGTCGGGGTTGGGCTGTTGCCTACCGCCACCCCCACGCTCACCCCTTCGCCCACTGCCACCCCTCAACCTACCCCTACCCTCACCCCAACCATCACCCCCACCCCAGCCCCCACACCCTTAGGCGGCGGCAGTGGACAATTGGCCTTTGCCTCGGTGACCCGCGGCGCAGTGCAAATTTGGCTGACAGACTTGCAAGGCCATCTGTTGAAACAATTGACCGATCGGCCGGGGGGCGCGTGCCAGCCGGCCTGGGCGCCCGACGGCCAATCGTTGGCCTTTATCGCCCCTTGCGGCGTCAATGCCATGCGCTATCCTAACGCCCAAATCTATTTGCTTCACCTCGAAACCGGCCAAGTCGAAGAACTGGTGCCACCGGATTGGGGCGGCTACGACCCAGCCTTTTCACCCGATGGCAAATACCTGGCCTTCACCAGTTTGCGCAGCGGCATCCCGCAGTTGTATGTCTTGAACCTGCAAACCTATCAAATCTTCCCCTTGTTGGGCACCGACGTGGAAGGCGCTCAGCCGGCTTGGTCGCCCGATGGCCGCTGGCTGGCGTTTGTGGGCAACCTCAGCAGCGTCTCGCGCATTTGGCTCTTGCCCTTTGACCCGGGCGCGGAAACGTTGCCCACCCCGCAACCCTTCTCGCGCAGCGGCAACAAAGCCAATACGCATCCCACCTGGGCGGGCAACGGCACCTTGTTGGTCTATAGCCAACTCAACCCCAACAAGCCCTTGCCCTACCTGGTGCGCGCCCCCTTAGAACAAGGCGGCCTCTTAGAAACCCCCATTACAGTGGTGGGCACAGCCATGAAAGAACCCATGGCGTCGCCCGATGGTCGTTGGCTGGTGTTTGAAGGCTGGCAGGGCGACAATCACGACATCTACATCATCTCCGTAGATGGCGCCCAATTGAGCCGTTTGACCACGCAAGGCACCTTCGATTTTGACCCGGCCTGGCGGCCGACGGTGCCTCAGCCCTAACCCTGCTGCCTTGCCCCCGCTGAAACTGCGCCGCGACCTTTGAGCCGCGGCGTCTTTCGTCTTCGGGCTTTGCCCCTTCCCTGAAAGGAGAGGTGCTCATGCAAGCCTTAAAAACGCGCATTTTGACCCAAGGACGTCATTTGGGCGGCGGCATCCTCAAAGTGGACGCCTTTATCAACCATCAGGTGGACCCCGCCCTGATGATGGCCTGCGGCGAAGAATTGGCGCGGCGCTTTGCATCCACCCGCCCCGAGAAAGTGTTTACCGCCGAAATCTCGGGCATTGCCCCTGCCTTGGCCACCGGCTATTACTTGAATGTGCCCGTGGTCTTCGCCCGCAAACACCGCCCTGTCACCATGCCCGACCAAATCTTCCTGACCCTCACCCCTTCCCACACCAAAGGGCGAGAAGTGGAATTGATGGTCTCGCCCGAATATCTCCACGAAGGCGAACGGGTGCTCATTATTGACGACTTCCTGGCCTCGGGCGAAACCATTTTGGGGTTGGTGCGCTTAGTGCAAGCAGCCAAAGCCCACGTGGTGGGCATTGGCGCGCTCATTGAAAAGACCTTCGAAGGCGGGCGCGCGAAATTAGCCCCTTTGGGCGTGCCCATCGAGGCCTTGGCGCGCATTCGGGCGCTGGAAGGCGACCAAATCGTGTTTGAGGATGAGGAGCACGCATGAGGAACAGCCATGACCGCGCCCCGTGATGCCATCCATCAGGCTTTGACCGACGCGGCCCTGCAAGCCGCGCTGGACGCCAACGCACAGCGCCGCCGCACAGCTCGCGCCCGCGCCCATGCTTCCTTGCCCGAGCCCTGGGAAGTGTTGCGGAAGCGCGCCGCGCGTGTGCGGGATGAAATCCTGGCCCAGTGGGATGGGGTCTTTGCTCAGTTTGTCGGCAAGGCCCGCCAGAATGGCTTCCACGTCCATCTGGCTGCCACAGCCGAAGAAGCCCGAGCGATTGTGCTGCAAATCGTCAACGCCCAAGGGCCGGCCCCGCGCCGCATTGTCAAATCCAAATCTATGGTCACCGAAGAAATTGGCCTCAACGCGGCGCTGGAAGCCGCAGGGCACCACGTGGTCGAGACCGATTTGGGCGAATTCATCATTCAACTGCGCGGCGAACGCCCGGCTCACATCATCACCCCCGCGGTGCATCTGCGCCGTCAAGAAGTAGCCCAAACCTTCCATCAGAAATTGGGCATGCCCTACACCGAAGACGTGGAAGCCATGACCGCCACCGCGCGCCGTCACCTGCGAGAGGCTTTTCTCCAGGCCGATGTGGGCATCAGCGGCGTCAACTTTGGCATTGCCCAAACCGGCGGCCTCTGCATCGTCACCAACGAGGGCAACGGCCGGATGGTCACCACCTTGCCGCGGGTGCATATTGCGGTGATGGGGGCGGAGCGCTTGGTGCGCACGCCGGCCGAATTGGCGCTGATGCTGGAATTGCTGCCGCGCTCGGCAACAGGGCAAGATTTGACGGTGTACACCTCCCTCATCCACGGCCCTCGCCGGCCCGGGGACCCCGACGGACCTCAAGAGCGCCACTTGGTCATTGTAGATAACGGCCGCCGTCGCCTCTCCCAAACCCCGCTGGCCGACGCTTTGCGGTGCATTCGCTGTGGTGCTTGCCTCAATACGTGCCCGGTGTTCCAGGAAATCGGCGGGCATGCTTACCTTGGTCGCCACGGTGAGCCGACGCCCTACCCCGGCCCCATTGGGATTGTCATTTCGCCAGGGCTTTTTGGCGCCGAAACGTTTGGCAACTTGCCCTATTTGTGTACTTTGTGTGGCGCGTGCGCCGAGGCCTGCCCGGTCGAAGTGCCCCTGCCCGACTTGATTTTGCGGGCGCGAGCAGGGTTTGCGCCTCCCGGCCCTCCTTCGGCATCGGCCGAGCGCGAGGCCGCGTTCGGTGACGCGGGCGACGCACGGCAAGCCCACCGCCCCCCTTGGCGGGGCTTTTTGGCGCTCTATGCTTGGGTTGCGACCCGCCCGCGCCTTTTTGCCCTGGCCCGAGGGCTGATGCGCCCGGCGGCGCGGGTTTTGGCGCCCCTCACGCGCATTCCCTTCCTGCAAGGGGTCACCCGCCCGACGCCCCCGCCCCCCCAGCCTGCGCGTCGCACCTCCACCGAGGCGCCTGCGCCCCCGCGGCCTTCAGCACCAGAGGCCGCGCCTGCGGCGTTCCCCCGCACGCCCGAAGCCCTCACCCGCAAGTTCATCGCAGCCCTGACGGCCCTGCAGGGCGAAGTAATCACCGTTGCCGACGAGGAAGCCGCAGGGCAGGCCCTGGCCGCTTTCCTGCAAAGGGAAGGCCTGACCGAGGTGCTCTCGTGGGCGCCAGAACATTTGCCCGCCGCTGTGGTGACCGCACTGCGCGATGCCGGGGTTACGCTGGTGACGCCTGCTGGCGAGCCTCCCACCGCCGTCGCAAATTATCGTGTGGGCCTGACCGCCGCCTTGGCAGGCATTGCCGCCACCGGTAGTTTGATCACCCCCGGCGGCGCCGGCCGCCCCCAAGTGGCTTCGCTCTTGCCAGAAATTCACCTCGCGGTGCTCCCCGCCAAGGCCATCGTGCCCGACCTGACCACAGCCTTGCAACTGCCGGCGGTGACTCGCTCGGCCATGACCAGCATCATCACAGGCCCTTCGCGCACCGCCGATATTGAAATGACCCTGACCATTGGGGTGCATGGGCCCAAGCGGGTGGTGGTGTTCTTGATAGAATAGTGCCCCATGACCACTGAGGAACGCACCTACACCCTGACCGATCCGCTCACCGGCCGCCTTGTGCCCGTGGTGGTGCGCCGCGATCGGCGGCTGCGCAAAACCGTCCGCTGGGAACGCCGCGGCGATGGCCGCCTCGTGGTGCGCATGCCGGCTACCTTCCCCTGGCGGAGGGTGCCTTCCCTCCTCCAGGAGATCGAAGCCGAATGGGTGCAGCTGGCCGCCCGGGCGGCGCGGCGCACCGATGACGATTTGGCGCAGCGCGCCCGAGAGATTAATCGGCGCTATTTTGATGGCCAGGTCCATTGGGAGGCCATCCGTTGGGTCAGCAACATGGAAAAACGCCTGGGCAGCGTGACCTTGGGCGGAAAGACCCACGGCCACATTCGGATTTCTGATAAAATCCGCTCTTGGCCGCAGTGGGTGATTGATTATGTGATCGCCCATGAGTTTGTGCATCTGTTGCAGCCTTCAGAAGGCCATAGCGCCGTCTTTTGGCAGACGCTGCAGGCCCATTATCCCCTCACCGAACGCGCCCGTGGCTTCATTGCGGGTTATTTCTTTGCGCAGAACGCGCAGCCGGAGGACGATTTCTTATGACAAACCCTGCTCCCATCCGTGCCGTGGTGTTGGATTTCGGAGGTGTGCTGCTTCATTTAGGCGACCCGCAGCCGCATCAAGCCTTGGCCCAAGCGTTGCACATTCCGGTGGAAACCCTCCGCCAAGAGGTGTTTGATGGCCCGTTGAGCATTGCCGCCCAAAAGGGGGAAATCACCCCCGAAGAGCTATGGCGTCGTTTGGCGCAGCAATGGGGCTGGCCTGCTGAAAAAGGCCCCGAACTGGCCGAGCGTTTTTGGCAAGGAGTGCGTGTGGATACTGCCTTGGCCGATTGGCTGCGCAGTTTGCGCCCCACCTATCGCACCGCGTTGCTTTCCAACGCGTGGTTAGATTTACGCGATTTGCTTCACCAGTTGGGCATTGCCGATGCTTTTGACGTGATGGTCATTTCGGCAGAAGAGCGCTTGATGAAGCCTGACCCTCGCATCTATCGCCTGCTTTTGGAGCGCTTGGCTGTCTCGCCAGCGGAAGCCGTGTTTGTAGATGACCGGGAAGAAAACATCATCGCCGCCCGCAATGTGGGCATGCACGGCATCGTGTATCGCTCGCGCGACCAGGTGTTGGAGGCGTTGGCCCGTTTGGGCGTGACAACGTGATGGCCATTCGGCATGGGGGCGGGTAGCGAGGCGTGCTACCGTCCCCTTGGCGGCTTGTTCCTGGTTTTGCTTGTTTGGTTGCTGGTTTGTGAGAGGTGCCCATGTTTTGGAACTTTGTGTTGATGTTTGCGCTGATTGCCTTGAATGGCTTTTTCGTGTCGGTGGAATTTGCCGCGGTAGCCGCGCGGCGCCACCGGATTGAGGTGATGGCCAAAGAAGGCTCGCGGAGCGCCCAAATCGTATGGCGTTGGCTCGAAAGCCCGGCCGCACGCGACCATCTCATCGCGGCCACGCAATTGGGCATCACCATTGTCAGCCTGGCTTTGGGTGCCGTGGGCGAAAAAGCCTTTGCTGCCATGCTGGAGCCGTTGTTCCACGGCCGCGAACTGCCTGCGGGGCTGGAGTTTGTGGAGCGTATTTTGCCCAGCCTGCCTTTGTTGCTCTCGCTGACCATTGTGACCAGTTTCCATGTCGTCTTGGGTGAGCAAGTGCCCAAGGTCGCGACCTTGCGTTCGCCCGAAAAATTTGCCTTGCGGGCGGCTTACCCGATGATGCTGTTTGAGACCACCTTCCGCTGGTTTGTGGACGCGTTGGACTGGGCAACCCGCTTTACTTTGCGTTTGCTGGGCATTGAGGAAACCGACGTCCACGGCTCTCACCTGACCGTGGAAGAACTCAAACAAATCGTTTCCGAAAGCGAAGAGAGCGGCCTCTTGGCCGAAAGCGGCGGCATGTTGACAGCAGTGTTGGATTTTGGCGAGTTGCTGGTGCGGCAGGTGATGGTCCCTCGGCCTGAAATCATCGCGGTCAAAGCCGACATGCCGCTCTCGGAGGTGATTCCCCTTTTTTCGGAACACGCGGTCACCAAATTCCCCGTGTATGAGGGCGATTTGGACGATATTTTGGGCATCTTGCACATCAAAGACGTGGTGCGGTTTTTTGGCACCCCCGACTTTGAGCAAAAGCAAGCCCGCGAAATTGCCCGCGAAGCGCTTTTTGTGCCTGAGACCCTGCCGGTCATCGAGGTGTTGCGCCGTTTTCGGGAAACGCGCCGCCATATTGCCATTGTGGTGGATGAATACGGTGGCACGGCGGGGCTGGTGACCCTGGAAGACCTTTTGGAAGAGATTGTGGGCGAAGTCAGTGACCCCTTTGACGAAGAGACCCCTGAAATTGAAATCCTCGCGGACGGCACGGCCATTGTAGATGGGCGCACGTTGTTGGAAGACGTCAACGAAACTCTGGATGTGGATCTCACCACGCCCTATTACGACACCATCGCAGGTTTTGTGTTGGATCGTTTAGGGCGCATCCCTGAGGTGGGCGATGTCATTGAAGAAGAGGGGGTGCGTCTGACGGTCTTGGCGATGGATGGCTTGCGGGTGTCTCGCCTCAAAATCGAGCGTTTGGAAGCCCCGTCTTCTGATGGCCCCCTCTCGGATGACGCGCCTGCCGCGGAGGCTTCTTGAGCCGCGGCGGGCCTTGGCCGCCCGGGGCAAAGGCGCGCCGTGCGGTGAGGATACGTGCCGCCCGCAGGCGGCCTTGTTTTGAACCGTGAGCCTTGGGAAATGACCGTGACCTTTGTGGAAGTTGTCGTTCACCAGCCCCAGGTGCAGGGGGTGTTTCACTACCATGTGCCCGAAGACCTGCGCGAAGCGGTGCAGCCAGGTGTGATTGTTGAGGTGCCCTTTGGGTCGCGGTATGTGTATGGGGTGGTGTTGCGTTTCATTGAGCAGCCCGACGTGCCCGAGACCAAACCCGTGCTCGCGGTGCCCGATGCGTCCGTTCGGCTGACGGCCTTGCAGCTGCAGCTGGCGCAGCGCATGGCGCACGACACGCTGGCGTCGCTCGCAGCGTGTGTGGCGTTGATGGCGCCGCCAGGGGTGCTTCAAACGGCCGATAGCCGTTATGCGCTGACGCCCCAAGCGCCTGCGCCTGATGCGCTCCCCGCAGATTTGAGCGACACCGAGCGGCGGGTGTTGACCTTGTTGGCGGAGCGAGGCGCGCTGCGCGGGCGCCAACTGGCCCGTGCGTTGCCGCGACGCAACTGGCGAAACGCGGTGACCCGTCTGCATCGGCGGGGCTGGCTCGCGCGCACCCCGGTGTTGCCCCGCCCCAAAGTCTCTCGGCAATATGAGGCCATGGTGCGGTTGGCGGTTTCCCCTGCGGACGCGCGACATTGGCCTGCCGCGCGGCTTGCCACCCGCCCCCATGTGCAGGCCCGTCGCCGTCAGGTGCTGGAAGCCCTCGCCTCGGGCGGCCCGCAGCCCGAGCGCCTGTTGGCCGCCGTGGTGGAGGCGAAGCCCGCTGATTTCCAGGCCCTGGAGAAGTTGGGCTTGATCCAACGCTATCGGGAACCCCGCTATCGGGACCCCTTGGCCGATTTCGTAGCCCCTGCCCCCGAAACCCCGCCCGCCCTCACACCCGCCCAGGCGCGCGCGTGGGACATCATCCGCCCGCGGTTGCAAGAGGCCGCCCAGGGCCAACCGCCCACCCCAATTTTGTTACACGGCGTCACCGGCAGCGGGAAAACCGAAATCTACCTGCGTGCTACGGCCGAGGCCCTGGCTTTGGGGCGGCAGGTGGTCGTCTTGGTGCCTGAAATTGCCCTCACCCCGCAGACCATTCGCCGATTTCGCGCCCGTTTCGGGCCTGTGGTGGGGGTGTTGCATTCGGGGTTGAGTTTAGGTGAGCGTTACGATACTTGGCTGCGGGTGCGGCGAGGCGACATTCGGGTGCTCATTGGGCCGCGCAGCGCGTTGTTTGCCCCGTTTTCCAATTTGGGGCTCATCGTCGTGGATGAGTGTCACGAAGAGGCCTACTTCAACGAGCGTTTGCCTTTCTACCACGCCCGTGACGTGGCCTTGGCATATGGCGAAATGGCCTCTGCAGCAGTGATTTTGGGAACGGCCACCCCCGACGTGGTGACCTACGCCCGAGCCCAAGCCGGCAAGATCACCCTTTTGGAACTGCCGCGCCGCGTCTTGGCGCATCGGCGCCTCGTGGCGGCGCAGGTTGAAAAAACCGGCCGCATGGCCGACCAAACCTTTGCCCCCGCGGGCGGTGACGCGTGGGCGGCTTCCCTGCCGCCTGTGCAGGTGGTGGATATGCGCGCAGAGCTGCGGGCTGGGCAGCGTGGCATCTTCAGCCGCCCCCTTTTGCAAGCGCTGGGAGAGGTTTTGCAACGGGGCGAACAGGCCATCCTTTTCCTCAACCGCCGTGGCAGCGCCACCTATGTCTTTTGCCGAGATTGCGGCCACGTCATGCGTTGCCCGCGCTGCGACCTTCCCTTGACCTATCATCAAGGGGAAGGCGCATTGCTCTGCCACCATTGCGGCTATCGGCGCAAGATGCCTGCGCGCTGCCCCGCATGTGGTGGCGAGCGTCTGCGCCCTTATGGCGCGGGAACCGAGCGGGTGGAAGCCGAAGTGCTGCGGCATTTCCCGCACGCACGCACCCTGCGTTGGGATGCCGATACCACCAGCGCCAAGGGCGGCCATGAGGCCATTTTGGGACATTTTGTCTCGCGGCAGGCCGACGTGCTCATCGGCACCCAAATGTTGGCCAAAGGGTTGGATTTGCCATTCGTGACCTTGGTAGGGATTGTTTTGGCTGACGTCGGTTTGACATTGCCCGATTATCGGGCTGCGGAGCGGGGTTTTCAGCTGTTGGTGCAGGTCGCAGGCCGGGCGGGGCGCAGCCCGTTGGGCGGGCGGGTGGTGTTGCAGACCTACATGCCGGAGCATTATGCCATTCGCGCGGCAGCCGGGCATGATTTTGCCGGCTTTTACCAGCAGGAGTTGGCCGTGCGACGAAAGTTAGGATACCCTCCCTACGCTCGGTTGGTACGCCTGCGCCTGCGCGATTGGCGCGCCGAGCGCGTGCGTCGCGAGGCCGAGGCCATGAAGGCCAAGGTGCAGACCTGGCTTCGCGAGGGTGGGCACGTGGCCACCCAAATCATCGGCCCTGCACCGTGTTTTTATGCCCGTGAGGGGGGGCGCTATTGTTGGCATTTGATTCTCAGGGGGCCTCGGCCGGAAGACATCTTGCGGGGCCGTGCTTTGGGCGAGTGGGAAGTCATCGTAAATCCCCCGACGCTGTTGTAGCTGAGGGCGCGCTGGGCGGAGAGCAACGCGGGCGCGCGAACTGGCTGGGAAAAGGGCCACCCGTGCGTTCAGGCGCGCCCGGGCTTAAAGGCAAAACCCCTCACCGCGGGGTGTGGGGTTGCCAGATGCTCACTCGGCCTGTTTTTTGGCCTTTTTCTTGGGCTTGGGGCGGGTCTTGCCGTGGGTGCCCCGCCAAATCTTGCCGCGTCGGGTGCGGCGATCTCCTTTGCCCATGACGACACCTCCTGAAACAGGGGAGTATCGGCGCTATTATAACATGGGGTGGCTTCGGGCGCGGCGCGTGTAAGGGTGCGGCAGGCCTTTTAGCGGCCTTCCAGGTAAGGGAGGGCCAGCATGAGGGCAGCCAAGGTTTTGGCATCTTGCAGTTGGTCGCGGCGCGCCAAGGCGAGCACTTCATCCAGGGGGAGGGCGACGGGTTCCAGAATTTCGTCGGCGTCGGGTGGCAAGGGCGCGGGCGTGAGGCCGGTGGCAAGGTAAACGTGCATGTATTCGGTGGAATAGCCCGGCGCCAGGTAGAAGCGCCCCAGCAGCTGCAGGTTTTCGGCTGCCAGGCCGATTTCTTCCCGAATTTCGCGGGCCGCGCAGGCTTGCGGGTCTTCGTTGGGCTCCAGGGTGCCGGCCGGGAATTCCAACAGCGTGGTGCCCGCGGCGTGGCGGTATTGCCGCACGAACCAAAGCCGCCCTTCTGCATCCCACGGCACCAGCGTCACCGCACCGTGGTGGGTGATGATGTCCAGCGCGGTTGAGCGCCCGTTGGGTAAGCGCACCCAATCCCGGCGCACATCAAAAACTCGGCCTTGAAAGACCTTTTCTGAGCGTTCGACGGTGAACATGAGGTGGCTCCTAAAAAGGTGAAAGGGTGCTGCACGTGCGTACAGCACCCTTGGAGAGCGGCAGACAAAAGTTTAGGGGATTTGCAACGTTTGGCCGGGCGTCAGCGTTGCGTCGAGGCTGAGGTTGTTGGCGGCTGCAATGGCCTCGGGCCAGACGTCGCCGAATTTGCAGGCGATGCTGTAGAGGGTGTCGCCGTATTGGACGACGTAGGTGGTGGGGTGAGCCCGCAGCGCCCGCTGATAGGGGAAGGGGTTGGCGTTGGTCGGGATGGTCAGGGTTTTACCCGGATAGACGATTTGCCCGCGCGCCAGCCCATTGGCCCGCAGCAAGGCGTCGGGGTCAATGTTGAAGCGCCGCGCCAAGCAGTAGGGGAACTCGCCTTCGTGGAGGGTGTAAGTGGAAGGCACGGTGGTGGCGATGGGTGTGGCCGCGCTGCCCGTGGTCGTGATGGGCTTGGGCGTGGCCGTGGGTATCGGCGTCGGCCGCGGGGTGGGCATCAGCGTCGCCAGTGGGATGGGCGTGGGCTGAGGCGCGGCTTCCCCGCCGCCGGTTTGCGGGGGCATGGCCACCGCAGTTTGCGTTGCGCTAATGTTGGCAACGCCGGTGGGAACGGGGGTGGGAAATTCGTTCATCCCCGCGGTAGGTGTCGGAGGCATTGCGCCGCTGGCAGAGCGTGTACACGCCCCCAACACGAGTGCGAATACCAGCGCAAGTATCATCCAAAGGGCATATTTTTTCATCACAACCTCTCCTTGCATGAAAATAAGCAACGGCCTCGTTTCACCTACTTGCGACACCGATACCTGTGGCGTGGGCTACACATGTGCCATGCTAAGATTAGCATACGCGCTTTTGAAAGTCAAGCGGACTGATGGGGGAGGCCGTTTTACCAGTTGGGGGATGGTGTCGCCATCAGTAACAAGTGTTCCAAAACCCAGCCGGTTTTGCCCGTGGCCGGCACAAGGATTTGAATCCAGAGGTAATTGTCCACTTCTTGTTCGGGCCCAATCACTTCGACCACATCGCCGTTGGAAGCGCGGCCGACGATCTTGCTGTTGAAGCCCGGGCTTTCGCGGATGAGGATGCCGCCATATTGTTCGGGTGCATGGACGACCGCGTAGACAGGGGTTGGGCTGGGGGAGGGCGTCAACGTGGGCGTGAGGGTGGGCGTCGGGCTGGGGGGCGGGGTTGGTGTGGCGGTGGGGGGCACGGGTGTGGCCGTAGGCGGGGAAGTGGGCGTGGCCGTGGGTGGCACCGGCGTTGGGGTAGGGATTGGTGTAGGTAGTGCAACCTGCGTGCCGACTGCGGTGCCCAACCCCAAAGCCAAGACGAAAAGCACGGCTCCGGCCAAGGCCACCACACCGCCCAACGTGTAGCCGAATAGTGTCAGCGGTCGGAAGCCCAACACGGCCAACACCAGCGCGCTGACCAAAACGACCCATGCCAGGTGAACGGCATAGACCAACAGCCCATCGGGGAAGAGGTGGGGCGCGCCGCTTCCCAACCCAAACCCTGCGGTGGCCAGGGGCAAGAAGACTTCGTAAGCCAGGGCTGCGCCTGGCAGGGCTAATTTGCGGGGTGAGCGGGCGAGGGCAATGGTGCCCCAGACGGCGGCCGCAATGAGAATGAGGAAATCCCACACCGAAAGGTGGGCATGGAGAGGGGCTTGTTGTAAACTTGGAGGTGCCCAGATGCGGCCGGCCGCGCCGCCCAACATCCCCAGCACGAAGACCACCACGCTTCCTACCAGCAAGCCGCCCAGCACATGGAAGAAATAGCGCGCGGAGCCGGTGACCACCCCCAAGCCCAAGCCAATGAGCGGGGCCATGCTGGGTGCGACCAAGGCCCCAAAGAAGAGCAGCCCGGCTGAATCGACCCCTAATCCAAATGCCCAAATGACTGCGGCCAAGGTCAAAAAGAGGAAGAAATCCACCGAGGGCTCGGCTCGACGGGCGGTCTGGTTCCAAAAGGCTTCGCGCTCTTCGGCGCTCATGGGCGTCAGGGAACGCCGCGCGCGCCTACGCCGCGCCGGGGGGAGGTGTTGGGGATCTTCGGGAGTGGCTTTGCTGCGTGGAATGGTCATCGGCGTAAACTGGCAACAAGTCGGGTCGGATGAAGTAGCAAATCAAGTGCGGTCAACACGTCGGGCACGACGATGTCCGCGGCTAAGAGGGCTTCCACCGCTGTGCCCTCCGACGAGAGCACACAAATGCCCAGCGCGGCTTCGCGCAACATCAGCGCGTCGTTTGCCCCTTGCCCCAGGGCAATGACCTTTTCGGCCCCTAACTTGCGCACGAATTCGGCCTTTTGCCCAGCCTCGCCTCCGCCTTTGACCCGCACCGCTTGGGTGCCCAAGGCTTGATCTATGGAGGCTTGTTTGCCGTGGGTGTCGGCTGTGAGCAGGTGAAGGGTGAGCGTTGTTTGCACGGCTTTCAGCCGTTCGGCAACGCCTGGCAACAAAACGCCGTCCACGGCCAGGGTGCCGTTGACGTCGCTCACCAGGTGTTCGAATTGAAAGTCCCCTCGTCCGGGCACGTTGAGTATAATCATAACTTCCTCGCTGTTGTCGGCAATGTTTGAAAATTTTATATTGTTTATAATTATACCCGCTTTCTGGACGCTCCCCTTGAGAAGGAAGTCCTATGCCGCGTCGATTTTTGCCGAAAGTTCTTTTGGTCTGGGTTGGGCTGGCTTGGATGTTGACCGCGTGCCAGCGCCAGCAGGTGCCCACGCCCGCCCCTACACCCGCGCAGCCCACCGCGCTCCCTACGGCCACGGTGGCGCCTTCTCCTACCGCGACCCCCGCGCCACCGACGGCGGTGTTGTGGGCTCCCTCGGCTGCCACGCCGTGGTTGCGGGACCCTGCTTGGGCGTGGGTCCAAGCCCTGGCGCAAGCGCACGGTTGGGTCGCGGTGCAGCGCGCGCCCGGTGAGGCGCTGCCGCCCAATGTGCAAGTGGTGGTGGCCGTCGAGGCAGCCCCCCCGGCCCTCGAGGCGCGTGCCTTGGCCATTGCCCCGCCTGCCGAGGGCGCTTCCTCAGCTCAAGCGTTGGACCCTACGCCGGCCGATTTGCCCCATCGGGCTTTTGTGGCCGGTTATTTGGCCGCGGTCATCACCCCAGATTGGCGGATTGCCATGCTCGCCACCGATGAAGAGGCCCAGGCCGCGGAGGCTTTTGTGGATGGCGGCCGTTATTTTTGTGGTTTGTGTCGGCCGTTGTATCCGCCTTTTGTGGTTTACCCGGCATATGCGTTGCTTCCGGCTGAGAGCGACGCCACGGCGTGGCAAGCAGCAGTGCAACGTTTGCGCCAAAGCGCGGTGCAGACGTTTGTGGTGAGCCCCCAGGCTGCTCAGGCGGGCGTGATTCAAGCCCTTGGCGATCAGGCCACCCTGATTGCGTTGGAAGCCCCCTCCTCCGCGGCGGTTTATGCGGCCGCGGTGGTGGCCGATGTGGCCGCGGGTTTGGAAGCCTTGTGGGAAGATCCGTCTCTCGCACACGCCGCGGTGCCTTTGCGGTTGGAGGTGTATGACGCCCGCGCGGTGTCTCCTGGGCGGCAGCGTCTTGTCGAAGAAGTTTTGCGTGACCTGGAAGCCGGCTGGATTGCCCCTTAGCCGCGCTTGGGGCGGGTGGTTTCCTGGGGTAATCTAACAGACGAGGGAAATATCCTCGTTGCCATTCCTGCGCTGTGCTGTTTGGGGCGGGGGTTTGGGGCGCGAAAATCCCCGGCTCAGGCCGGGGATTTGCTGTTGCCTACCGAGGAAGATGCCCTTGTTTAGCCTAACTCGGGCTCGATGAGCCCATAGCTGCCATCCCGGCGGCGGTAAAGCACATTGATGGCGTTGGTGGTGGCGTTGTAAAAGACGAAGAAGTTGTGGCCCAATAGCTCCATTTGCTCGATGGCTTCGCGTTCGTCCATGGGGGTCAGGGCAAAGCGCTTGCGACGGGCGATGACGGGCTCTTCGGTTTCTTCGGCCTCGTAGGTTGCTTCGGCAAAGGTGGCTTCCTCGCCGCGGTCGCGATAGTGTCGCCCTTTATAGCGCCGAATGCGTCGTTGCATGTTGTCTAAGGCTGCATTGAGCGCGGTCATGATGTCGTCGGCCCGTTCCTCTGCGCGCAAGATGAACCGTTTCCCCCGCACTGTGATTTGCGCTACATAGCGGTCTTGGGCATTGCGGGCCGATGGCTCGTGTTTGAGGTCCACCCGTGTGGTCTGGATGCCCCGAATGTAGCGCGTGAGTTTGGGTACTTTCTTTTCAACGTAGTCTCGCAAGCGGTCGGTCAATTCCAGGTTCTTCGTGAAAATTTCGATCTCGGCGCTCATAGAACCTCCTTGTTGGCCGGAAAACGGACGGGCATCTTCACTTTTATCTTAGCATAAGTTGGTTAAATGGAGATAAACATACGCGCCAGGGGGCGGCGGGCGCGGGGCGCTGCGGCCTCGCTTTTGCTCGTTGTCCCGCGGGGGATGGTTCCCCCACCGCAATCGTCGCCTGCAGAGGGAAACTTGTGCTAAACTTGCATCAAGCCCCGTGCAGGAGGTGGAAGATGAAACTGGCGTTGATTAGCGATACCCATGACCACGTCCACAACCTTCAGCGGGCGTTGCCTGCTTTGCAGCAAGCCGATGCGATTTTGCATTGCGGCGATATTTGTTCCCCCTTTACCCTCAAGCGTTTGGCCGAAGGGGTGCAGGGCAAACCAGTGCACGTGGTGTGGGGAAACAACGATGGGGATCGGCGGATGTTGGCCGTCATTGCGGCTCAGGCTGGCAATGTCATCCTCCACGGCGAATTTGCCGACTTTGAGATTGAGGGCTTTCGCATTGCCATGAGCCATTATCCTGAGGTGGCGAGAGCGGTGGCTGCCTCTCAGCAGCACGATTTGGTATGCTATGGCCACGACCATCAGGCCTTCGAAGGCCGCGTGGGAGCGACGCTGTTGGTCAACCCCGGCGAGCTCGCGGGCGTGTTGACCGGCCGGGCGACATGGGTTTTGTTAGATACCGCGCAGCGTACGATCCTGTGGCATGAGGTTGACGCAGCGGAATAAACCCGCAGCGAATCTGGCCTCGCGGCGCCGAGACGACGTGTATAATCACACCATGCTGTGGAAAGTTTAGGTGACCGATGGACCCGGTAGAAGAAATCAAAAACCGCCTCGATATCGTGGACATCGTCTCCGAGACCGTGGACCTGCGCAAAACGGGCAAAAACTATATCGGCTTTTGCCCCTTCCACGATAACAAACGAACCCCTGCTTTTGTGGTCTTCCCGGAGACGGGCACTTGGCGCTGCTTTGGCTGCAACGAAGGCGGCGATATTTTCACGTTTGTGATGAAGCGAGAGGGGTGGGATTTTCGGCAGGCGCTGGAGCATTTGGCCGAGCGGGCTGGGGTTACGCTGGAGCCTCGGCGCCCCGAAGATGCAGCCCAGCGAGAAGCCCAGCAGCGCTTGTATGACTTGATGGAAGAGGCGGTGGTTTTCTATCGGCACCATTTGCACACCACCGCAGGCCGCATGGCGCTCGATTATCTCCACCGCCGCGGCCTCACCGACGAAACCATCGAAATTTTCGATTTGGGGTATGCCCCTCAGGCTTGGGAGGCCGCACGGGCCTACTTTACCGGCAAGGGCTATACCGACGAAGACCTGCTGGCCGTGGGTTTGCTCACCCGTCGTGAAGACGGCCGCATTTATGACCGCTTCCGCCATCGGGTGATGTTCCCCATTCGCGACGCGCGCGGCCGCGCGGTGGGCTTTGGCGCCCGCACGTTAGACCCCGACGGCGTGCCCAAATACCTCAATTCGCCTCAGACCGAAATCTTCGACAAAAGCCGCCTGCTCTACGGCCTCGACAAAGCGGGCAAGGCCATCCGCCAGCGCGACCAAGTGGTCATCGTGGAAGGCTACATGGATGTCATCGGCCTGCACCAGGCCGGCTTCCCCAACGCGGTTTCGCCGATGGGCGTGGCGCTCAACGAAGGCCAACTGCGCACCCTCAAGCGCTACACCCGCCACATGGTGTTGGCCCTCGACCCTGACCCCGCGGGCATCCGCGCCACACTGCGGAGCATGGAAGTTGCCCGAGAAGCCCTTTCAGAAGCCGATGGTTTTCGTTTTGACCCCCGCGGCCTGTTGCGGCAGGAAAACCGCCTAAAGGCCGACCTGCGGGTGGCGCTGCTGCCCGAAGGCAAAGACCCCGACGAAATCGCCTTGGCCGACCCCGCAGCCTGGGAGCGCGTCCTGAACAGCGCCCAGCCCATCATCCTTTTCATCATGCACACCCTGGCTGCCGAAATGGACTTAGACGACCCCAAAGCCAAAGCCGAGCTCGCCGCGCAGATTTTGCCGCTGATTGATGAAGTGGCCAACCCCATCGAGCAGCAGGCCTACCTGCAAAAACTCGCGGCCCTGCTGCGGATGGATGAAGCCACCCTCTTGGCCTGGCGCCCACCTGCGCAAAAACGCCGTCGGCGGACACCACGGCGGGCCAACACCCCTGCCCCATCACGCACGCGGACGCCTGCGCGGCCCACCCCCTCGGCCTGGGCGCACACCTCGGCGTTGGTCAACCGCCTGGCCGCGCGGGCTTTGGGGCTGTTGTTGCGAGACCCCCACCTGCGGTTTCGTATAGACCGCGCTCTGCGGATGTATGAACTGCCGCCGTTACACGCGGATGATTTCCCAACGGCCGCCCAACGGGCTATTTTTGAAGCATTGGAAGCCGCCGTCGAGCAAGAACAGCGTGAGCCCGCCGACGACGTCTTGGCCCGCCTTTCCTTGCCCCTGATGGCCGAAGCCGACCGGTGTTTGCAGGAAACCGCCTCGCTGGTTTCATCGCCCGACCGCTGGGCAGAAGAACTGTTCCACGCCGTCGTCCGCCTGCGCTTGGAGCGCCTCAAGCAAGATTTGACCCAACTTCAATTTTTGATTGCCGAGGCAGAGCGCCAACAAGACCCCCTGCTGCCACACTATCAACAACAATGGCGTGAGGCTTCGCGCCGCCGGCTGTTGTTAGACAAAGCCTTCAAACACGGCTTCCGCGCCGCCCTTTCTGCCCAAACCTGAGCCTTGTTTTCGAGAGATGCCATGACCACGGAAGAAACGCTGGAACCCACTGCCGAAGATTTAGCCGCCGAAGAGGCCTACACCCGCGGTTGGGGCGACGAGGTCGATAGCGACCCAGTGTACCTCTACCTTCGGGAAATTGGCCAGGCCAAGCTGCTCACAGCCGATCAGGAATTTTGGCTCGCGACCATGATCGCCGCGCACAAACAGGTGCAATGGCTGCAAGCCCACCCCAAAGCGCGGGGGCAGGGCGAAACCACCCCCCGGCGGTTGTATTGCGCGCTTTATACCGAAATGGTGACGGCCTGGCAGCGGGCGTTGGAAGACGTCGCCCGCTGGGGCTGCGAACCCCCCGATTTTGCCCTCCTGACCGCCGAAGCCCAAATGCTTCACCAAACCTGGCAGAGCGAAACCCCTTCCTACGTCCGGGCGTATCTCAACAATGGCTCATGGGGCAAAGACCCCTTTTGGGATGGCGTTGCCGCCCAGGTCGTCGCCGTGTTCATCGCGGTCTATGCCCTGCCCGCCGAAGTCGCCGAAGCCTTGGTGCGGTTTCATACCAAACGCCAGCGCTTGCCGTCCGAGCGCACGTTCCGCCGCTACCTCCCCGACGATGAAGTGCTGCGGGCCGAATTGACAGCCATTGCCGCGCGCGCCGAAGTCGCCCGGACGGCTTTGATCCGCTCTAACCTGCGGCTGGTGGTCAGCGTAGCCAAACGCTACGTAGACCGTGGCGTGCCCTTGTTGGACCTCATCCAAGAGGGAAATCTGGGGCTGTTGCGCGCGATTGACAAATTCGACCCTGCCCGCGGCTACAAATTCAGCACCTACGCCACCTGGTGGATTCGGCAGGCCGTGACCCGAGCCATCGCTGAGCAAGCGCGCACCATTCGGGTGCCGGTCCACATGATTGAGTCGTGGCAAAAATTGCGGAAAATCCAACGCCAACTCACGCAGCGCTTGGGCCGCGAACCCACCTTGGAAGAAATCGCCTTGGAAAGCGGCTTCCTGAGCGACGAAGAGGCCAAAGCCATTCGCACAGCCCTCGAAGAAGGCCAGCCCCTTTCCCCCCATCTGCAACAGCGGTGGCGTTTTGCCACAGGCAAGGTGCGCAAGGTGTTTCGCGCCACAGAAGAGCCCCTCTCGCTGGAAAGCAGCATGGGCGACGAAGAAAACAACGCCCTGGGCGATTTTGTGGAAGATACCGAAACCCTGCGCCCTCTGGACCAAGCCACCCGAGACATGCTGCGCGAGCAAGTGCAAAACGTTTTAGCTGCCCTGACCGAACGCGAGCGCCAGGTGTTGGAACTCCGCTTTGGCCTGCTCGATGGCAAGTCGCACACCTTGGAAGAAGTCGGGCGTTATTTCAACGTCACGCGCGAGCGGGTGCGGCAAATCGAAGCCAAAGCGTTGCGCAAACTCCGTCACCCTTCCTACAGCCGTCACCTGCGGGATTATCTGGAATGACCCGCCGCGTGACCGCGCTTTCCCGGAAGCGCACACAAAAGGGCACCTCACCAGGCCTGTCGTTGTCACGGCAGGCCTTCGCCGTTGTGAGCGCAAAAACGCCAACTTTTGAAGGCACCATGCCCCTCTCGGAGTAGACGTGTTAGAATAAAAAGCGCAAGGTAGCCTTTTCAGCCCTGGGTGGCTGTTCTCGGAGGTCTAAAATGGAAGCCCAAATTGCTTCGTACAAAGTCAAAGTGGGCCTGGCCCAAATGCTCAAGGGCGGCGTCATCATGGACGTGGTCACGCCCGAACAGGCAAAAATTGCTGAGGACGCGGGTGCAGTGGCCGTGATGGCCTTGGAGCGCGTCCCCGCGGATATTCGGAAACAAGGCGGCGTTGCTCGGATGAGCGACCCCGAACTCATCCTCAAAATCATGGACGCGGTGAGCATCCCGGTGATGGCAAAAGTGCGGATTGGCCACTTCGTGGAAGCCCAAATTCTGGAAGCCATTGGCGTGGATTACATTGATGAATCTGAAGTGCTCACCCCGGCCGACGAAGAACACCACATTGACAAACATCAATTCAAGGTGCCCTTTGTGTGTGGGGCGCGCAACCTGGGTGAAGCCCTGCGGCGGATTGCCGAAGGGGCGGCCATGATTCGCACCAAGGGCGAGGCTGGCACGGGCGACGTGGTCGAAGCCGTGCGGCATGCCCGGGCGGTGTTAGGTGAAATTCGCCGCTTGCAGACCATGGCCGACGAGGAGCTCTACACTTACGCCAAGGAAATCGGCGCACCGTTGGACCTGGTGCGCGAAGTCAAGGAACTGGGCCGCCTCCCCGTGGTCAACTTCGCCGCCGGCGGCATCGCGACGCCCGCCGACGCTGCCCTGATGATGCAGCTGGGCATGGATGGCATTTTCGTGGGTTCGGGCATTTTCAAGTCTGAAGACCCGCCCAAGCGCGCCGCGGCCATTGTCAAAGCAGTGACCCATTACAACGACCCTGCCATTTTGGCCGAGGTGAGCAAAGGCTTGGGCGAGCCCATGCGCGGCCTGCAAGCCGCCGATTTGCCCGCAGAGGCCCGCCTGGCAGGCCGCGGTTGGTAGCCTTGTCGCCACTGTTGCTCTGAACATTGCCCCTGCCTCATGAAATCTGCGCCTAACCTCATCCCACCCGACAAAGCGCCAGCCCCCCAGAGTGATTTCACTGTGGGGGTGCTGGCTTTGCAAGGTTCGTTTTGGGAGCACGAAGTCATGCTCCGCCGTTTGGGCGTTGCCGTGCGCGAAGTGCGCTTGCCCGCGGATTTGGACGGCCTGGCTGGGCTGATCATCCCCGGTGGAGAATCCACGACCATCGGCAAATTGGCCGTAGAGTTTGGGCTCTTGGAGCCCCTGCGGGCCTTTGGCCGAGAGCATGCCATCTGGGGCACGTGCGCGGGTGCAATTTTCCTCTCAAAAGACGCCCGCCGCAATCAGCCGCTTTTAGAGTTGATGGACATCACCGTGGAGCGCAACGCCTTTGGCCGCCAGGTGGCCAGTTTTGAGGTGGACATTCCCGTGCCCGCTCTCAAAGCTGTGGCCCCTGAGGACGACCGTCCGTTTCGGGCGGTGTTCATCCGTGCTCCGCTCATTGAAACCGTGACGCCTCCTGCCGAAGTGTTGGCCACGTTGGAAGATGGGCGGATCGTAGCAGCCCAACAAGGGCACCTCTTGGCAACGGCGTTTCATCCCGAACTCACCGACGATACGCGCTTCCATCGCTACTTTCTCTCATTGGCTGGCTGGGTGCCCTAAACCGAAAATCACCGCGCGCCTAAGGTTTGGCTGATGTGTGTTTCGCGCGCCCTCACATGGCGAGATTTGCCCCTTTTGAACCGCTACCGCGAACGCGTGGTCTGCCTGGACAGCCGTCGGGCGACCATCGGCGGTGGGGGGTGGCTGAGCGCGGGTTTGCTGGCCCTGCTTTCGCCAGCCACAGGGATTGCCGCGGTGCAATATGCTGCCGATGGTGCGCGGGCTGAGGGTGGCCCCTTGGTGGCCGTGGCCGAGCACAACCCACAAAACGAATTGGCCGGGCTGCTCTACATTGCGCCGGCGCAAGCCCTCCAACCGCAGACCCCATTAGCGCCGCTCATTGAGGCTTTGGTGGCCCACCCTGCGTTGCGCGGGGCTCACGCCCTCTGGGCCGAAGCGCCTCAGCAAGCCGCCTGGTTGCCCGCGTTGCGGGCGGCGGGGTTCCGTGTTTTGGCGCGCCAGCGCCTTTGGAAGATGGCCTCCCCGCAAACGGCAGACGCCGCGGGGCGTTGGATGTGGCCCTCGGCCCAACAACGATGGGAAGCCGATCGGCTGTATGCCGATTTGACCCCGCCCCTGGTGCGACATTTGCTCCCCTCGCCCGCGGCTTGCCCCACCGCGGTGGTCTATGTCGAAGGCGGGCACGTGCGCGGCGTGGCCCGCTGGGCGGCTGGCCCGCGGGGCGTTTGGGCTGCCCCTGTCCTTCACCCTGATTTGGAAGACCCCCCGGCCGTGCTGGCTTCCCTGGCGGCTTTTTTGCAGCGCACCGGCAAGCCATTCTTCTTCGCCATTCGCGACAACCAAATGTGGTTGGAAGCCGCGTTGGCGCGGCTCGAAGCCCAGCCCGGCGAGCCTTACGCCTTCCTGGCTCGGTGGATTGCCCAACCCGTCACAGCCACCCAGCCGCTCGCCACACCGGTGGTGGCCGATGCCCCGCAACCGACCTTGTTTTCACCGCGGGCCTGAAACGGCCTGGCCGCCGGGCGCAACATGGCTTCAACCTGAAGCGCATTCCCCCTGGGGCTTAGGTTGGATACACCCTGAGGTTCTATGACCAAGCGAAAAATTACCGACGATCTACACGCGCTCTTGGCGGTGCTCCCGCCTGATATTGCTGCCGCGGTCGAGCGAGCCGACGATAGCGATAACCTGCTGGAAATCATCCTCGATTTGGGGCGCGTGCCCACGGCCCGCTTCACCCACGGCGAAGTCGTGCTGCGCGAGTCAGAGGTGACCCGGGCAGAAATTGACCACGTCGTCGCCCGGGTAGGGGCTTTTGACGAAGACAATCGTGCCGGCATCGAGCGCACCCTACACCGCATTGCCGCCATCCGCAACCGCCGCGGCGACGTGGTTGGCTTGACGTGTCGGGTGGGGCGCGCAGTGTATGGCACTGTGGACATCATCCAAGACCTCATCGAAAGCGGCAAAAGCGTGCTTTTGTTGGGGCGGCCTGGCGTCGGCAAAACCACCATGTTGCGCGAAGCCGCCCGCATCCTGGCCGAAAGCAAGCGGGTGGTGATTGTGGACACGTCCAACGAAATCGGCGGCGATGGCGATGTGCCTCACCCCGCGGTGGGGCGCGCCCGCCGTATGCAGGTGCCGACCCCCTCGCTCCAACACGAGGTGATGATCGAGGCCGTAGAAAACCACAACCCCGAAGTCATCGTGATTGACGAAATCGGCCGAGAGTTGGAAGCCCTCGCCGCCCGCACCATCGCAGAACGCGGGGTGCAACTCATCGCCACGGCCCACGGCAACAGCCTCGAAAACCTCTTGCTCAACCCCACCCTCTCAGACCTGGTCGGCGGCATTGAGTCGGTCACCCTTTCCGACGAAGAAGCACGCCGCCGGGGCACACAAAAAACCGTCTTGGAACGCCGCGCCCCGCCCACTTTTGACATCCTGGTGGAAATCCAAGACCGCGACCGTTTGATCGTCCACAAAGATGTGGCCGAAGCCGTAGATGCTTTGCTGCGCGGGGAGCCCCTGCGGCCTGAATTGCGCTGGCGGGATGAAGACGGCGAAATCCATATCGAAGCCATGGTGGCCCAGCAGGAAACCAGCCGAGATCAACGGGGCCCGCGCCGCATGGGAAACCGCCCCCTCGCGACCCCTTCTTCCCCCGCAGACGCGCCTTACGACCCGTGGCGCCCCCAAAACCGCTTGAAGCCCATTCGCATCTACCCCCACGGCGTCGCGCGCAACCGCTTGCGCAAAGCCGCCAGCTACCTGCGGGTTCCTGCCAAAGTGGTGGACAACCTCGGCGATGCCCAGGTGGTGGTTACCTTGCGTTCCTATTACCGCAAACGCCCGCGGGTCATCGTGGATGCAGAAAACCGCGGCATGCCAATCCACGTCCTGCGCTCGAACACGGTCAAACAGATGGAAACTTTCTTGGAAAACCTGTTCCATCTGGAAAAGCGGGCCGACGATATGTCCATTGACCAAATTTTGGCCGAAACGCAGGCGGCCATCGAGGCCGTGTTGGCCGGCGAAGATTGGGTGGACCTCACCCCTGCCCCCGCTGACATCCGCCGCTTGCAGCATCGCCTGGTCGAGGAAGCCCACCTGACTTCGCGCTCCTACGGGCGGGAGCCCTTCCGTCGGGTGCGGATTTATCGGGAGGATGCGTGAACGGCTTTTTCATCACGTTTGAAGGGCCCGAAGGCAGTGGTAAGACCACCCAGATTCGGCGTTTGGCCGCCTTCCTGGAAGAGCAAGGTTACGCGGTGGTGTTGACGCGTGAGCCAGGGGGAACCGTCATCGGTGACCAAATTCGCCAGATTTTGTTAGCGCACGGCAACGCCGAAATGAAGCCTCGCACAGAGGTGTTGTTGTTTCAGGCTTCGCGCGCCCAGCACGTGGATGAGTTGATTCGCCCTGCTTTGGCCCAGGGGAAAATCGTGTTGTGCGACCGGTTTGCAGATTCTACTTTGGCTTATCAGGGGTTTGGGCGTGGCGAAAATCTGGACCGCCTGCGGCAGCTCATTGCCTACGCCACGGGCGGCCTGCAGCCGCACTTGACCCTGTTGTTAGACTTGGACGTGGAGGTAGGCCTTCGGCGGCGTCAGCCTTTGTTGCAGGAATGGAACCGTTTGGACGCCGAGAAGTTGGCTTTTCATCAAAAAGTCAGAGACGGCTACCGCCAATTGGCTCAGGAAGACCCCCAACGTTGGGTGGTGATTGATGCTTCGCGGTCTGTGGAGGAAGTTCACGATGAGGTGAAGCGTGTCGTGCAGGCACGTTTGAAAAATTACAAGCCCTGAGTGTTATCTCAGGGCTTGGTTTGTCTCGGTTTGTCAGGGCCTCGCGAGCGGAGAGGGAGGCTTTTAGGCACTGAGGATTTCCAAAAGCCAGCGCAGGGCTTGCTCTGCGGTGGCTTTTTTGTTGCCGATGCGGTCGTGAGGCCATACGAAGCGCTGGGCTACTGTGGTCAGGGGCGTGCTCACGGCGATCCAAGTGGTGCCGACGGGTTTTTCGGGGGTGCCGCCGCTGGGGCCGGCGATGCCGCTGACGGCCACGGCCACTTCGGCTGCGAGCGCGCGTTTGGCGCCTTCGGCCATGAGCCGCACGACAGGTTCGCTGACGGCCCCGTGGGCTTCTAACACGCGCCAAGGCACCCCCAGCAGGCGCACTTTGGCGTCGTAAGCATAGGCCACAATGCCGCCGGCAAAGTAGGCCGAAGAACCGGGGATGTCGGTGAGGCGGCTGCCAATCAAGCCGCCGGTGCAAGATTCGGCCGTGGCGAGCCGCCAACCCCGCTCGACCAGCAGAGGCCCCAGCAGGGCCTCGGGCGCGTGGAAGGAGGTTTCCGGGAGGTCTTGGCCTTCCATCTCTGCGGCCAGGGCTTCGAAATAAGCGCGCATGACTTGATCGCGGCGCGCGGCCAGGGCCCGCGCCGGCGGGGTGAAGAGCCGCTCGCGCAGGCGGCGCAGCTTGAAAAGGTATTCGTGATAGGCGCTGTAAACTTCGCCGGGGGCGGTTTGTCCGGTTTTTAGGAAGTGTTCCGAGGGCGGCGCGTAGGCCGGGTTGTGGTGCCGAAAGGCATAGGCCAGCGCGCGCGCCACGCCTACAGCGCCGATGGCATCCAATTTATCCGCATCAAAGAGCACTTGGGCCTCGAGGGTGCGGGGCTGTTCGCCGCTGCGGAAGCGGTGGGTGCGGATGGCTTCTTCCACCGCGGCAATGCGGTCTTCGGGCCAGCCTTTTTGGGCAAGCACTTGCCGCGCGAACGCGGCCGAGGCGTTGTGGTGGCCGTCGCGGGCGGTGCTTTCCGTAGGGCCGTGGGCACCACTGGCATCGTGCAGCAAGGCCGCCGCGCGCACGATGGCTTCGTCTGCGCCTACTTGGCGCGCCAAATATTCGGCCAGGCGCACCACGCGCAGGATGTGCCCAAAGCCGTGGGTCGGGTCGTCGTCGTACCAAGCGCGGGCTTCTTCAAGGGTGAGAGATGGGCTCATGGCGTGGTCACTTTGGTCGTGGTGGTCACTTGAGGAAGTAGAGGGCCAGGCTCCCTGCCACAGCGAGGAGCGCAATCACAAGGCAGCCGATGGTGAAAATTCGCCAGGCCAGCCGCAGGAGAAATTTGAGCGCCAGAAGGCCTAAAATCAGCCCCGCGGCAACGAGAAGCAGAGAAGCGGTATTGGAGATTTCCAAAAGCGTTAGTTGGGCGTGCATACGACACCTTCCTCGATGCGATAGAATCGCCCCCGCTTGACCACCCATCCTATGGGATTGGTGCCAAAGCGGTAGGTCAGATGGCGGTAGTCGTCGGTAGTCAGGATGAGGAAGTCGGCTTGTTTGCCCACTTCCAGGGAACCGATGCGGTCGGCTCTTTGGATGGCGGCTGCTGCGTTGATTGTGGCGGCCGCCAGTGCTTGCGCGGGCGTGAGCCTCATGGCTCGGGTGGCCAACGCCATGGCAAAGGGCATGCTTTCACACCATGCGGTGCCGGGGTTGCAGTCGGTGGCCAGCGCCAGCAGGCCATTGGCCGCCAAAATGGCTTGGGCTGGTGTGTAGTGGGGCTCGGCCAGGCCAAAGGGGGTGCAGGGGAGGGCGACCGCGACGGTGTCGGAGGCGCCCAGGGCGCGGATGTCGGCTTCGGAAGTCGTGACCAGGTGGTCTGCGGAAACGGCGCCCAGCGCCGCGGCCAGGGCGGCGCCGCCCAAATTGTCGAATTCGTCGGCGTGAACTTTGAGGGGAAAGCCCAAAGCCTTGGCCGTTTCGAGGATGCAGCGGGTTTGTTCAAGGTTGAAGGCGCCGGTTTCGCAGAAGACGTCAACAAAGGGGAGAGGCCGGCCGGCTGCGTGTTCGCTCCACCAGGCTTTGAGCGCGGGCAGCATCTCGTGGCAAATCAGGCGGGCGTAATCGTCGCCGCGGCCTTTGAACTCTGGCGGGATGGCGTGGGCGGCGAGGAACGTCGGCGCCAGCTCCCACGGCCCTTCGTCGTCCAGCGCGAGAATGGCTTCCAGCATCTTGAATTCGGCGGCGGTCGCGAGGCCATAGCCGGTTTTGACCTCGATGGTGGTGGCGCCGTGGGCAAAGGCGCGCAGCAAGCGAGGGCGGGTTTCGGCCATCAGCGCCTCAACCGAGGCTTTGCGGGTGGCTCGCACGGTGGATAGGATGCCCCCGCCCGCTTGGAGGATTTCCAGATAGGTTTTGCCCTCCAGGCGCATTTCAAATTCGGCTGCGCGCTCGCCTGCCCAGAGTAGATGGGTGTGAGGGTCCACCAAACCTGGGACCACCGCCCGCCCCTGCGCGTCAAAGCGCGGCTCGTGGGGGTAATCGGGCAAGAGGGCGTCTTCCGGCCCCAACGCGACGATGCGGCCTTCTCGGACCACCAACGCGGCTTGAGGGATGATGCGCAAATGGCCCAAACGGTGCCCGCGTTGAGGCCCGCCTTGGGGGGTGACCAGTTGGCCAATGTTGTGGATGAGCATGTAGCAATTATAACTTGCCTTCGTGAAACGCGAGCATTGGCGTATAATGGACGTATCCGCACTGCCGCGTGTAAGTGTCGGGCGATTTTTGGGTTTGGTGCTTGCCAGTTGAGGAAGGGGATGTCAGTGTCTGACGAAAGCGCTTGGGTGCGCGCTGCGCAAGAGGGCGATTTGGAGGCCTTCAATCGTTTGGTGTTGGCCTATCAGGATGCGGTATATCATGTAGCATACCGCATCCTGGGTGAGCGCGCGGCGGCCGAAGATGCGACCCAAGAGGCCTTCCTCAAAGCCTGGCAAGCCTTGGCGCGCTATCGGGGCGGCTCGTGGCGGGGGTGGCTTTTTCGCATTGTCACGAATGTGTGTTATGACTATCTGCGGCGGGAAAAGCGGCGTCCGACGCTGCCGTTGGAGCCGGTGGATGCAGAAGGGGAAGCCGCCGAATCGCCGTCGTGGTTGGCCGATGCGGACCCCGCGCGCAATCCCGAGCGCAGGGCAGAGCAACGGGCTTTGCAGCGAGCGCTGACGGCTTGTTTGCAGCAGTTGCCTCCTGAGCAGCGGGCGGTGATGGTGTTGGTGGATGTGGAAGGTTTTGCCTACGCGGAGGCAGCCCACGCCTTGGGGGTGCGGTTGGGCACGCTCAAAAGCCGCTTGGCTCGCGCCCGTTTGCGGATGCAGCAGTGTTTGCAGCGTTTTCCGGAACTTTTGGGTGTGTTCGCGCGTCTAAAGGATGGAGACGCAGCCCAATGAACCTGGAGAAACTTTCCCCTCGCGACCGCCAACGTCTGGCGGCCTATCTGGATGGTGAACTCTCGCCGCGAGCGCGAGCGAGGGTGGCTCGCCGTGTGGCGCGAGACCCTGTTTGGCGGCAGGCTTTGGAAGAAATGCAAGCCCTCAAAGCCGCCTTGCAGGCGTTGCCGCGCCCCAAAGCCCCGCGTAATTTTACGCTGACCGAGGCCCAGGCGCAGGCGGTGGCGAAGCGCGCGGATCGCCGTCGGGGCGCACAGAGGGCGCTGGCGTATCGTTGGGCAAGCGCAGTGGCTGTGGTGTTGTTGATGTTTGTGATGGTTGGAAGTTGGATGACCGCCCACCTGGCCACTGGCGCGGCAGTGCCCAAGCATTATGCCGAGCTTCGGCCGGCAAGGGCTTCTGCAGAAGTTGAGGCGCTCTCGCCTGTGGAGCCTGAAGCCGACCAACTGGCCGAGGCCGGCCAGCCAACGCCCGAGCCTTCGCAGGAGGCCGCCGAGGCGCCGCAAATCTTTTCGGCTGCCGCGCCGCCCGTAACGCCAACCCCGCTTCCTGCCGGGGCAACCGGCACGGCCGAGAAAGCCGCCCCCTCACCCCCCACCTCGCAACCGACCTCCACTGCCTGCAGCACCCCTCGCTACGCAGCCGCGGCGCCTGAAACCAACGCACTCCAGCCTGCCCTCCCTGAAGACCAAAGGCTGTGGCGTTGGCCGTGGGGCCTGCTGGAAGGGCTGTTGGCTCTGGCCGCGGTGGGCTTTGCAGTGGCGGGTTTTTGGCTCGCTCGGCGGCCTTGAGGTCGCCTTTGGAGGGGGTGAGTTTTTAAAAGGCGGGCTCTCAGCCCTGGAAAACTGGATTTAAAGTTAGGGTCACGCGCGCCCGCGCGCATGCTTAGCCAACCACCGCGCGCGGCTACCCCCATTGGGGGGTTAAGAAAGTGCCCCAACACCTGGGGGGTGTAAGGCTTTTCGGATAGCCTATCCCAGATATGGGGGGTGTTTGCAGGGCCTGCCCATCCAGAGGCGAACACGAATTCTAAGAACGCCGAGCCGAAGCGGCGCGTCCGCGGCGAATCTTTAAAAAATTCGGCCTGGAGCGAATTCTTAAAAAATTCAAAGTTTTTAAGAATTCGTAGGTTTCGGGTATTGCCAAGGGATGCCGAGGCGTGTAGAATACCACACACAGCAAGGGGGTGCGAGCAATCGAAGAAGTTTGACAGGTGCAAACCTGAATTGCAAGCAGTTTGTTTATTCGCCGCGGCAAGCGACCATCGGCGTTTGCCCCTATGGGGGCGTAGCATGTTCGGTGCGAGGAGGCAAGCGTGGAACAACAAGCCACAACGCAAGTTTGGCAGTCCGTTTTGGGGCAACTTCAGATGGAGATGCCCAAAGCAGCCTTTGACACGTGGGTGCGCGACACACAAGTCGTGGGGTTAGAAGACGACACGCTGGTGGTAGGCGTGCAAAACGCCTACGCGCGCGACTGGCTGGAAAGCCGCTTGCGGAGCACCGTGCGGCGCAAGTTGGTGGGGTTGATGGCGCGGCCGGTGGATGTGCGATTTGTGGTTTGGTCTGGGCAAGGCGAAGGGAACGGCAACGGTCACGGGGCTCAATCGGCGGCCGAGAGCCCGGCCGACGCCGCGGCCGAGGCGCCTTCCCCAACAGCAGAAGCGCCCGCGGCTTCCCCCCCGACGCCGGCGCTCCACGCCCAAGATGCCTCGCTCAACCCTCGCTACACCTTCGACAACTTTGTGGTGGGCTCCAGCAATCGCTTGGCCCACGCAGCCAGCCTGGCCGTGGCCGAAAACCCGGCCAAGGCCTACAACCCCCTCTTCCTCTACGGCGGGGTGGGCTTGGGCAAAACCCACCTGTTACACGCCATTGGAAACGCCTGCGTCGCCCAAGGGCTGGTGGTGCGCTACGTCTCTTCAGAAGAATTCACCAACGACCTCATCAACGCCATCCGAACCCACAACACAGAAGCCTTTCGCGAAAAATACCGCAAAGTTGATGTATTGCTCATTGACGACATCCAATTCATCGCGGGCAAAGAATCCACCCAAGAGGAATTTTTCCACACCTTCAACACCCTGCATGGCCAAAACAAACAAATCGTCATCACCTCGGACCGCCCCCCCAAAGCCTTGGTGACCCTGGAAGAACGCCTGCGCTCTCGCTTTGAATGGGGGCTGACGGCCGACATCCAACCCCCGGATTTTGAAACCCGCGTGGCCATCCTGCGGTTCAAAGCCGAACAGGCCGGTCGGCAAGTGCCCAACGAAATTTTGGAAACCATCGCGCGGTATATGCAATCCAACATTCGGGAGTTGGAAGGCGCGCTGACGCGCGTCTTGGCCTATGCAGACCTGCGGGGCATGCCGCTGACCACCGATTTGGTGGAAGCCGCCCTGGCCGACATGCTCCCGCGGCGGCAAGCCATCGAGCCCGAGCAAATCATCAATCTGGTGGCCGAAGCCTTTGGCGTGAGCGTGGAACGCCTGCGGAGCAAGAGCCGCTCTCACAAAGTAGCCTTGCCTCGCCAGGTGGCGATGTATCTGCTGCGGGAAGACGCCAAACTCTCCCTGCCGCAAATCGGCGAACTGTTGGGCGGCCGAGACCATACCACGGTCAAGTATGGCTATGAAAAAATCGCCGACCAAATCGAAAGCGACGAACGCCTGCGCCGCCAAGTGCTTGCATTGCGGGAACGCCTCTATCGGCAAAGCCCGGCGTTGGCGGTTTGAAGAGCAGCATAAGGTTTTGGAAGCCGCCCCGCCGGAAGGTGGGGCGGCTTTTTTTATCCTCACCGTGACTCATTCACCACAGCCGAGAGCAACCATAGGCCAAACCCTGCTTCCGCCCCACCATCCAAAGCGGCCGAGCCGAAAAAGCAACACCGCGGCGGCCAAAGGCCGAAAGGTCAAATTTTTGCTGTGGATTTATGTAGATTCTCCAAAGAATTGCAATTTTGGCTGGGTTTCTTGACATCTGGAATGCCTGCACTATAATTGCCCCAAATTCTCATGGGGCGCACATCTCACCGCAAAAAAGGAGGTGGTGGCCCTTGAAAATTCCGTTGCCGGTTCGTCCATTGTTCTCCCGTTTCAACCAAAAGTTTTAAGGAGGAGAAGGTATGACAAAGCGCAAGATCTTTTTCGTTGTGCTGGCGCTGGCCGTTGTGCTGGCGCTGGGGCTGACGGCGTGCCAAAAGGCAACGCCTGCCCCCACCCAGGCGCCGGCCGGTGAAGCCACCCAGGCGCCTGCGGAAGCCACCCAGGCGCCGGCCGAGGCGACCGAAGCCCCCACCGAGGCCCCCGCGCAATCGGCAGGCCCCATCATCATCGGCACCACCGACAAGGTCACCGACCTTGACCCGGCGAACGCCTACGACTTCCACACGTGGGAAATCTTCCATAACACCATGGACACCCTGCTGCACTACAAGCCGGGTACCACCGACTTGGAGCCTGGGCTGGCCGAATCCTACGACGTCAGCGACGATGGGCTGGAATACACCTTCCATCTCCGCAAAGGCTTGAAGTTCAACGATGGCACCCCCTTCAACGCCGAAGCGGTGAAATGGTCCATTGACCGGGTCTTCAAGATCCAGGGCGACCCCAACTGGCTGGTCACTTCCTTTGTGGACCACGTCGAAGTGGTGGACGACTACACCGTGAAGTTCGTCCTCAAGAAAGCGGTCAACTACTTCCCGCTGTTGGTGGCGACCTACCCCTACGCCCCGGTCAGCCCCAACTGCTACCCGGCTGACCAAATTGCCTCTGACAGCACCTGCGGCGGCATTGGCCCCTACAAGATTGACAAATGGGTGCGCGATGTCGAGATGGACTTGGTCGCCAACCCCAATTGGTACGGCGAACCGCCTAAGACCAGCCAAATCATCATCAAATACTTCGCCGATGCAACCACCATGCGCTTGGCGCTGGAAAACGGCGAAATTGACGTGGCCACCAAGAGCCTCAACCCCACCGACTACGCGGACCTGAAAAACAACCCCGACATCCAGGTGGTGGAAGGCCCTGGCGCGCAAATCCGCTACATCGTCTTCAACGTCGATATGCCGCCGTTTGACAACAAACTGGTGCGCCAGGCGATTTCCTACGCGGTGGACCGCCAAGCCATCGTAGACAAAGCCTTCCAGGGCACCCATGAGCCGCTCTACTCCATGGTGCCGATGGGCATGTGGAGCCACATTGACGCCTTCCCCAAGCGCGATCTGGAAAAGGCCAAACAACTGCTTCAGGAAGCGGGCTACAGCGAAGACAACCCCATGGAAATTGACCTCTGGTGGACCCCCACCCACTACGGCGACACCGAATCTGACGTCGCTTCTCTGGTCAAGGCCGCGCTGGAAGAGACCGGCATGATCAAGGTCAACCTCCAGAGCGCAGAATGGGCCACCTACACCGAGCAATTTGGCTCGATGGGGATGTTCCTCTTGGGTTGGTATCCTGACTACATTGACCCCGACAACTACACGTACCCCTTCGCCGCGTCCGATGCTTCGGATGACATCGGCTGCAATTACTCCTCGCCGAAGATGGACGAACTCTTCCAAGAGGAACAGAGCGCGACCGACCTGCGTGGTGAGGCGCGCAAGCAGGTCTTCGAAGAAATCCAGAAACTCTGGGCCGAAGACGTGCCCACCCTGCCGCTCACCCAGGGCAAACTGATGGTGGCGGCTCGCAAGAACATCAGCGGCATCGTGCTCGATCCGGTGATGCTCAACCACTACTTCTTGCTGGAAAAGACCAAGTAATTTGCGGTCTCCAACGCGGGGAGAGGAGGCTTGACCGTCTCCTCTCCCCCGGTTTTTTTGCTTTGTCCGTCGTTGTTTTTCCCCCTTTTGGGTAAACGCCTATGCGCTCTCTTGGCCGCTATCTCTTCATGCGCACCTTGTTGACCATCCCGATGATTTTCGTGTTGGTCACGATGGTGTTTATCATCCTTCGGGTGATGCCGGGCGACCCTGTGAAATCGTCCATTCGTCCAGGCGCACCCCAGGAATACATTGATGAAATTCGGCACAGCTTGGGGTTGGATAAGCCGCTGTACGTCCAATATGGCGAGTATCTGTGGGATTTATTGCACTTTGATTTGGGCACCACCCTGAGCCCGGTGCGGGGTCAGTCGGTGGCCGAGCAAATTTGGGACCACTTCCCCGCGACGTTAGAGCTCTCACTGGCAGCCATGTTGGTCACCGCGGTGGTGGGCATTGGGCTGGGCGCGTATGCAGCCCATCACCGACGCTCGTTAGCCGATTATTCTTTGCGTTTGTATGGCATTGTGATTTATGCGATTCCGGTGTTTTGGTTGGGGTTGATGTTTCAATTGGTGTTTGGGGTGTGGCTGGGGTGGCTTCCCATTGCCGGGCGCATCAGCAGTTTGGCGGCTGCGCCCGAGCACATTACCGGCCTCTACACCGTGGATAGCATCTTGACCCACAATTGGGCAGCCCTCAAAGATAGCGTGCTCCATTTGATTATGCCCGCGATGACCTTGGGCCTCTACCTTTCGGGGGTGTTTGTGCGGTTGACCCGTTCAAATATGTTGCAAGTGCTCAAAATGGACTTTGTGACCGCGGCGCGCGCCCGGGGCATTCCCGAGCGAACGGTGGTTTATCGCCATGCGTTGAAAAACGCGCTCATTCCCATCATCACGATGTTGGGTTTGCAGTTCGCGCTGTTGTTGGCCGGCGCGGTGCTGACCGAGAGCACGTTCTCGTGGCCGGGGCTGGGCCGTTTTTTGGTGGAACGCATCACCTACCGAGACTTCCCTTCTATTCAGGGGACGGTCGTGGTCTTTGCCCTGTTGGTCGCCAGCGTGAGCCTGTTGGTGGACGTCCTCTACGCTTGGATTGACCCCCGTATTCGTTACTGAGCCGACCATGAAAACCAACGAGAAGACGAAAAAATTTGCAGAAGAGCCCACCAGTGTGCTGGGGCGCTTGTTGCGAGGTGCATCCTGGTATGGCGCAGAATGGTATTGGACCATGACCGGCGCGGTGATTTTGGCGGTCATTATCTTGGTCACCATTTTTGCGCCTGTGTTGAGCCCTTATGACCCCATCGTCACCGTCGGTGGGCCGTTCGAGCGCCCGGGGGGTGGGCAGGTTGTGCTCTTGGCCCCGAAAAACAGTGGCATCACCTCGCCTGAGGGGCTGAAGGTAGCGGTCTATTACAACACCACGGCCTCAGTGGTCGCCGAAGATTACGGCATGACCCCGCGCCCCTACCAAGTGGACAAAGACTTGTTTGAAAAAGTGCGCGCGGGAGAAGCCCAAGCCGTTTTGATTTCGGCCCGCAAAGCCGCGGAAGCCCTCCAAGCCAACCCCGATTTCGTGCAAATTGGCCAGCCCTTTGGCCCGCGCTTTTGGCTGGGCACCGACAACCTGGGCCGCGACATCCTGAGCCGCCTCATTTGGGGCGCTCGGGCGGTGTTGGCGGTGGCGATCCTTTCTGCTTTGTTCTCCGCTGCCATTGGCATCCCCCTGGGGTTGCTTTCGGGGTTCTTCGGCGGCTGGATGGATCGGGTGCTTTCCTTGGTGATGGATAGCATCTACTCCTTCCCGGGCTTGATTTTGGCCATCGCAGTGGCTGCCATGTTGGGCACTGGCGTCATCAACATCGCCATCGCCATTTCGGTGGTGTATATCCCCACTTATTTCCGCATGACCCGTTCCCAGGTGCTTTCCATCAAAGAAGAGCTCTACGTCGAAGCCGCCCGAGCCTTAGGGGCCAAACAGCGTGAAATTTTGGGAATGTACATCTTCCCCAACGTGGTGCCCACCCTGGTGGTGGTCTTTAGCCTCAACGTGGCCGACGCCATCCTCACCGAAGCCGGCTTGGCCTTTTTGGGGTTGGGGCTTCAGCCGCCCACCCCCGATTGGGGCTTTGACCTCAACAAAGGGAAAGCCTACCTGCCCCGGGGTTATTGGTGGCCAATCACTTTCCCCGGCTTGATGATTACCCTGGTCGCCCTTGGTTTTAGCCTCTTGGGCGAAGGCTTGGGTGAAATTCTCAACCCTCGGCTGACCGAAGAGTGAAGCAGCCCGCGCAACCACATGACCCCCAAAAGCCAAATTCCCTCCCCTCATTCATGGGAACGACAATGACCGAACCTTTGCTGCAAGTCGAAAATTTGACCGTCACTTATGAGACCCGTCAAGGCCCCGTGCGCGCGGTGGATGACGTCAGTTTCACCCTCCGCCGCGGCGAAGTGTTGGGCCTGGTTGGCGAAAGCGGTTGTGGCAAATCAACCTTGGGGATGGCCCTGCTCCGCATGGTGCGCCCGCCCGGCAAAATCACCTCGGGGCGCATCCTCTTCCAGGGGCGAGATCTGCTGCAACTGTCGGAAAAGGAGATGCGCCAACTCCGAGGGCGGCACATCTCAATGGTTTTTCAAGACCCGATGACCTCCCTCAACCCTTTGCAGCGCATCGGCGACCATATCGTGGAGACCATTCGGGTGCATGAGCCGCAGGTTTCCAGGAAAGAAGCCTGGGAACGAGCTGCGCAACTCATCCAGCGGCTGGGCATTTCGCCGGATCGTTTGAAAGACTACCCCCACCAACTCTCCGGTGGGATGCGGCAGCGCATCATGATTGGCATTGGCCTGGCGCTCAACGCCGACCTCATCATTGCCGACGAGCCGACGACCAGTTTGGATGTCATCGTCGAAGCCCAATTCCTGGATTTGCTGCGCGAACTGCGTGACGAATTCAACCTCACCATGATCCTCATTACCCACAACATTGGGGTTGTGGCCGAGTTGGCAGACCGAGTGGCCGTGATGTATGCTGGTCGCATGGCCGAGATTGGGCCAGTGCATGGCATTTTTCATCAGACGCTTCATCCCTACACCCGGGGGCTGTTGGCTTCGGTGCCGAGCATTCGGCTGGAAGACGGCCTGGAACTGGAAACCCTCTCAGGCGCGCCGCCGAGCCTGCTTTCGCCGCCTCAGGGATGCCGCTTTCATCCGCGTTGCCCGCAGGCCCGCCCCGTGTGCAGTGCAAAAGTGCCCCCGTGGAAGGAAGTCCAGCCTGGCCATAGCACCGCGTGTTGGCTGTACGCTGAGGAGGAAGCATGACCGATTCGCAGCCTTTGGTGACCGTTCGGAACCTCAAGAAGCATTTCCCCTTGGGGCAGGGCCCAATTGACAAACTCCTGCACCGCGAAGCCTTGGCTGTGCGCGCGGTGGATGGGGTGGATTTTGACATTTACCCTGGTGAAACGTTGGGCCTGGCGGGTGAGTCGGGCTCGGGCAAGACCACCACAGGCCGTTTGGTGTTGCGGCTGTTGGAACCGACCGACGGCACAATTTTGTTTGACGGGCAAGACATTACCCATTTGCCCGAATCGCAATTGCGCCCCCTGCGCCGGCGGATGCAGCCGATTTTCCAAGACCCCACCGCGTCGCTCAACCCGCGCATGACCATTGGGCAGGCCATTGCCCACGGGCTGCGGATTCACGGCTTGGCCACAAGCGCAGACGAAGAACGGGCGCAAGTGTTGGATATTTTGGCCAAAGTGGGGTTGACCCCGCCTGAGCAGTTCATCAACAAATATCCTCACCAACTCTCAGGGGGGCAGCGTCAGCGGGCGGTGATTGCCCGGGCGTTGGTGTTGCGCCCCGATTTGGTGGTCGCCGACGAACCCATTGCGATGGCCGACGTGTCGGTGCGGGCCGTGTTGCTCAAATTGATGCGCGATTTGCAGAAGGAATTTGGCCTCACCTATCTCTTCATCACCCACGATCTGGCCACGGCCAAATACATTTGCGACCGTATCGCCATCATGTATTTGGGCAAAATCGTGGAAATCGGCCCCTTGCCGCAGGTTTATGGCAATCCGCGGCACCCCTACACCGAAGCCTTGCTCGCGGCTGTGCCTGTGCCTGACCCTGAAGCGCGACGCGAGCAGCCGCTTCCGAAAGGCGAAATCCCCAGCCCCATCCATCCCCCTGCGGGGTGTCGCTTCCACCCGCGGTGCCCCTTGGCGCAGGATATTTGTCGCACCCAAGAGCCAACGTTACATCCCATCGAAGGCGAGCCTGACCATTTTGTCGCGTGTCATTTGCGGTAGGCTTTCGGCCTTTGCCAATCAAAAGAGGCGCAGCCAGAGCAGGTTGCGCCTCTTTATCGTGCGGTGCAAGGGTGCGTTTAGCGCAGGGCAAACACAAGTTTGACCGAAGCCGTGATTTGCATCTGGCCGCCGCTGACCGGCACGCTGGCCACTTTGGGGGCGGCTTCCATCAGCATGTCACTGCGTTCGATGGTCGGGGCAATGGTTTGAAAGGTGATGGTCTGCACTTCGCCCAATTCGGCGCCTGCGGCTTTCGCGATGGTTTCGGCTTGGGCGCGGGCCTGTTGCACGGCTTCCAGCCGGGCTTGTTCCAGCAGGGCGGCGCGATCGCTGACATCGAAGCGGATGCCTTGCAGACGGTTGGCACCGCTTTGCACGACCGCATCCAACACCTTGCCTAAGTTGTCTAAATTGCGGACGGTAACCTGGATGGTGTTGTCCACCGTGTAATAGCGGGCGATGAGGGTGCCGTTTTTGTCGTAGCGTTCTTGTTGGCGGAGGGCAATGTTGAGGGTGCGGATGTCTTTCTTCTCAATGCCGTAGCGCGACAAGGTTTGATAGACCTGGTTGGCCAAGGTGTTGTTTTCTTCCAGCGCGGCGGCGGCTTTTTTGTCTTCTGTGTGGACGCTCACGGTGATGTAAGCCACATCAGGCGTGGCCACCACCGACGCACTGCCGTTGACGGTGAGGGTGCGCCGTGGGGGGCACGTGCTCTCAGGAGCCGCCAGGGCTTGGGCTTCGCGTTGAGGTAAACTGGCCGCGGCAAAGGTGCCGAGGAAGGCCAGCGCGGCAATGGCAGCACCACCGAGCAGGAACCATGCTTTTTTCATGGGAAACCTCCTTGAAAGGGTTTAGGCAACATCGGCTTGCTACCCCTTAGACGCTCGCCCGGCTGAAAAAGTTCCCCCTGGCAAAAGGCCGCAAAACGCCCGCAGAGGGCCCCGGCAAGGTGATGGTAAAATTTTTGCGAGCGATGGCCAAAGGGCTTGGTAGCGACTGGGCTCATCTGTGAAACGAGGTCGGCTTATGCGCAAAGAAGTGTTAACCTGGCAAGACGTGGATGCTTTGATTGACCATTTGATTCCCCAATTTGATGTCAATTTTGATGCGATGGTGATGATTAGCCGAGGGGGCATTGTGCCCGGTGGAATGCTGGCCGAGGCGTTGAATCTCACCCACATTTTGTTGGCCGCGGTGGACTTTCCCGCTCAGATGGCGATGGAGCGGGCGAAATTGGTCGCTTGGCCCAAATTCATTCAGTTCCCCGAAGAGCACCTGCTGGCCGAGCGCCGCACGTTGATTGTGGATGATGTCTGGGGTTCTGGCCGCACCATGACCGCGGTGCGGGCGCGGGTCGAGGCCGCGGGGGGCGTGCCTTACACCTGCGTGTTGCATTTCAACCCGCACCGCAGCCTTTTTGGCGCGCTGCGTCCCGATTTTTACGCGGCCATCACCGACGCCTACATTGTTTACCCCTGGGAAATTGACCGCGGGCCTGATTTGGTGTTGGCCAGGCCCGCGGGGGTAGGGTGAGGCGGCTTCCCTGCGGAAGCGGGCTGAGGCAGGTTAGGTTGTCGGCAGCGGTTGATTGAGCAGCACGGTTTGAATGGGGTAGGGAATTTCAATGCCTGCGCGGTTGAAGGCTTCGTAAATCGCACGCACGGCCGCGTCTTTGCCTTCCCAGATGCCTGTGTGCGCGGTTTCAATCCAGAAATAGATGGTCATATCCACCGAGGAGTCGTTGAACGTGTGGAAGACCACCATGGGCGCAGGGTCGGCGCTGACACCGGGCAGGTGGGCGATGGTTTCTTGGGCGATGGCTTTGGCGTGGTCCAAGTCGGTGCCGTAGGCAACGCCGACGGTCACGTCCAAACGGCGGACTTGGGTGCGGCTGAAGTTGACGATGGCCGAGGTGTAAACGTCGGCATTGGGGATGTACACCAGGCGGCCGTCAAAAGTGCGAATGGCCGTCGCCCGCAGCGAAATTTCCTCCACCTTGCCGCCATAGCCGTTGATTTCAATCGCATCGCCGATGTCGAAGGGCTGCTGCAAGAGGAGCAAAATGCCGGCGATGAAGTTTTTGCTCACGTCTTGGATGGCAAAGCCAACGGTGAAACCCAACACCCCTAAGCCGGCCAGGAAGGCGGTGATGTCGAAGCCGATTTGCTGCAAAGCCATCGCGAGGCCCAGGCCGATGGTGCCCCAACGGGTGATGTGCGCGAGGAGCACCGTGAGTTCGTGGTCTACCTGGCGGCGCTGTAAGAGCCGCTGCACCCATTTGGCCAACCAATTGGCGACCCATACGCTCACCACTGCAATCACCAGGGCCGCAATCAAGGCCGGTACGAAATTGATGGCTTTTGTCAGCAACGCATCCCATTGTGCGTTCATGGTTCACCTCCGTGTCCGTGGCAGAATGGCTTTGCAAGTATAACATCTCGAGGCGACATGGCTTCCCCTTTGCCCATTTCCGTGCTCATGCCAGTTTACAACGCGGCCGACACCCTTGAAGAGGCTCTGACCAGTTTGGCCGTTCAAACGCGCCGCGCGGCAGAATGGGTGGTGGTGGACGACGGCTCGACCGATACCACCCCTCAGATTCTGGAAGCCTGGCAGCGGCGGGTGCCTTTTTTGCGGGTGCTCCGGGGCGCGCATCAGGGGGTTGCGCGGGCTTTGCAAAAAGGGCTGGAAGCCTGCCAAGGGCCTCTGATTGCTCGCATGGATGCCGACGACCGCGCCCACCCCGCGCGGCTGGCTTTGCAAGCCGCGTTTTTAGAAACCCACCCCACTGTGGCCGTGGTGGGCTCGCGAGTGCGCTTGCATCCCGATGGCTTTCAAGGCGAAGGCATGCAAGCCTATTTGGCGTGGCAAAACCGCCTGCTTTCCGACGAGGCCATTCGGCGGGAAATTTTCATCGAGAGCCCCTTCGTGCACCCCAGCGTGATGTTTCGCAAGGCAGCCGTGTTGGCCGCTGGCGGGTATCGGCACGGCCCCTGGCTGGAAGATTACGACCTCTGGCTTCGCCTGTATCTGCAAGGGGCGCGGTTTGCCAAACTGCCCCAATTTTTGCTCTTTTGGCGCGACCACCCGCAGCGTGTGACCCGCACCGACCCTCGCGCCTCCCTGGAAAACATGTTGCGGCTCAAAGCGACTTACTTGGCCCAAGGCCCATTGCGCCAGCGTGACGCGGTCATCGTCTGGGGCGCAGGCATGGCGGGGCGCCGTTTGAGCAAGCACCTCTTGCGGGAAAAGGTGCCCCTGGTGGCCTTTGTGGATGTGGACCCCCAAAAAATTGGCCGCACCCGGCGGGGAAAGCCCATTTATGCCGCCGACGACCTCCCGAAATTGTGGGCCCAATATCGGCATCCGGCGGTGATTGTGGCCGTGGGCGCTCGTTTGGCCAAGGCGTTGATTCGCCCTCGGCTCACGGCCTGGGGCCTGCAAGAAGGGCAAGATTGGTGGTTCGCGGCCTGACATCAGAAGTGATAAAATGAAAAGTGCCTCGCGGCGCTGCATCTTTCGCCTTTGGAGGAACTGACCATGCTCGACACCCACGGCAAGTTTTATCTCGGCAATATTTACGATTTGGAAGCCGGCGAGGTCACCGACCAGCCGGTGCTCTACGACCCCGACGACCTGACCACCCACGCCTTTGTAGTGGGCATGACCGGCAGCGGT
>CAYLRJ010000068.1:0-5329 GCA_964386185.1 uncultured Anaerolineaceae bacterium
AGGGGCTGACCTCGGCCTTGGACGCCATCCCAGGCGTGGGGCCCAAACGCAAACGCGCGCTGCTGGCGCATTTTGGCTCGGTCGAGGCCATCCGCCGCGCCTCGGTGGACGAAATCGCCGCGGTGCGCGGCATCAGCCGCAACCTGGCGCAGGTCATCAAAGCCCACCTCTAACCACCCACCTCGCACCCCAAGCGTACCCCTCCCCCTCGAAACCCTACCTCACCCTCTACCTCGCCACCTTGGGCTAAAATACCATCAACCCTTCCCAATGCCTGGCCAAAGAAGGTGTGTATGCCTCCCAAAACCGTATGGATTATTGACGACGACCGAGAAATGGCCAAAGCCGTGGCCCTTATGGTGGACTTGTTAGGCTACCGCCATCGGATTTTCCTCTCAGCCAAGGCCGCGGGCCGCGCTTTGCTCACCGAGCCACCCCCCGACGCCATTTTGTTGGACCTCAATATGCCGGTAGTGCCCGGTGATGAGTTCCTCAAATTTGTGCGGAGCCGTTCGCGGTGGCAAAACATCCGAGTGGTGATGCTGACGTCCGAATTTGCCGAAACCGAGCGCGCCCGCCTGCTGAGCCTGGGGGCCAATGGGTATCTCACCAAACCTATCGCCTTAGAAGAACTGGAACACGCCCTGCAAGCCTCATAAAGCCTCACTCACCCCCTCACGCATAAAGCCCCTGGGGCTATCCACCCCCAGGGGCTTTGTTGGAAGCGAGAAAGGCCAGGCCCTGACGATAGACTACCGTAAAAAAGAGAAACTTCGCAACTTGAAGGGCGCCCCCGGTGGGCCTTGGACCACTATCACGACCGTGATGGGACCAGGGGCTTCCACCGTGCCTCGTTGGCGTCCTTCAGCGGGGTCCAAGACGACCTTGTAAGTGTGCTTCGCATCAGATACCAGATACAACCCCAGGACGGTATCGTCGCCTTCCAGAACAGCCTCAATACGCCCAGCCTGCGAAACTTGGTAAAAGTAGGCCACACCATCAGCGTCCAATTGCGCACCAGACAAAACACAGGGGGCATTCGCGTCCGGAAATCCCGAAGCCCAAGCCACATGTAAGGTGAAATTTCCCCCCTCAACCCCACTCTGGACCTCCAGGGTAAACGGCTTTTGCCCCATATCTTCATTTTTGTATACCTCTTTATAGATAACAAAGCCGGCGTTGGACGTGCCATGGGCCACAACTAAGTTATTGGGATCGTAAACGGTAAATTCAAAATCGTCTTGAGAAGCGTCAAGCCAGACCAGCAAGTCGATGAACTCGGCGGGGACCCCAAGGATATCAGACATTATAGGCCAATGGGGATACTCAGGCCGAGAGACTTGGTAACGCAAGGTTTCGCCTGGGCCAAGATGTGCCGACACTTGAGCACTAAAATGCGCTTCGTCCAGCGGCAGGGATTGCACAGCCTGGCTGCCCCGCGAGCATTCTTCTAAGAAGTAGGCCCAAGCATCACAAAACGCACCTTCTTCAAAACGACAGCGTGTCCCCTCTTGCGGCGCAGCGCCACGCTCGACACGCCCGCTGTACATAGCGCAATAAGGAGCTACAGGCTCTTGCCATACCCAGGGCGAGGCTTCAACGGCAGCACAGCTGCCACCGAGCAAATCGGCCCAGGAACACGATTCTCCTTCTGGCCACGAGCATCCATCGGCTGTGGAAACACCTCCCAGGCTCTGGCAGTAAATGCCGGCCATCCCCTGCGAAGACGCCGCAGGCACCCACGCCGTTTCGGGCATCTCCCAAGCCCCAGAGGTCGTCGCCAAGATGATGTCCGTTCTATCGATCATGGTTGTTGGTAACGCCTTTAGGATGACTTCCCACACATGCCCTTGCTCATCCTGAAAGAATAGGCGATATCCCTCGTCAGTGGATTCCTGACTCTGCAAAGTGAACCCATGACGGGGCCATTCGTTGAGAAAGAAACGATACACTTCCCCAATACGCTCAATAGTTCCAAACCCCCACCATCCACCTCCCCGTGGTGAGCCCACCAGGCGCCCGGCCTCTGTGCTGGGCGGCAAAGGCACCTGGGGATAAATGCCGCCTTTTTCTGTGGTAAGAAAGGACAATCTAACCGCCTCGGTCCATCTTTCCTCGGCCACTCTTGCGATGAAATAGACTTGGGCCTGAAGGGGGAACCTGTCTCCGCTCAGGGTGACAAAATCCCCCCAAAAGTGGAGGTCTAAGGAGAGCAAGGTGCCGTCTTCGGCTACAACGGCTTCTCCCTCGCCTTGCAAGGTCCGGGCTTCTCCGGCGTACACCTCTTGCTTTTGGCAGTCCTGCATCCAGGGGAGCATCATGTCCTCCGTGAGGGACGGCCAACGCAATGAGTAGCGTTGCTCTCCTTCGGGCAGCCAAACCGCCCGTTCCAGAAGTTGGGTGAGATGCATAAGCCAGTAGCGCTCAAAGGCCTGGCGGGCTGTGGGTATATCCATCTGTTGCCAGTAGGGAAACCATTTGTCGTTCCAGACCTCGACTTGCCCCTCTGCCCCAAACATCTGAAAGTTTTCATCAAAACTAACCGGGATATCGTAGGGGCTTCTGACGGAGAATGTACTCCGCTTGCCGACGAGGATGAAGTAATCTTCCGAAGGCGCTTCTTGACTTGGGAGGAAAGTATCCTCAGAGAAAACATCTTGAGGCCTGTGGGAGACCGCCCACTCTACTCTCCAGGCTGGGCATATCGTATCCTCTGAGGGCGAATCTCCAACCCCAAGGGAAAAGAGCAGTTGGGCTTCATAGTTTGGTGTATCCAAATCAGAAGGGAGCAAGGGGAAATGTAAGTTGGGGAGAAACGCCGGCGTAGGCACAGGAGTAGGGGTTGGGGAAGAGGCAGGGGAAGGCAGAGGCGAAGCCGCAGTTTCCTGGGAAGCGGCCTCGGTGGGTGGAGATACCGTCGCGGTTGAGGGAGGCGACTGCGCGCAGGCAGCCACAAGCATCCCTATCCCAAGGAATAGCGGGAAAAGTCGTTGAAATCGAGACATGATCTTTTCCTCCTTAAGAAAGGGCAAAAAACTGACTGACTGGTTAGTCATTTTATAGCATAAAAAGCAAAGAGAAGTCAAACCCATAGCGAGACCAAAAACACAAAAACCCGTGGTGCGGGCCCAGAGAAAGCGCGCCACGAGCGAAGCAGGGCTGCTCCGAGCCGCCTCAGAGCGCCAAGCAAACGAAACAGATGGCGAGGCATCCATAGGCGGAGAGGCCCCTCTTGGCCTCCTATTCGCGCGCCGCCGCCACGTCTAAGCCCGGCCTTAGAGGCAGCGAGATGCTCACCAAACAAGCGCCCGCCTGCTGAGCCTGGGGGCCAATGGGTATCTCACCAAACCTATCGCCTTAGAAGAACTGGAACACGCCCTGCAAGCCTCATAAAGCCTCACTCACCCCCTCACGCATAAAGCCCGCGGGCCTAACGCCTCAGCGCTGGAAAATCCGCCGATAGATTTCCGACCGCGTCAAAAGCTCTTCGTGCGTGCCCACGGCAGCAATGCGCCCTCTGCGGAGCACGATGATGAGGTCGGCCCAGCGGATTTGCGAAAGCCGATGGGTGATCAAAAACGTCGTGCGCCCGCGGGAAGCCGCGAAAATCGCCCGCTGAATCTTGTCTTCGGTTTCCGAGTCTATCGCGCTGGTGGCGTCATCCAAAATCAAAATTCGGGGGTCGGTCAAGAAAGCCCGCGCCAAGGCCAACCGCTGCCGCTGGCCACCCGAAAGGTTCACCCCCCGCTCGCCCAACACCGTGTCATAGCCATCCTGAAATGCCATGATGAAATCGTGCGCCTGGGCCAATTTGGCCGCGGCGATGATTTCCTCACGGGTGGCGTCAGGCTTACCAAAGGCAATGTTTTCGGCCACGGTGCGCGAAAACAAGAAAATATCTTGCTCAATGATGGAAATCTGCTGCCGTAGGGCTTCCAGATTCCACTCGCGCACATCCACGCCATCCACCAGCACCCGCCCTTGGTTGACGTCGTACGTGCGATTGATGAGTTTGACCAAGGTGGTCTTTCCCGCACCGGTCTGCCCGACCACGGCCACCCGCATGCCGGCTTCCACAGCAAACGTGATGTCTTCCAGCACGGGCTTCCCTTCCTCATAGGCAAAGGCCACGTGGTCAAATGCTACCGCGCCGCGCATTGGCGCAGCATAGCCTGCCAGGTTTTGGTCGAGGGGTGTCTCGCGGTTGATGAGTTCCAAAATGCGGCGAGCACTGGCCAACCCCAAGGCCACCTGCGAATAAGCAAACAACGAGACAAACGTGGGGAAACGGAAAAGTTGCAACAGGCCAAAATAGGCCACCACGTCGCCCACGCTGAGCGCGCCCTCACGGAACAACCACAACGCATGCCCCAAACCAGCCGCGTTGGCCACCCCCATCAGCAACAGCGGCAGAAAACGGGCTTCGACATCCCCTTGACGCACAAAAGCGTCGTGAAAAGCCTTGGCATGGGTAACAAAACGCCCCAATTCGCCCGATTCTTGGGCTGCGCCTTTGACGGTTTCAATGCCATCCAGCGCCTCGGCGAGGCGGGTGTTCATCTGCCCGAAAGCCGCGCGCACGCGGTCGCTGATGGGGCTGAGCTCATGCAGGTATTGGCGCAGCAAAATGGCATACCCCACCAAAAAAGCCAAAGGCGTGGCAATGAGGGCCGGATGATAGCGCGGGGCATACAACACCGGCATCAACAGAAACGCCGCCGACCCCACGACCAAGTTGATGCCCGGGCTAAACATGAGGTTGACTTCCCGGACGTCGTTGGTGGCGCGGGCCATAATGTCGCCCACGGGCTGAAGGTTATGGAAGGTCATGCTCTTGCCCAGCAGGGCAATGTAAAGCTCGTCGCGGATGTCGCGCTCCAGCCGCTGCGCCATCACCTCGGCGCTAAAGTTGCGCCCCCATTGCAACACGCTGCGGACAATTTGACTGCCCACAATCAGCAACGCGGTCACCCCCAAGGCCCGTGCTTGCGGCGGTCGGGCGAGGACCTGGTTGAAGGCCTTCCCAATCAGCACCGGCACCCACGCGGCCAATGCCGCATTGCCCAACGCGCCCAGCAACATCGTGCCCAGCAACCACGCGTGGCGTTTGGCATGGGAGACAATCCAGCACACCGCGCTTCGGCGGCAGGTGTGATAAACATGGGGAGGGGTAAATTCGGTAGGCATCACAAACCGTGAGGGGAAAACCGCCAATCAGGTTTCGTCGGGGAAGGGCAAGGCCGCGGCGATGGCATACACGCCGTATTTGGGGAAATCGCGCGGGTGTGCGGGGCGCAAGCGGCCGTCGCGCGGGCGCACCCAATACGCG
>CAYLRJ010000069.1:0-10679 GCA_964386185.1 uncultured Anaerolineaceae bacterium
TTCCCTGCCCTTGCCCAACGCGCCTTCCACCGGCCTGGCCGACCTGGCCGAGGCTGCCATCATCCGGGAAGTGCACGTCTACGGCCAATCGCTGCCCGTGGGTGCGGAACGCCAAGGCGCGGCGCAGCACATCGGGCTGGGAACCCGCCTGCTGGAAGCCGCCGACCGCATCGCCAGCCAGGCTGGCTTCCGCAAAATCGCGGTAATCGCCGCGGTGGGCACGCGGCGCTATTACCTCGCACGCGGCTTCGAGCGGGGTGCATTGTATTTGGTCAAAACCCTCCCTTCAGACCGCACAGGGTAAGTTGGCGCTGGCCATAGGGCGTAAAAAACACCCTCCGCCGAGGCGAAGGGTGTTTTTGGTCTGACAAAAGGCCAAATTTACTCCGTAAACACCGGCAAGTGCCCCAAAGCAATGATTTGGCGCCACTTGGCTCGGTCGCCTTCGGTAAAAATGGCGGCTTCTGCCACCACTTCTGCGCCGGCCTTTTCCATCAACAGCCGCATTCCCTGCAGGGTCGAGCCCGTGCTGATGACGTCATCCACCAGCACCACCTTCTTGCCTTGCAGCAAAGCCCTATCTTTCTCGTCCAGATACAGCACCTGCGGCTTGCCGGTGGTGATAGAGAGCGTCTCGGCTTGTAGGGCCTGCCCCATGTAGGGTTTGTAAGCCTTGCGCAGCACCACGTAGGGCTTTTTCATTCGGACGGCTAAGGCGTAAATGAGGGGAATGCTCTTGGCCTCGGCCGTGACCAAGACGTCAAAATCCACCTCGGCCAACCGCTCGGCCAAGGCATCGGCCGCGGCTTCGGTCAGTTCCACATCCCCCAAGATGTTGAGCACGGCAATGCGCACCCCGGGTGCGACTTCAAACAACGGAAGGTCTCGCTTCACCCCTGCAACTTCGACGGGATAGACTTCTCGGGCCTCGCCCATGCCACTTTCCTCCTTGTCAGCGAAAGGAATTGGAGCCTGCCGCAGTCCATTATATCCAAGTTTGCTTTTCAAGCCAGAGGCTTCGGCCCTCAGCGCAAAATGGCCACCGCGCCGTAGCCCACGACAGAGGTGTGATCGCCGGTGATGTCTCCCGAGGTGCCATAGCGCAACACAACACCGCGTTGGGCACCCAGCGCCTTAGAAGCCCACAACACCGCGGCCACAGGCCCCGCGCCACAGGCAAAGCCCGTGCCCTCACGCTCAGCGCGCAACACGCCTTCAGGGTCCAGCGCAGCAATGCGGCGCAACATGGTTTCATCCAACTGCCGTGCAACCGTGGCAGGGTAGTAGTGCGAGAGGTCTGTGCTGGCCACCAACAATGCCGAATGCTCAGCGAGCACCTCTGCCAAGGCTTCACCGACCGCCCGGCACACGCTCGGGCGGTAATCGCGCACCATCAAAGGAAGCAGGCGGAAAGGCTTGGCCAACGCCCGCTGGAGAAAAGGCAGCTCGATTTCCAGCGCGTGCTCAGGGTCGTTCAACACAGGCGTCGGGCGCAGCCCCAGGCGAATTTCCAACTGGTCACCAAAGGCGGCGAGCAAATCTCTCGCCACAGGGATTTCGCCCAAAGGGGTCGCATAGGCGTGGTGAGCGGTGGTCAACAAGGGCTCTCGGTAAGGGTAGTGCATCGGAGCCACAACGGCCACTACATCTGGCGCCATGCCCTGCACCGCCGCAAACGCGTAACCTGCCACCGGGCCGGAATAGCGCAAGCCCGCATGGGGCGCAACCACGCCCACAACCTCCCCTTCCAAAGGCGGCAACCGCTTCGCCGCCTCGGCCAGATAGCGGTCCACTTCTGTTGCCAAAACCTGGGGATCAGCCGGATACCACGTCCCTGCAATGGGAGACAACCGAACGTCGTCAAAATCGGTTTGATAGAGATTCATTGTCATCCTCCCAAACAGTATATCTCTCCGCTTTCAAACCACGACTCCCCAAGCCCCTTCCCAGGGCTTGGCCTCTCCTTTTTCATTTTAGCACGCTCGACAACCCCCAAATTTTTGGGGCGCTGTCTTCCGCATTCCTTAAATTTCTGTGGATAACTGCCCATTTCCTGTGGAAAACCAGCCTTAAATGTGGAAAACATAATTAGTTAGGCTGCGCGTGCCCCCCAGATTCGGGCTTGCAGGAGGCTCCTTCCCCAAATATGGCGGGCGCGATAACCCTGGGGAAAATCTCGGCAAAAGTGTGGAAAACTTTTCCCCGCCTTCTCCCCACTGGACGCGAAAAAGTCTGCGCTTTTGGCTTCGTCCCAAACCCCATATTTGGGGTTGCACCTTGTTTCACACCCCATATTCTGGTTGGTCAACCCTGTGGGGAGTGGGTTTTCCCCTTTTTCCCCACCCCCTACGACGACTACGACGTTTGACTTTAACTGATGAAAGGGAAAAGGATAACTTTGGAAAACACTCACCCCCACAAAAAAAGCCCCCAAAGTGGGGGCTAAAGGGCAAGCGGCCATAGGGCTATCGCACGCCTTTTTGGGTTAGGAATTCATCCAAGGCTGCCAGCAGGGTTTCAATATCCGACATTTGCAATTCGCCCATGTGCGCGATGCGGAAGGTTTTCCCTTTTAAGGCGCCATAGCCGTTGGCAATGCGCATGTCGCGCTGCAACAGGAATTCGTTGATTTCGTTGACGTCCAGACCGTGGTCGTTCACGATGGAGGTCACGGTTTTGGAGCGATAGCCTTCTGCAGCCAGGAGCGAGAAGCCTCGTTCCAGCGCCCACGCGCGGACGCGCTTGGCCATGGCTTCGTGGCGGGCGAAGCGGTTTTCCAGGCCTTCTTTGAAGATGCGGTCCAGTTGATAATCCAGCGCGTAGACCAAGGAGACGGCCGGCGTAGCCGGGGTGGAATCTTTGAGGCGGTGTTTTTCCAAGCGCAGGAAGTCGAAATACCAACCGCGGTTGGGCACCTCTTGGGCGCGTTCCATAGCCCGGTCGTTCACGGCGCCCAAAGCCAAGCCCGGCGGCAGGGCGAGGCATTTCTGGGATGAGGTGAGCACCATATCCAAGCCCCAGGCATCCATTTCCAATTTTGCGCCGCCCAGCGAGGAAACAGCATCAACGCAAATCAGGGTGTCGGGGCTGACTTCGTGCACCACGGCGGCGATGTCTTTGATGGGGTTTTCCAGGCCGACGGAAGTTTCGTTGTGCACAACGGTGATGATTTCGTAGTGGTCTTGTTTGAGGGCTTCGACCACGGCTTCGGGGGTGACGGGTTGCCCCCATTCGATTTCCAACCGAGTGACTTTTTTGCCGTTGGTTTCGGCCACTTCGGCCCAGCGTTTGCCAAACGCACCGTTGACGCAGGCCAAGACTTTTTCCTTGGCCAGGTTGCGCACTGCGGCTTCCTGCAGGCCCGTGCCAGACGAGGCGGTAATGAAGACCCGATATTGGGTGTAAAACAGTTTGCGGGCTTTTTGCTCTGCGCGGTGGAAGATGGCTTCAAACTCAGGGCTGCGGTGAGGCAGGATGGGGCGGGCTTGGGCTTGAAGCACATCTTCAGCCACGTCCACAGGGCCAGGAACGAACATAGGTGACATGGTCAACCTCCTTTCGGTGAGGCGTTGCAATGATGTTGCGGCCTGATTGTATCATGGCCGGGGGCGTGGAAGAAGTTTTACGGACACGCGCCCGGGAAGAGAAAGGGGAAGACGGTGCACCACAGGTAGTGGGAGTCAATGTACCACAGGCCCAGGGCTACGATGAGGCAGGCAAACAGGAGGCCCAATAAGAAAAGATAAAGCCACCAACGGCGTTTGGAAGGCGCGGCCGAAGGAGCGGGTGCAGAAGCGGGGGGCGGGGCCGCGGGCGCGGGGGATGGGGCGGCCGGTTGGGCTGGCTGCGACGGGGGCGCGGGGGATGCTGCATCTGGGGCGGCGGCTGCGGAAGGCGCGGCGGCCTCTGGCGCGGGCGTGGGGGGCTGGGGGGCGTCTTGTGCGGCTTGCCGCAGGGTGGGGGCCGCAACGGCGACGGTGGCATCAGGGTCGAAGACTTGTTCGAATACCATGACAACATGAGGCCCGACGCGAATTTCGTCGCCCGGGCGAAGGGTGTAGGGCGCCACCAGGCGTTTGCCGTTGACAAAGGTGCCATTGGTAGAGCCCAGGTCTTCTAACACGTAGGCGTCGCCTTGGCGGCTTAGGCGCGCGTGGCGGCGGGAAACTTCGGCTTCGGCGATGACAATGTCGTTTTGCACGTCGCGGCCGATGTAGATTTCTGCGGTTTCAAGGGCGTAGGCTGTGCCTACCACGCCTCCGGATTTCACAACCAGGCGATATTGCGGTTGCGACATAACGCCTCCTCTCGCTGTAGCCCAATGGGCGCGCCATTGGGTGAACGGTTGGTTTTCTTCCCTTATAACTATAGCATAAAAAGCCGATAATCTGCACGTTGCCCAAGGCGGGGCGCGAGTTTTTGTTTTGGTGGCGGTTGGGGGCGTTTAAAAGCACATCCCCTCGGTAACCCGAGGGGATGTGATGGGTCGGAGGGGAAGGTTATGCTTCGCGGAATTCGCCGTCCACAACTTCGCCTTCGCCGTCGCTCGGGGCGCTGCCGCCAGAGGTGGCGCCCCCATTGGCGCCCGGCGCAGCTCCACCGGCTGCGGCTTGTTGTTGGGTTTGGTACAGCTGCTGGCTGAGCGCGTGCCACATTTGTTGCACTTCTTCGGTCAGGCGCTTGATGCGTTCCAGATCGTCGCCTTTGATGGCCTCTTTGAGTTCGTTGACTTTGGCCTGGATGCGTTCGCGCTCGTTGCCGGGCAGTTTGTCGCCCAAGTCGCGCATGGTCTTTTCGGTCTGGTAGATGAGCGTGTCCGCGGTGTTGCGAGCCTCGACCAGTTCGCGGCGGCGCTTGTCTTCGGCTTCGTGGGCTTTGGCCTCTTGCACCATCCGCTCGATTTCCTCTTGGCTCAGGTTGGTCGAGGCCGTGATGGTCACTTTTTGCTCTTTGCCGGTGGCCTTGTCGCGAGCGGTGACGTTGAGGATGCCGTTGGCGTCAATGTCGAAGGTGACCTCAATTTGCGGCACGCCCCGCGGCGCAGGCGGGATGCCTTCCAGGCGGAAGCGACCCAGGCTCATGTTGTCCGCAGCCATCGGGCGCTCGCCTTGCAGGATATGGATGTCAACCGCGGTTTGGTTGTCTTCGGCTGTGGTGAAGATTTCGGTCTTCTTGACCGGAATTGTGGTGTTGCGCGGGATGAGCACGGTCATCACGCCACCCAGGGTTTCCACGCCCAGGCTGAGGGGGGTGACATCCAGCAGGAGGACGTCTTTCACCTCGCCAGCGAGCACGCCACCCTGAATGGCCGCGCCAATGGCAACCACTTCGTCGGGGTTGACGCCCTTGTGAGGCTCTTTGCCGGTCAGTTGGCGCACCAGTTGTTGCACCATCGGCATACGGGTCGCACCACCCACCAAGACCACTTCGTCCAGGTCTTTGGGCTCCATGTTGGCGTCTTTCAACGCTGCATAGAAGGGCCCTTTCAGGCGTTCGACCAAGTCTTCGGTGAGTTGCTCGAATTTGGCGCGGGTGATCTTGGTCACCAGGTGTTTCGGCCCACTGGCGTCCACGGTGATGTAAGGCAGGTTGACTTCGGTTTCCATCACCGTCGAGAGTTCAATCTTGGCCTTTTCGGCGGCTTCGCGCAAGCGCTGGAGTGCGTCGCGTTGCTGCCGCAGGTCAATGCCATATTCCTTCTGGAATTCGTCGGCCAGGTAGTTCACCAGGCGTTCGTCCCAGTTATCGCCACCCAGGTGAGTGTCACCGTTGGTGGCTTTCACCTCAATCACGCCTTCGCCAACTTCCAGGATGGAGACGTCGAACGTCCCGCCACCCAAGTCGAAGACCAAGATGGTTTCGTTGGTCTTCTTGTCAAGCCCGTAGGCCAGGGCAGCGGCCGTGGGCTCGTTGATGATGCGCAGCACTTCCAGGCCTGCGATTTTGCCTGCGTCTTTGGTGGCCTGGCGCTGGCTGTCGTTGAAGTAGGCGGGCACGGTGATTACAGCCTGGGTTACGGGCTCGCCCAGGTAGGCTTCGGCGTCGGCTTTGAGTTTGGCGAGAATCATCGCCGAAATTTCTTGGGGCGTGTATTCTTTGCCCGTGGCAGGCACGTAAACCCGAGCGTCGCCGGCCGGGCCTTTCACCACTTTGTAGGAGACCATCTTGCGTTCTTCTTCGACTTCCTCAAACCGTCGCCCCATGAAGCGCTTGATGGAATAGATGGTGTTTTCGGGGTTGGTGATGGCTTGGCGTTTGGCCAGTTGCCCTACCAAGCGTTCCCCGTTTTTGGTAAAAGCCACCACCGAGGGGCACAAGCGGGAACCCTCTGCGGTGGGAATGACCACAGGATTACCGCCTTCCATAACGGCGACCACGCTGTTGGTCGTCCCCAAATCAATACCAATAATCTTGCCCATAGAAAACCTCCTTATTTCAGGCTTTTTGGCCTGTTGTCGTCAAACTATTTTGCACTCTTAGCATACCAGGCTTTTGCAAGAAGTTTATTAACGCCGCGTAGGAAAAAGATAAGAGGGGAAACCTCCCCGCAGCGTGGGGAAGGAGCGCTTCAACGCAAGGGCACACGATGCGCTGGGGGCGGGGGCTGGAGCAATTGCGGGCTTGTGCCTTCCTGTGAGGATCTTGCAAGAACTTTGCCGAAGTGTGCTACAATGAACCTGACGGTTTGGAATTGGGCAAGGAACACGCCCCCAACCGACCTTTGCGCGCCTTTTTGGCCTGAGCGCCGCGGGCTGGGCTTGGTGGGGGAGGCGACTGCGCCCGGCGCCCATGCGGCTCGAGGCCGGCGTGTTTTGCCCCTGGCTTGCAAGGGCTGACGTTGGGGGCAATCTCGTCAGGAGGTCATCATGAACATCCAATGGAAAGACTACCTCACTTTTCGGCGCATGATCACCCCGATCGTCATTCAAATCGTGTTTTGGCTGGGCGTTGCGGCCGTTTTGGTTGGCAGCGCGGTGGCCTTTTTTGGCGGTTTGATCACCGGTTTGAGCGACGGTGATGTTGGCAAGATTTTGGGAACCCTCATTGGCGTGCCCATTTTGATGGTGGTGGGGCTGTTGTTGGTGCGCATTTACACGGAATTGCTCATCGTGTTTTTCCGAATCAACGACAGTTTGACCGACATTCGGGACGCGTTGGTCAAAGCGCCGCAGGCCGCGGCTGAGGCGCCCAGCGAGCCACCTTCAGAAAGCGAAGGCTAAATGCAAAAGCTGACCCCGCCTGTGTTGAGGGGCGGGGCTCTTTTTGTCAGCGAGAAGGAGCGATGAATTTGCTGCCATTGCAAGGGAAGCGAGTGTTGTTAGGGGTTACGGGCTCGGTGGCGGCCTACAAAGCCGCTGCTGCCGCCTCGCGCTTGACCCAGTTGGGCGCGCAGGTCACCACGGTTTTGACGGCGGCTGCAACGCGGTTCGTCTCGCCGCTGACCTTCCAATCGGTCACCGGGCAGCCAGCCTATACAGACGCAGACCTCTGGGGGCAGCGGGGGCATGTGCTCCATGTGGGCTTGGGGCAGCAGGCCGATTTGGTCATCATTGCCCCGGCTTCAGCCAACACCTTGGCCAAGTTGGCCCACGGCCAGGCCGACAACCTCCTCACCCTCACCGCCTTGAGCACCCAGGCGCCGTTGTTGATCGCGCCGGCCATGGATGGCGGCATGTTTGCCCACCCCGCCACGCAGGCGAATATCGCCCGCCTAACCGAGCGTGGGGCGGTGTTTCTGGGCCCTGAAGAAGGCCATTTGGCTTCAGGGCTGGTGGGCCCAGGGCGGATGGTCGAGCCCGACGCGTTGGTTGGGATGGCGCGCTACCTCCTCACCCGCAACGGCCCGCTGCAAGGGCGCCGCGTGTTGGTCACCGCAGGCGGCACCCAAGAGCCCATTGACCCGGTGCGGGTGGTGGCCAACCGTGCTTCGGGCAAGCAGGGCTTTGCCTTGGCGCAAGCCGCGTTGGATTTGGGGGGCGAGGTAGTGCTGGTGAGCGGCCCCACTTCCCTCGCAACGCCCGCGGGCGCCCAGCGGGTGGATGTGCGCACCGCAGCCGAGATGAAAGACGCGGTGTTCCAACATTTGCCCGAAACCGAAGTGCTGTTGATGGCCGCAGCCGTGGCCGATTATCGCCCGGCTTCGCCAGCCCAACACAAAATCAAAAAAGGAAAGCACGAATGGCGCTTGCCCCTGACGCGCACCACCGACATCTTGGCCGCAGTGGCTTCCCAACGGGAAGCCTGGCCGCACCTGCAATTGGTGGTGGGGTTTGCCGCGGAGAGCCGTGATTTGCTCGCCAACGCCCAGGCCAAACTGTCGGCCAAACGGTTGGATTTGATCGTAGCCAACGATATCACCGCTGCCGATGCCGGCTTTGCCGTGGATACCAATCGGGTCACACTGTTGTATGCCGATGGCCTGGTTGAGCCGCTGCCACTGATGCGCAAAGACGAGGTGGCGCAGGCCGTGATGATGCGGGTTTTAGTGTTGTTGGAAGGGGGCGTGTTAGGGCATCTTTGCACCCCCCAAGCATGGGAACAGGCCAAAGCGCAAGGGGTCTATCGGCCGCTTTCGTTGGAGCGGGAAGGGTTCATCCACCTTTCGCGGTTGGACCAAATTCCCGCGGTGCGGGCGGCCATTTTTGCCCGGCGCGACGATTTGCTGTTGCTCAAGGTGCGCTTTGCGGCTGTGGCCGAGCACGTGAAGTGGGAAGCCGTGGAGGGCGATGTGTATCCGCATTTGTATGCGCCCCTTCCCCTGGAGGCTGTGGAAGCCGCGACGCCGTTGCCCTGACCTCTTCCCGCCACAAAAGCAAAGCCCGCCCTTTTGAAAGGGCGGGCTTGTTTTTGGCGCAGCCTCAGGTGGTTATGAGATGAGGCCGGTTTCTTTCCCGACTTTGTAGTACGCTTCCAGCACACGGTCAATTTGCTCATCGGTGTGGGTTGCCATGTAAGACGTGCGCAGCAAAGTTTTGTTGGAAGGCACGGCCGGGGGCAGCACAGGGTTGACGAAGACGCCTTCCTCGAAGAGGCGCTTCCAGACGGTGATGGTTTTGAATTGATCGCCAATGATGATGGGGATGATGGGGGTTTCGCTGGTGCCGGTGTTGAAGCCCATTTGGGTGAGTTCCCGCTTGACCCGGCGGGCAATGGCCCAGAGGCGCTCGCGGCGTTCGGGCTCCTCTTTCATGATTTGGAGCGCCGCCCGTGCTGCCGCGGCGTTGGCCGCGGGGATGCTGGCGCTGAAGATCATGGAGCGCCCCATGTGTTGAATGTATTGCACTACTTCGGCTTCGCCGGCAATAAAGCCGCCCAATGAGGCAAACGATTTGCTAAACGTGCTCATGATGAGGTCCACGTCTTCGGTGGCGTTGAAGTGTGCCGCAGTGCCGTTGCCTTGTGGGCCCAGGACCCCCATCGCGTGGGCGTCGTCCACCATCAGGCGTGCGCCATATTGGCGGCAGATCCGCACGAGGTCGGGCAGGGGAGCGATGTCGCCATCCATGCTATACACGCCATCTACCACCACCAGCCGCCCGCGTTGCGGATCCAGGCTTTGCAGCACCCGCTCTAAATCGGCCATGTCGTTATGGCGGAACCGTTTGATGCGCCCCTGAGAGAGCACGGCGCCGTCAACGATGCTGGCGTGGTCGGCGCGATCCAGAATGACGAAATCTTCCCGGTTGACAATGGCTTGAATGGTGCCCAAGTTGGTTTGATAGCCGGTGCTGAAGACCAGCGCGGCCTCTTTGCCGACAAATTCGGCCAGCTCTTCTTCCAACTCTTTGTGCAGTTTCAAGGTCCCGTTGAGAAAGCGAGAGCCAGTGTTGGAAGTGCCATATTTGCGAATGGCTTCGATGGCGGCTTCCCTCACTTTGGGGTGCGTGGTGAGCCCCAAGTAGTTGTTGGAGCCGCACATGATGAGCCGGTGCCCGTGATAATCGACCTCGGTGCCTTCGTTTTCATCTAAGGGGATAAAATAGGGATAATAGCCGGCACGAATTGCTTCTTTGACGTCGGTGTAAGCGTAGGCTTTGGCGAAGATGTCTTTGCCTACCCAAGCATCGTCCATGTTTTCTCCTCCTGGTGATAAAAACGATTCGAAAAGAATGTGCCTCCAAGGTTGCTTCAATTTTACTCTCTTTTTGAATGCTGCGGGGAATTTTTTAAAAATTTGGATAGGACGTTTTCTCTATTGAGGCAGTTGGGAGCACAGATTGCGAGTGAAGAACGCAGATGAACGCGGATAAATCCACCGATTGGCACCGATTTGCGCCGATTTTTTGTGTAGGGGCAAGGCGTGCCTTGCCCTATCTCCCCTCCGTGCCCTCTGTGGCTCCGTGCGCGTCCCAGGGCGGAGCAGCGCTGCGCCCCTACAAGGCCCTCGCAATGACATGGTGAGGCTATCCACCGATTTGCACCAATTTCCGCCGATTTTTTGTGTAGGGGCAAGGCGTGCCTTGCCCTATCCCCTCCGCTCCCTCTGTGGCTCTGTGTGCATCCCCAGCGCGGAGCAGCGCTCTGCCCCTACTGCACAAAAGGTGCGGCGAGGGGGCGAAATCGTGGAGTATAATCTCACTTTGCCCCCCTGGTTCGGCGGTGTGCTGCCTTGATGGCGAGGGCGGCACGGTCGGTTCCGCGCTTTGGGGTGGGCGCGGGCGACGGTGTGCTTCCTGGTG
>CAYLRJ010000070.1:0-11005 GCA_964386185.1 uncultured Anaerolineaceae bacterium
AAAAGCCCGACAGGACGTCGGGCCACAAAGCAAAATATGTTTGAAGGGCTGGCTCGGCATGCGCGCCCTTTTGTCTTCTGTCAGACGGCTTTGCCAGGCCAGCGAGAGGTTAGGCGTCAAAGAGCCCCCTGGCCTCGCACGGCCGACCTCGCAGCCTCACCACGGCCTGCCCTGGGGGCCTCGCAAGCCGCCCTCGCAGCCTCGCCACGGCCTGGCCTGGGGGCCTCGCACGGCCGACCCCGCAGCCTCACCGCGGGCCTGCCGGGGGGCCTCGCACGGCCGACCTCGCAGCCTCATCGCGGCCTGGCCTGAGGGCCTCGCACGACCGACCCTGCAGCCTCATCGCGGCCTGGCCTGGGGGCCTCGCAAGCCGCCCTCGCAGCCTCACCGCGGCCTGGCCTGAGCGTTCTGCCTACGCTGGCCCAAAAGCCTTTTGGCTATACGAAGCGCGGCGCACCTCTATTGCCGCCGGTGCAAACGCACATACATCGAAATGCCCAGCGACCCGATAAACAGCCCAATCACCGATGAAAGAAACGCTACACTGTTGAGCAGCCACGTCGATGGCAACTTGCCGATGACCATCAACATGGGCAAAATCACGCCTATCACTTCCAATACCGCGGCGACTCCTATCAAGCGCCAGGGCGAAACAGGACGCATCAGGCAACCTGCCCTTCTTCCTCATACAGCCAGCAGGCCACTTCGTGGTTGCCTCCCAAGCGGAACTCGGGGGGCACCTCCACGTCGCACTTCCCTTGCATGGCCTTCTCGCAGCGCGGATGGAACCGACACCCCGGCGGCGGCGTAATCAGCGAGGGCGGCTCACCAGGGGGAATTTCCCGCAGCTTGGTGGCGTTTTCGGCCAAGGGGTCGGAAATGGCGTTCAAAAGCGCCCAGGTGTAAGGATGCTTGGGGTTGCGCAAGATCTCGTACGTCTCGGCCTTTTCGATCAATTTCCCGGCATACATCACAAAGATGCGCTCCGAGAAATAGCGCACGGTCGAAAGGTCGTGGGTAATGTAGATGACCGAGAGATGGCGCTCTCGCTGCACTTCATCCAACAGTTTTAAGATTTCCACCCGCACCGACGCGTCGAGCATCGAAACCGGCTCATCGGCAATGAGCATCTTGGGGTTGCGGATGAGGGCGCGGGCAATCACCACGCGCTGTTGTTGGCCGCCGCTCAGCATGTGGGGGTATTTGTTGAGGAAGTCGCTCGGCGGCGTCACTTTGACCTCTTCCAGGCTGCGGATGACGCGTTCCAGGCGCTCTTCTTTGTCTTTGACGCCAGCCAGGATGAGCGGCTCTTCCAAAATGCGGCGGATGGTCATAAAAGGCGGCAGCGCGCCGTAAGGGTCTTGCTGAACGTAGCCCACTTTCATGCGGTAGGCGCGCATGGCTTCGGCGCCCCCTTCCCAAATGTCACGGCCTTCGAACAAAATTTGGCCGTCGTAGGGATGCACCAAGCCCAAAATGGCCTTCATCAGGCTGGATTTTCCGCAGCCACTTTCGCCAACCACAGCGATGGCTTCGCCCCGGGGCAAATCAAAGGAAACATCGTCTACAGCCTTGACGTAGCCCGCGTGGAGGAAACCAAAACGCTTGAGTTCATACCAAATGCGCAAATTACGCACCGAAAGCAACGGTTGCTCCTGGGTATCCTTCTCCTCTCCAGGTTGCGCGGTGACCGCGACTTGTTGTTCACTCATACCATACTCTCCGTGAGCGAGTTAGGAAGAAACGCCCGCTAAGGCTTCGGGGGACGAGACGATTTCATCGGCTTCCTTTTCATAAAGCCAGCATTTCACCAGCCGATCGCCCATCCGGAAGGTGGGCGGCTCCAATTTGCATTTGTCCATTGCAAAGGGGCAGCGGGCTGCAAAGCGGCATCCCTTAGGCGGGGAAAGCAGGCTCGGCGGTTTGCCAGGGATGAATTGCAGTTCTTCGTCGCCATGCAATTTGGGCACCGCGGCCATGAGCATTTTGGCGTAAGGGTGCAGGGGCTCGGCGAAGAACTCGGTCGCGGGGGAATGCTCCATCATCTGCCCGGCATACATCACCAACACGTCGTCGGCCAACTCGCTGGAAGTGGCAACGTCGTGGGTGATGAGCACGAAACTGGTGCCCTTTTCCCACTTGATGCGCTTGAGGACGTTGTAGATGTTGGCTTGGGTGAGCACATCCAGCGCCGAGGTCGGCTCGTCTAACACGATGACCGTGGGGTTGGTAATCAAAGCCATCGCAATGACCACCCGCTGGCGCATGCCACCGCTCAGCTCGAAGGGGTAGCGTTCGATGAAGCCTTCGGGCACGCCCACAAAGTCAAACACCGCGTGCACGCGCTCCAAGGCTTCTTCTTGCGTAATGCCCTTTTCGTGGAGCAAAAGGGGCTCCATCACCTGGTCTTTGAGTTTCAGAACCGGGTTGAGCGAATTCATCGCCGCCTGGGGCACTTGGGAAATTTTGACCCAACGGATTTGTTGCCGGTAGGTTTCCTCGTCCAACGCCATGGTTTCCAGGCCGTCAATGTACACCTTGCCCGAATAGCGAGCGACGTTGCGCGGCAGCAAGCGGGTCAACGCCCGCCCCATCGAGGTTTTGCCGCATCCTGATTCACCAATCACCACCACGGCCCGGTTTTTGGCGAGCGAAAAACTGACGTGGTCAACAGCCTGCACAATGCCGTGGGTCAGTTGAAAATAAAGCACCAAGTCTTCGACAACCAAAGCCTTATCGCTGAAATCTTCAAAGGTCATGGTTCCATTACTCCTTGAAAACCGCCGGCGTTTACTCTTGCCGCAAGCGCGGGTTGAAGATACGGTCCAGTGCGAAGCCCAACAGGGCGAAACCCAAGCCGGTGACCATCAGCAAGGCTGAGGGTTCCAAAATCCAATAGTAATACCCTTTGTAAAGGGCGCTATTGGCTTGAGCGTCTTGGATGATTTTGCCCCACGTCGGCAAGACGGGGTCGCCAATGCCCAACACGGCCAGTGAGGCTTCCAGGAAGACGAAGCTGGGGATGGCGCTAATGAAGCCGGGAATTAGCATGGGCAAAATCCGCGGGATGAGGTAGAGGAAGATGATCCGGGCATTGCTCGCGCCGTAGGCTTGAGCGGCTTCGATGTAAGGGGACGCTCGCAATTGCAAGAACATGGCGCGGTACGACTTAATACCGCTCCCAAAGATGCTAAGGGCGATGGTTACCAGCATGATGGTCCAAAGGCTTCTGGAGATGAAAATACCCACCATGATCAAAATGGGCAGGAAAGGCAACACCATGTTGATTTCGGTCAAGCGCTGGATGAGGTCATCCACGATGCCGCCATACCACACGCCGATGGCAGCAATCACCATGGTGGAGATGCCAATCACCAAAGCCGAGATCAACCCAAAAGCCATTGCCACCGGTGCGCCCCAGAGCAGCCCCACCTTCAGGTCGCGGCGCAGATGGTCGGTGCCGGCAATGCCATACACCTTTCCGTAAACCAAGAGTTCGGCGTCCACGTCGTCGTTTTTCTCAAAGGTGGTGATGGTCAGGTGAACGGTATATTTGCCCTTTAAGGGGCGGAGGTCTTTGTTTTCGACCTGGGCCTCAGGGTCTTCCGGCAAGGATGCTGGGTCCACGAAAAGGCCCACTTCTGCCGGCAGTTCGCGTTTGAGCACCCGCTTCAACCGCCGGGCCAGGTCTTTATCCTGGGTAAAGCGGAAGGTGTAGCCCTGGTTGATGGCAAAATTCCCTAAGCGGATTTTTCGCCCGTCAGGGGTGTACCATTCGCCGGTGACGAAGGGTTGTTTTTCCTGGTAGGTTGGGAAGAAATACAACACCAAATCGTCGGGGAATTCGTCGGCCTGATAATCAAAGGTGTAGGTCAACTCAATTTGTTTGCCGTTGCTCAGTGGTTTTTCCGTGCGTTCAACCACGCCCTCTTGCCGCGAGTCCAAGTCAATGGTTTCGGGCAATTTCTTGGTGCGGAAGTAATTGACCCACGCGGGGGGGGCGTTTTTGGGGTTGCGATACCAAATGTCACTGCTCCCTCGCCACAACACGATGGCCTTGCTGTAAGGGATCGCAATCACCGCATAGATTGACAGCACGATAAGGAAAAGGATAATCAGCAACCCCACAATAGCCGAGGGGTAATATTTTATCTCTCGAAAAAAGGATTTCAAAAATCCCATGCTTCACCTCTCCGGCAAGATTCCCTATGTTCAACCCTGTTGGCTACTACCCACACGCACTCGCGGATCCAAAATGGCGTAAATAATATCCAGTGAAAACACGGAAATCGCGAGCAAATAGGCGTAGATGATGGTATTGCCCACAATGACGGGGACGTCTTTCAAACCAATGGCCTGGTAGTAGAGCCGACCATTGCCCGGCCAATTGAACACGGTTTCAAAGATGATGGCGCCCATCCACAGGGTAATGACGCTGAGCAAGAAGTTGGTCACGATGGTGGGGAGGGTGGGGCGCAAAATGTAGCGGCGCTCCAACATGCGCTCGGGCAGGCCTTTGGCTTTGGCCAGTTCCACGTAATCTTCGCTGGAGTAGATGAGGAAGAAGGTGCGGTTGCCATACACGCCAATGAAATGGGAACTGAGCAACATGGCCGCCAGGGGGAGCACCATATGTTTGGCGACGTTGAGGGCGTAGGCCACCGCGCCTTGGGGTTTGGGCGCGTCCACCATGCCGCCAAAAGGTAGCCAGCCCAGCCATGCGGCAAAAATCAAGATCAAGAAGATGCCATAAAACCAGGCTGGGGCAGCGGATAAGGGAGCCAATGCGACGTAGATTTTGTCAATCCAACTGCCATAACGCCGTGACAACGCCAGGCCGATGAACAAGTTGAGGAAAAATATCAGGAAGAATGAAGTCCCCATCAATAAAAGCGTCGGTGGGAGGCGCTCTAAAATAATCGCCTTCACCTGTCTTGAGCCCGAGTCGCTCACCATATATTGAGCCCGGCCGAGGTTCAGGGTCATGGCGTCGCGCAAGAAGTACAAACTGCGGACCAGGAAGGGTTTATCCAAGCCCAGGCGTTTTTCTTCCAGCCGAATTTTCTCTTCAATCATTGCCTTTTTCTGCTCGGTGGGCACGTCGCGCAAAGCCGGGTCGCGCATGATTTTCATTCCGATTTCTTCCCGCAACTGGCTGATGCGCAACTTATCCACATAGCCCCCCATATTTGCCACCAAAATCGTAATATAAACACCGATGACCGTCGTGATAAAGAGCAACACTACCTTGATTAGAAGGTAACGCATGAAACGGCCAGCACCGCCCATAAGGTTCTCCTCAAAGACTTTTTTGAAAAAGAAAAAAGGCCAGTGGGGGCACAACCCCCACTGGCCTTGAGACAACTTACTTACGGAGCAACAGCCACGAAGTCAAAGGTGGCCACGCCAGGCACTGCCACGGCCTTCGAGACCGCAACGACCTGGAGTTTCAGGGAGCCAACGGAGAAGTTCGCAGTGGTGTCGCCAGGGATCGTAATGGTGTACGTCCCTTCTTCCGCCATCTGCGCTTCGCCTTTGGCCAGCAGGTTGCCGTCTTGGTCGAAGACCATGTACAGCACCTTGCTGATTTGGTCAGCAGGATAGGGCTTGCCTTTGAAGGTCACGTAAGCGTCGAAGGTGGCTTCTTGCCCTTTGACGACCTGACCGTCGCCGTCAATCTCCACCTCGGCCAGCATGGGCTCACCGAAGATCGCCCACTTGTCGGCCGAATCAGGATAGTCGGCGTACTTCTTCAGCACCGCGGTCTTGTTGGTGGTGTCCACCTCGGTGAGGATGAACGGACCGGTGCCGATCCAGAAGTGGCCATATTCGTCGTAGAACTTGAGCAAGTTCGCGTAGCGAGCTTTGGCCTCGTCGGTGGTGATGTAGTCTTTCAGGACGTTTTCGTAAGGAATCGTGCCCTGATCCACAGCCTCGGTGAGGTACTTATGCAGGATCTCCAGGCTGGGGCCAGCCACGAAGGAGGTCCATTCCACCTTGTTGGCGTCGGCTTTGTCACTGGAGAAGGCCAACTCGTTGTTGGCTTCCGCAGTGGCGGCCACCGACAGCAGGTGCCACGCTTGGGCGTTCTGCGGCCACCAGGTGCTCACCAGGTTTTCGGCGTCCAGCTGGCTCACACCATCGTCGTAGGTCTCGATGACCAGCGGGTCGGTGGAGACGATGCGCACGCCCTTGAAGTGCTTCAGGAAGGCATTCAGGTTGGAGGCAGCCGCTTCGTCGTACAGCGGGCTGGCTTCCTTACCACGGTCAAAGGTCAGGATCATGTTGTACACGAAGTCGGCCACGGAGAGGTTGCTGCCGTCTTGCCATTTGATTTCGTCAAACATGCCCTTGGGGTAGTACACCACGGTCTTCACCTTGGCTTCGGTGATGCCAGCCTCTTCCGCGGTGATCCAGCGCTGATTTTCAGCGTCCCAATCAACCCAAGCATCGCCAGGAACGTCAACCTTGTCCACGAACTTCAGGTCAACCCAATCCAGGGTCTTGTTCACCGGCGTGCCCTTCTCCACGATCACTTCGGCTTTCTCAATCCGCTCGGGGCGAGCCAAGCCGGTGTACGGATCCAGGAAGACGCCTTTGTCGTTCGTGGCAGCCTGGATGGACATGTCGTATGCCCAGTTACTGCCAGCGACCGGGTTCCACGGGTCTACGAACAGGCTCTTCTGAGCGAATTTGACGGTGCCACCCACCTTGTCCTTCCAGCGGAGGGTGTAAGGCCAGAGGTCAGAACCGCCAATGCCCGAGGCCAAGTCGTAGGCCACGCTGATGCCCTTGCGGTAGGGCTGGAAGCCAGGCAGCTCGACCACGAACATGTGGGTGTTCCACGCGGTGAAGAATTCCGCGGCTTTGCGCATCAACTCGGTGCGTTCTTCAATAGTGTTGAAGTCGCCGTTCCAGAGTTTTTCGGCAATTTGATAAGCGTCTTCGGGCACTTCATAGGCCTGCCACAGCGGCACACCCAAGCCCAGTTTGGTGTAGAAGAAGGCCCACACCCAGGATTCGTCGCGGGCCAAACCTTCGGAGCCCCAACCACCGATGTAGAGGTTCCAGGTCCCTTCGGTGGGGTCGCTACCGAAGACGATCGGGCTGGCTTCGTCGCGGGTCTTGTACATGCGATCCACGGTGAAGCCGGCGGCTTCCAGGTTGTCGGAGAAGTAATCGCCGATTTCCTTGTTCTTCCACAGGTCGGTGCGGATGATAAAGTGGACCACCACGGGTTCACCGTTGATTTCCCACTTGCCATCCGCGTTCTTGGTCGCGCCCATGGCTTCCATGCGTTCGGCGACCAGTTGTTTGCCCTTTTCGAGGTCAAACTTGTATTTGGCCTCGATGGCCTTCATCGTGTCAATGATGTTCACGTAATCGGGCAGGTTCACCGAAAGCGCGGTGTATTTGGGGTAAGCCAAACCACCGTGGATTTCTTTAGCCACATATTCGCGGTTCAGCAGGTAGTGCAGGGCTTCGCGCAGTTTCGGGTCGGTGAAGGGGTTGAAGCCTTCTTTGAATTCGGTCGGGTTGACGTGAATGTCCACCGACTTACCGGTCACCGCCACCGCGGCTTCCAGGTTGGGGTCGCTCTTCACCTCGTTGAAGGTGTCGGCGTCCACCAGCGTGTCGGCGTAGATATCCACGTCGCCGGCCTTCAAGCGCGGGATCGCCTGCTCTTGGTCGAAGGTCGAAACCACGACCTCATCCACCCAGGCGCCCTTGGGGGCGGGGATGGGGGTCGGGGTCGGCGTGGGCGCTTCGGTCGGCGCCTCAGTCGCCGCCTCAGTCGGAGCCTCCGTCGCAGCCGCCTCAGTGGTCGCAGGCGCTTGCGTCGGGGCCGGCGTCGCCGTCTGGCAGGCGGTCAGCACCATCGAGGCTGCCACCAGCACGGCAAACACCGTAAACCAAAAACGCTTACTCATGCTTTCTCCTCCTTTGTAGGATTCTTTGGGGAAGGATTAAGAACGATGGGGAAGCAAAGTCGGCAACTCTCGGGTTGGAACATCACCTCCTTTCATCGTGCGAATAAAAATAGCATAAACACGGCTTTTCGTCAAGAAAAGGCGCTGTTGTCTCGGCCAACAGCGCCTTTTTCCATGCTTTATGGCGGCGGCAAGACCGTCCACGGATTGATAAAGCCACCGTGGTAACGCACTTCAAAGTGCAGGTGGGGCCCTGAGGAATTGCCCGTCGAGCCGCCTAAGCCTATCAGTTGCCCTTGATAGACACTCTGCCCGCAATGGACGTTGACCTGGCTCAGGTGGGCATACAAGGTCTGGTAACCATTGCCGTGGTCAATCATAATCATGTAGCCATACCCCACGGTAGACCAGCCCGCAAACACCACCACACCCGAATCGGCAGCATAGATGGGGCCGCCAATCCATGTGCCCAAATCCACGGCCAGGTGGCTGGGGCCGTAGTTGTTCCCCACCAAGCGGTGGATGGACGTCGGCCACACGAAGGTGCCTGTGCCCACGGCCCCGGTGTAGCCGCCAGGGCAGGCGCCCGGCCCCAAGTAGCCCAGCGAAACGCCGGCTTTGCCGCGCGGGATGGTCGGCACCACCCATTGCTGGAAGGCGCGTTCGCCGCCCGGCACCATGACCCACTGCCCCGGCTCGACTTTGGGGTCTAAGGGGTCAATGTGGTTGCCTTCGAAATCTACAATGGCTTTGGGGTCGGCTTTGAATTTGCGGGCAACACTTTCGAAGGTGTCGCCTTTTTCCCATTTATAGAGCACGCCATTGACAGGCGGCACCTTCAATTTTTGCCCCGGGGCCAACAGGTCGGGGTTGTCGTGCAACACATCGTAGTTGGCCCACAAGAGCGTTTCAGGGGTAATGCCAAAACGGCGGGCAATGCTAAACAGTGAGTCGCCCGTTTGGACGGTGTATTCGATGACATCCACCCGCGAGCGCGAGGGGATGATGGTATGCAAAACGAAATCGCGGCGCACGGCGTCGGTGGTTTGGGTGTCGACGTAGGGCGGCATCACCACCGGCACCGAGCCACCATCTTGGCGGTCGGCTTGCCGAGGTTGCGCAGGGGAAGCCGCTTGCACGGTCTGGCTGCGGTGGGTGTCGTGCCACCAGATCCCACCGAGCACCAGGGCCGCCACAACGACCAACCACCCAACATGCTTCCGAAGCATCATGCTTAAATCTCCTCGTGCAACGTTTCTAAGAATTCCATGTTGTTTCTGGTCTTGCGCAGCCGTTCCAGGATGGCCTCGGTGGCCATCGCGATGTCCATGCCCGCACCGTGGGGCGGCGGGGTAATCATCTGCTGGAACATGCGGCGCATCAACCAGACCCGTTGCGTAATATCCGGCCCCAGAAGCACCTCTTCTCGCCGCGTGCCTGAGCGTTCAATGTCAATGGCCGGGAAGATGCGGCGTTCCTGTAAACGCCGCGAGAGGTGCAGTTCCATGTTGCCGGTACCTTTGAACTCTTCATAGACCACGTCATCCATGCGGGAGCCCGTATCCACCAAGCAGGTTGCGATAATGGTCAACGAGCCACCGCCTTCGATGTTACGGGCTGCCCCAAAAAACTGCTTAGGCGGATACAAGGCCGAGGGGTCAATGCCGCCCGACAGGGTGCGCCCCGACGGGGTCACCACTAAATTATAAGCCCGCGCGAGGCGTGTAATGGAATCCAACAAAATGACGACGTCGCGCCCGATTTCCACCAGGCGCTTGGCACGCTCTAAGGCGATTTCCGCCACGCGGACATGCTCGGTCACTGGCTCGTCAAAGGTCGCGGCGATGACTTCGGCGTCCACTGAGCGGTCCATGTCGGTGACTTCTTCAGGGCGCTCGCCAATCAGGGCGACCATGAGGTGGACGTCGGGGTAGCGTTGCGAAATCGCGTTGGCGATTTGTTTCAAGATGGTCGTTTTACCGGCTTTTGGCGGCGAAACGATCAAGCCACGCTGGCCTCGGCCGATGGGGGCGACCAAATTAATCAACCGATTGGCCAACGCGTAGCGGTCGGTTTCCAGGTCAAAACGCTCTTCGGGGTAAATTGGAACCAGCGATTCGAACTTGGGGCGGTCGAGGGCTTCTTCGGGGGGCAAACCGTTGATGCTCTCGATGCGGCTGAGCCCATAGTAACGGCCGCTTTCTCGCGGCGGGCGCACATACCCAATGATCAAATCGCCATTGCGGAGGTTGTAACGCCGAATTTGCGTCGGCGAAACGTAAACATCATCCGGGCCGGCGCGATAATGTTGCGTCCGAAGAAAGCCTACGCCTTCGTTCATGATTTCCAAAATCCCGCCCCGAATCTCCAGGCCTTGAGCCTCGGCTTCGGCCCGGCGAATGGCAATCAAGAGTTCCTCTTTTTTCATCCGCCAGGCTCGCGGGATGCCCATTTCACGGGCTTTTTGGCGTAGATCGGCCAGGGTGCTTTTTTGTAGTTCTAAAATTTCCATGTTGTCAATCCGTCAGCGATGAGAATTCACGGCTCCCCCTGCCGCCGCAAGGCGCGTCCCAACCTGGGACAAGCCGCACTAAGGCCCGCCAGGGCCGCTTGACCAAAGGGTTCACTTGCATCCGTAGCAAAGGGGGAAACAGAATTTGACCATAAGAACACAAGAGGGGCGCGTACACGTCCACCACCGCGCGCCTGGATTATAGCACGGCCTGGGAAGTTGTGCAAGCGCTTTTCAAAGCCGCGAAGGTGCGGCTTCCTGCAGGTTACGCCCGCCAAAGGGCTACGGGCTGACGGCGCAAGCTGCTTCCGCTGCCTGATGGCGCTTTTGCCCTTTTGCGTTTTGCCCCAGCCGCGCAACAAAAATTTCCGCCCCCTGCGAAAGACCAATTCAAGGTATAATGGCTATAATGTCGGAAAGTACACCTCACCCACCCTCAAAAGAGTTCCTTTTAGGCGCACGTGCCGGCTTGCCGGTCGCAATCGGTTACTTGCCGATTGCGATTGCTTTTGGGGCGCTGGCCATCGAGGCCCATCTTTCCCCTCAGGAAGCCGTGCTCATG
>CAYLRJ010000071.1:0-11033 GCA_964386185.1 uncultured Anaerolineaceae bacterium
CGGCGATGATTTGCTGGGTGCGCAGTGCGATGGTGACGGCTTTTTCGGAAGGCAGCGCCAGGGCTTCGTCGAGGCTGTTGGTGTGCAGCGATTGCGTGCCGCCGAGCACCGCGGCCAGGGCCTGGATGGTGACGCGCACGATGTTGATTTCGGGTTGCTGGGCGGTGAGGGTGCAGCCCGCGGTTTGGGTGTGGAAGCGCAGCAGCCACGAGCGCGGGTTTTTGGCGCCGAAGGTTTCTTTCATTTCTCGCGCCCAAATGCGGCGGGCGGCGCGGAATTTGCCGATTTCTTCGAAGAAGTCGTTGTGGGAGTTGAAGAAGAACGAAAGCCGCGGGGCAAATTCGTCAATTTGCAGCCCGCGCGCCAGAGCCCAGCGGACGTATTCCAGCCCGTCCGAGAGGGTGAAGGCCAGTTCCTGTGCGGCGGTGGAGCCGGCTTCCCGGATGTGGTAGCCGCTGATGCTGATGGTGTTCCACTTGGGCAGGTATTTGGAGCCGTATTCGATGGTGTCGGTGACCAGCCGCATGGAGGGCTCGGGCGGGAAGATGTATTCCTTTTGGGCGATGTATTCTTTGAGGATGTCGTTTTGGATGGTGCCCCGCAGCTCGTCGGGCCGAAAGCCTTGTTTTTCGGCCGCGGCGATGTACATTGCCCAGATGATGGCCGCGGGCGCGTTGATGGTCATGCTGGTGGAGACTTTCCCCATGGGGATGCCCTCAAAGAGCACTTCCATGTCTTTGAGGGAAGAGATGGCCACGCCGCATTTGCCAAATTCGCCTAAGGCTTCGGGCGCGTCGGTGTCGTAGCCCATCAGGGTGGGCAGGTCGAAGGCCACGGAGAGGCCGGTTTGGCCTTGTTCCAGCAGGTATTTGAAGCGCTGGTTGGTCTCTTCGGCCGTGCCAAAGCCGGCGAACATGCGCATGGTCCAGACTTTGCCGCGATACATGGTGGCGTGGATGCCGCGGGTGAAGGGGTATTCGCCGGGCATGCCTAAGTCGCGGTGGTAGTCCAGGTCTGCGACGTCGTCGGGGGTGTAGAGGCGCTCCACAGGTTCGGAGGAGGCAGTGACGAATGTCTCTTGCCGTTCGGGGAACCGTTCCAGGGTGCGTTTGAGGGTGGTTTCTTCCCATTCTTTTTTGCGCTGACGGATTTCCTCTATTTGCTTGGGATCATACATAGACATGGTTGTGCCGCTCCTCAAGGCTTGGGGTTTGCGGTGCTTTGGGGAAGGGAACGATTACTTAGAGTATAGCATAAGGTCAGCGCAAGTTTTCGGGTTTTCGGGCGTAGAGGCGTTCGTCGGCCAGTTTGATGAGGTCTTGGATGTTGTCTGCGTCTTCGGGGTAGGCGGCGATGCCGTAGGTGATGTGGAGGTGGACGTCGGAGGGGAGGATGCCGTCGAAGTGCGCTTGGGAGAGGCGCTCTTCCAGTTTGCGCATGGCGCAAAGGGCGCGCTCTTTGTCGGTTTCGGGAAGGATGAGCAGGAATTCGTCGCCCCCATAGCGGCCGACGAAGTCGGTTTCGCGGGTGTTTTGTTGAAGCAGGGTGGCCATCGCTTTGAGGGTGAGGTCGCCCATGGGGTGGCCGTATTGGTCGTTGATGGTTTTGAAGTTGTCAATGTCAATCATGGCGACGGCAAAGGGGTGGTTGTAGCGCCGGGAGCGCTTCCATTCTTTTTCCAGGGCTTCGTCTAAGGCGCGGCGGTTGGGAAGCCCGGTCAGTGCGTCGGTGCGGGCCTCGGTGCGCATGAGCTCGTAGAGGTAGGCGTTGTAGAGCACGGTGCCGGCTCGGGCTGCGAAGAGCTGCGCGACCGCGATCTCTTTGCTGCAGAGGACGCGTGGGTGGTCCCAGTAGAGCATGAGTACGCCCATTGGGCCCCGCGGGGCGGGCACCAAGAAGGCGGCCAAAGCGCGGACGTTTTCTTCCAGAAGGGCCTCGCGCAAGGGGCGGGGGAGGGCGCTTTCAGCGGCTTGGATGTCGGGAATCTGCATCATGGGTTCGCCGAAGGCGAGCAGGGTGTTGAAGACTTCGTTTTGGTGTTGGAGCAAAACTTGGGTGTGTTCGGGGGTCAGGCCGCGGGCGTAGAGGCAATCGAGCATGGTGGTGCGGTTGTTGCCATAGTAGCTGAACAGGGCTCCGCCGTTGGCTTTGAGCAGGCGGGTGGCGCCGTCCACAATGGCCACGGCCAGGGCGTGGGTTTGGAGGGTTTGGGTGATGCCGGTGATGTCGTCGGCCAGCTCCTGGAGGAGTTCCAGGTGGTGCCGCATGCTTTGGTTGTTGAAGGCGCGCGTCAAAAGGATGGACGTGGTGTAAGCCGCTTGCGCGGCCCATTGCATTTCGTCTTCGTCCAAGCGGAGGGGGCGGTCGTAAGCCAGGATGGCGAGCCCTTGCAAGGTGTCTTCGGCGGGGTCGCGCAGCGGCAGCAAGAGCGCGGCACGGTGGCGCCGAAAGTGTTGTTTGAGGTCGCGGGGAAGGAGGGGCGAGTTTTGAATATCTTCGATGAACAGGGGCTCTTCGCGCTGGCGCAAGAGCGCCCAGAGCGCGGGTTGGGTGTCTAACGATTGTCGTCCCGCTTTGAGGAACCACTCGATGCTTTCGTGGTGATGGCCTACCGCGGCGATGGGTTCCAGCGCGGTGTTTTGCTCTTTCCAGAAGAGGATGTAAACCCCGTCGGCTCCTAAGATGTTTTGGAGGTGATGGGCGGTTTCGTGGATGACCTTTTCGGCGTCGTCTTGGATGACAATATGATTGAGTTCGTTGAGGCGGTGGAAGAAGACGCGTTGGCGCTCAGCGCGTTCCCACAGCTTGCGCAGTTGGCGGGTTTGGTTCATGAGGAGGAAGGCGGTGATGTAGAGGATGCCATCCAGGGAGACGATGAAAAAGACCAAATCGGGGAAGCTGTAAGGTTGGTCGGCAATCACATACCAGGGCGTCAAGATGTTCAGGCCATAGCTCAGGAGCATCAGGCTCAGGAGCACCACGGCCACCGTGGTGAGCATGAGCACGACGACGGGGCGGCTAAAGACCAAAGCCAGCCCCGCAACATAAGTCACCAATAAGCAGATGCCGACGCTGTGCAACCCGCCGGTGAAGTGAATGCCGACCAGGATGATGAGGAGGTCGGTGACGACGTGGAAGCAATGCCACACCAAGAGCAGGCGCACGCTTTGCCGTTGGTGTGGTTGGCGTTCGCGGTAGCGGCGGTAGAGCACGCACGAGAGGGAGTTGGTGCTGACGGCAATGGCTAACGCTGCGACGTAAAGCGCGCTGTAGCGCTGGACCTGTAACCCGGCTACCCAGGCCAGTATCCAGACCAGGATTGAAAAGGCGAAAATACCCCAACGTGCTCTACAGAGCGTTTCGGCTTGTTTAATCAGGAATTTCTCGTGCAATAAGGACTGGAACATAGTAAGGCATCAAAGGCGACAATCGCGGAATGATCGCTAACTCAGAATTATTCTCTCTTATATACCACACTTTAAAGCCATTTTCATAAATTGAATTTCACGAGTTTGTAAGCCAGGCAGAGCGTTGGCAGAGCGTTGGAGGCTGTGAGGTTTGAAAGGTGCTGCCAAAAGGGGCTATGGGGCTGTGACGAGAAAGGTGTAACGGGTAGCGCTACCTTGGGCTGCAACCGTGAAATGAGCGACGCCGAGGGGGGTGTCGGCGGGGAGCCGCACTGCCCAGGTGCAGAGGCCGTTGGCATCGGCACGCTGCGGCGCGAGGGCGAAGTTTTGAAGCCAAACGCCGTTGGGAAGGGTCAGGCTGATGGTGCAGAGCGCGCCCGGGCGGGTTTGGATGCGCACGAAAACAAAGCCGCCGGGACGCGCCCGACGGCTGTAACCGACCATTGTAAAATCACCCACATGCTCCACCGCCTGCGCCTCAGGGGTGCCGATGGGCACCGCAGCGGCGTGCGCGCACGCCGAGAGTAGCACCACACTTGTGGCAATGAGGGCCATCCAGGGCATCTTTAGCGAGGCGGGCCGAGCAAACATGTTAGGGCGATTCCAGCCGCTGACGCAAGGTTTCGGCCAGCTGTTCGCGGGCCACCAACGTTTGTTCGCGCGAACGCAGGTCTTTGATGGCGACTGCGTTTTGGTGAAGTTCATCCGGGCCGACGATGAGGGCCAAGCGAGCGCCGATCCGGTCTGCGTACTTGAATTGTTTGCCTAACTTGGCCGGTTCCGGGTAAACCGCGGTTGGGAAGCCTAAACGGCGCACTTCCGCAGCCAGCCGGTAGGCTTCCAACAGGTGTTCGGCGTCGAAAACAGTGACCAGAATGGCTGCGGGTTGGGTCTCAAGGGTGGGCAGATGGCCGTATTTTTGAAGCACCAATGTGATGACCATGTCGCCCATGGCGAAGCCGACCCCCGGCAAGGGCTTGCCGCCCACGTCGGCAACCAAGTTGTCGTAACGGCCGCCGCCCAAGATAGCACGGAATTCGCCGCCTTGGTCGCGGGCTTCGAACACGGTGCCGGTGTAGTAATCCAACCCGCGGATGATTTCGGGTGCGTATCGCAGATAGGGGCGGGCGCCCAAGGCCTCGGCGGCTTCAAAGAAGCGCACCAGCTCTTCTGAGGCTTCCCACAGGCGGGTGTTGCCCAAAAGGTCTTTGAGGCCTTGAAGTTGGCTCGCGGAGAGCCCGATTTCTTGGGCGTAGGCTTCCCAGGCGGAGGGGCTCATTTTTTCGCGGCGGTCAATGAGCCGAAAGACGGCTTTGCGCTGTTCGCTGGGGATGGCGAGCGCGTCCAATTGGGCGTCCATCAGGCGGCGGTTGTTGACCAAGATTTGCACTTCTTGGGGAGAAAGCCCCACCCGCCGAAAGAATTCCGCGCCAATGGCGGCCAGCTCGGCATCCGCTTCTGGGCTGTTGACGCCAATCATGTCAATGTTCCATTGGAAGAATTCCCTGGCGCGGCCTTTTTGGGGGCGTTCGTAGCGCCAAAACGGGCCAAACGACCACCACCGCAGGGGGAAGACCAATTGCCCCTGACGCTGCGCCACCATACGCGCCAAGGTGGGGGTGAGCTCGGGGCGCAGGGTGATGAGGTCGCCGCCGCGGTCGGGGAAGACAAAGGCCTGTTCCTTGACCAACTCTTCTCCCGATTTGGCCGCGTAGAGGGCGATGGGCTCCAAAAAGGGCCCGTCGTATTCTTGGTAGCCGAACATTTCTGAGGCCGCGCGCATGTGGCCGTAGAGCCACGTCCGCACGGCCATGTTTTCAGGGTAGAAATCTCGGGTGCCTTTGACCGACGCGATGATTTTTTTTGCCATAGAAACCTCGGTATTGCTCAATATTATGACGCAAAAAACAGGCAAAAGTTACGTTTGGGGGGAAGTTCGTATGCGAAAGCGTTTTTAGGCGCTTTCTTCCCGCATCCAACGTTCGACGCCCCCAGGATGACGGTAGGATTCCAGCGCGTCCAACAGGGCCTCGGGGGTGTCTTCCGCGCGGAAGAGGGCTTCGTGTTCGGGGAAGATGAAGCCTTCCTGCCGGGCATGGCGGATGAATGCCAAGAGCGGCGCGTAATAATCGTGGTGGTTGAGCAGGCCAATGGGCTTGGTGTGGAGGCCGATTTGAGCCCAGGTGAGCATCTCGAAGAATTCTTCCAGGGTTCCGTAGCCGCCCGGCAGCGCGATGAAGGCATCGGCCAGTTCGGCCATGCGCGCTTTGCGGGCGTGCATGTCGGCGACGATTTCCATGCGGGTGAGGTGCTGGTGGGCCAGTTTGGGGGTGTAAAAATGTTCGGGAATCACCCCAATCACCTCGCCGCCCTGGGCCAGCGCGGCGTCGGCCACTGCTCCCATCAAGCCGGTGGAACCGCCGCCATAAATCAGGCGGTATCCCCGGCGGGCGATGGCGGCGCCCACGGCTTGCGCAGCCTGAAAATAGCGGCTGGGCACATCGTCTGATGAACCACAATACACACAGATGGAGCGAATTGTTGAATTTGAGCGTTGCATAGGCGTTCTCAATGAGCAAGAAATGGAACAACCGACCATGCTTACAACACGCGAAGGGGAGGCGCGTTACGGTATGGGCGGTTGAGGCCTCATTGTACCATTGTCAACGCCAAATTGTGGGCCGATTTGCCAACTGCCCGCTGCTTTTTTTGACTTTGTTTGCCATTTTGCCCTTGGTCAAAATTTTAGGGGCTTGTTGCTTGTTGGTATAATGAAAGCAACGCGGGTGGGGGTGGCGATGGTTATGTGTTGCACGGATATCTTGGTTTTGTGGGATGGTTGGACAATGCAGTTTCTCAAGCTCGGCGGCTCGCTGATTACCGACAAACACCGACCCTACACGCCTCTGCCGGAACGCCTCGCGGCGCTTGCCGAGGTGATTGCCGCGTTCCGCCGCGAGCGCCCCGACGAGGCCTTGCTGCTTGGGCATGGTTCGGGCTCTTTTGGGCATTGGGAAGCGCAACAGCGTGGCTGGGATGACCATGTCGCCGATGCAACGGGCTGGGTGGATTTCGCCCACGTCGGGCATGCGGCCCGGCGTTTGAACCAGCTGGTGATGGAGGCCCTGTTGGCCGCAGGCGTGCCGGCCGTGGCTTTTCCCCCTTCGGCCGCGGCCTGGGCTTCGGAGGGCCGTGTACAGCGTTGGCTGTGGGAGCCGTTGCGAGCGGCTTTGAAGGCCAATTTGGTGCCAGTAGTGTATGGCGACGTGGTTTTCGATGCCGCGCGTGGGGGGGTGATTGCTTCCACCGAGGCGATTTTCGCTTTTTTGGCGCCCCATCTGCACCCGCGGCGGATTTTGATTGCCGGTGTGGAGCCGGGGGTGTGGGCAGATTACCCCGCTTGCACGCGAATTGTGCCCGAAATTACCCCACACAATTTTGCCGCTGTGTTGCCAGCGTTGCAGGGTTCCGCTGCGGCTGATGTGACCGGTGGCATGGCAGCAAAAGTGCAGGCTATGTTGGACTTGGCCTCGCAATGGCCGGGAACCGAGGTGTTGATTTTCGATGGCCGAGCGCCCGAAACCGTGGCGGCCGCGCTGCGGGGGGCTTCGCCGGGAACTCGCGTTTGGGCGCCCTGAGCCGGGCCTGGGCCTGGGCTGTGGAACGCCGCCCACGGCCGCAGGAGGCGGGTTCCTGGCTTGCTTTGAACCGATGTGAGGTGGACAGAGGAGGTTGACGAGGTTGACGATGGAAATCCCGGTGTTGTATGCAGACGAGCACATTTTGGTCGTTTCCAAGCCCGCGGGCCTGCACACCACCCCCGACGGTTGGGACCCGACCTTGCCCCACTTGCGGCTGCTGCTTGCGCCGCGGTGGGGGGCGCTGTGGTTGGTGCATCGTTTGGATAAGGACACCAGCGGGGTGCTGCTGTTGGCCCGTCATCCCGAAGCGCATCGTGCGCTCAATCGGCAGTTTGAAGCCCGCACGGTGCGGAAAACTTACCATGCGATTGTGTTTGGCGAGCCCGCGTGGCAACGCCGAACCGTGACGTTGCGGTTGCGCGCCAATCGGGGGCGACGCAAGCGCACGGTGGTGGACGCCAAAGGGAAGGAGGCGCGCACCGATTTGCGGGTTTTGCAGCGTTTTTCGGGCGTTTTTAGCCTGCTGGAAGCCCGCCCTCACACAGGGCGGCGGCATCAAGTGAGGGTGCATTTGTTTGCTGTGGGGCATCCGGTGGTCAACGACCCCCTCTATGGCGTGCGCACCACCGATCACCCTTTGCCCATCAAGCGCCTTGCGCTGCACGCGCGGCGGTTGGAATTTCGGCACCCGGCCACCGACGAACCTTTGGGATTCACAGCCCCTCACCCCCCAGATTTTGCCGCGACGTTGGAAAATTTGGCGGCCTATGGGCATCTCTATGCTGAGCCGCCTTTGGCCGAATAACGCAGCATCCCCACGCTTGGCAGAAGGCCCGTGGGGATGCTTTTTGTTTGGGAAGGCCGCGCGACCGCGGGCTGGAGCGCGGCTGGTTTAGGCCGCGGGTTGGGGGTTGCCGCGGATGGCTTGATCCAAGGCTTGGATGGCTTCCCGAATTTGGGTTTTGCCCTCGGGGGTGAGGCGGCCTTTGGCTTCGACCAGGGCGACCAAGGGGTGGGGCATGGTTTCGATTTGTTGGCGTAGTTTTTTGCCGGCAGCCGCGGCCCAGCCAAAGATGGCGATGACCACCAGCGGCTTTTCAAACGCGGCTTTTTTGCCGATTTCGTGTAGCAAAAACTCGGTGTAGGGGAAGACGTCAGATTCGTAGGTCTCGGTGCCCAGCACGATGGCCTCGGCGTCGGCGACATCGCTCAAAATGTCGGCCAGGGCCGCGCGCTGGTCGTCCACCAGCCGATGCACGACGGGCTGATAGCCAAGCTCTTCCAGCGCGGCCAGGGCTTCTTCCAGCGCGGCTTCCACATAGCGATACATGGAGGAGTAAATCACCGCAATTTTGCCGGGGGTGGGTTTGCCGGCGCCCCAATCCAAGTAGGCCTGCACGATTCGCTCGGGCGATTGACGCCAGAGCAAGCCGTGGGCTGGCAAAATCATGGCCGGTTCCAGGCCTTGGGCTTGTAGTTTGGTGATGTTTTTCCCGATTTTGTCTTTGTAGTAGCCAATGACGGTGACCGTGTATTTGCGGGAAAGGGGCAAATAGGCTTCGACATCCGCTTCGTCGTCGAAGATGCCTTCGGGAATGCCATACCCGCCGAAAATGTCGCCGGTGAGGAGGATGTTTTCGGCAGGCAAATGCGTGACGATGGTTTCCGGCCAGTGGAGCCACGGCGCGTGGTAGAACACCAATTCCTGGCCGCCAAAGGTCAGGCGGTCGCCGTTTTTGACCGCTTGGAAGGATGGCGTTACGCCGTAGAGGCTCTCCATGAGCCGTTGGGTGAAGGGATGCCCCCAAACTGTGACTTGCCCCTGGGTGAGTTCCAGCACTTTGGGCAATGTCCCGCTGTGGTCGGGTTCCATGTGGTGGATGACCAGGTGTTTGATTTCCGCGGGGGCAACCAGCTCGGTCAACGCGGCGACGAATGCTTCCTCGTAGGTTTGCTTCCAGCCGTCGAAAAGGATGGCGCCTTCATCGGTTTTGAGGAGGTAGGCGTTGTAGGTAATCCCTTCGGGAATTTCCCAAAGGGCTTCGAAATATTGGGTGCGGGTATCGGCAACCCGCAGGAGATAGAGGTTTGGGGCAACTTCGCGGGTGATGATTTGAGACATGGCTTCTCCCTCTCGTGAGCAAAGGTAAGTGCAAACCAGGTTTGGCGCTGCATTTCAGCGGTAATGGCGTTTTTATCATAACAGGGAGGGCGGGCGTTGGGAAGTGATTCTGGGCATGGTTTTTGGCAAGAAAAAAGCCCCCTTGCGGGGGCTGGGGGCAGGCGAGGTAGGGCGCTAAGAGGCTTTGGCTTTGTTGCCGCTGTGGGTATCGTCAATGCGGAAGACTTTGAGCAAGCGCCGCACGATGTCGTAGGCCACGTTTTGCTGGAAGCCCGAGAGCCATGCCAAGACGAAGACTGGTGCGGCTGAGTTCATCGCGTTCAGCGCGCCGGCTGTCATGGCGATGAGGCCGGCTTGCATCACGATATAGACGAACGCGCCCAACGCAATCCCCATGATGGGGTTGGTGATGTACCACATGGTGTATTGGGTGTCAAAATCTTGCTCTTGGGCGATGTGGCGCCAGAGGGCGTAGAGGGCGCCGGTGATGCCGCCCAGGCCGCCCCAAAACATGCTCTTGAAGCCGTCAATGAGCCATTGCACGCTGTTGAGTTCGTCGGTGGGCTGAAGGGTGTAGCCAAACAAAGGCGCGTAGCGGCGCAGCAGCATGGGCACGACAAACATGGCCACGCCCAAAATGAGCGCCCAAAATACTTCGTAAGCCAGCAGCTTCCACCCCACAGAGTAGGACCACTTGCGAACGCGTTGCATGAACGCCAGGGTGTATTCCACCTCGTTGAGGGCGCGCTCGGCTTCTTCGTAGTGGTCTCGCCCGGCCAACATGTAGTTGCGCGCCGCCTGGATTTGGTTGAGGAGTTCGCGCGCTTTGTCAATGTTGTTGATTTCGTGGTTGACCCGTTGTTGGAGGTGTTCGGCGCGTTTCCAGAGGGCTTGGAGGGACTGGTGGGTGACCAGCTCGTCCACCAATTCGGGGTTTGAGGGCAATTCGGTAATGGGGGGTGGGGCGACGTCGGTATCGGGGGCTTCGGGGCCGGGCGGTTGGTAAGCCGCGGCCGTGAACAGCGGTGCGCCCTGGGTGGACGTACTGGGCGGAAGGGGCGGTTCGGCGGTGAGGGCTTCTTCGGGCAAAATTGGGCCGGTTGCGTGCATGCCGCTATCGGCCTCGGGCGGCGCGGGGTCTAATTCGTCGTCTGAAAGCACAGGCTCGACGGCGCTCATGCCGTGGTCTTCGATGGGTTCCTGGGGCTCTTTGAACATCGCGCGCACGTCGTCGGCGCTGAGGTCCTGGGGGGGTGAATCCGATGGTGGGGTGGTTGTATCGGTATTTTGGTTGGTGGGATCCACCAATTTTTCGTCGGGCATGACAACCTCCTCGACGGGGCAATGAAAGCGGAAAGACTGTTTTGAGTATAGATGAAAGGCTGCGGAAAGTCAAATGTTGCTGTGTGGGACGATTGGGCGAGGGAGGGAAGCGTAACCTTAGGGGCGGCGGTGTTTCGTATAGCCAATTGGCGTCAAAGGTAAGGGGCAAAGGCAAAGACACAGGCAAAGATAATCAAAACAAGAATGCTGCTTTCTTCAGGCAAAGATGGCGCAAGTGCGAGGCCGCGTGGGGCAGGGTTGTGAGGAAGCAGCGGTGCGTTAGGCCGGGCGCAAGCGCGAGGCCGCGTGGGGCGGGGTTGCATGGGTTGCCCTCCCCCGCGCGTGCAGCCGCTGCCGCGGTGCTCTTTCCCCTGGCTGGGTGCGGTTTGAGGCCGGTGCCAGGTTGGGCGTTTCCTCTGGCCGCGCGACCAACGCCGGTGCGCTTGGGTTAGGCCTTTTTGAGCGCGGCTTTGAACCCCTCAATGGCAGTGACCGGCGTGGGGTCGGTATCGTAGCGCATGGCCAGGTAATAGGCGATGT
>CAYLRJ010000072.1:0-2104 GCA_964386185.1 uncultured Anaerolineaceae bacterium
CTTGGAGCTGAGCTCGTTTGGCCCAAGCGATCAGCTCATTTGCAACTATAGCAACTTGCTCGCCCAACCGAATGGCAGACTCTGGGAAACCGTATTGCTTGGCCAAGGCAGTGTTAAAAGTAATGCCACGCTCATAATCACCTTGCAAGATCCCAAGAGCATGGAAACGGGCCAAGTCGACTGCAAGATGGACATAGTTGTCCCCAGGTTTCCCTGCAAGAGCCGGAGCGGGCATTGATATTGCTTATACCGCTACGACCATCAAAATCAACAGCAAGTTTCTCGCCTTCATTTTCCAACCTCCTGGTAAAGCAGGCATAAGACACCTCCTCCCGTCGTTTCTCCACCGCACCAGGGGGACATCAGCCCTACGGCGCGGCCGAGAAGACCAACCGCTGGGTAGGCCCCTGTTGCCATGTTGTCTGCAAAAAGTCCCAAAAGGCTGCATCCACGGCCTGGCCCTGGGGGAAGCACCAGGCCCCGTTCACTTCCACCAAGCCCACCTCCGCAGGGGTCTGACCGTGGGCCCGGAAATAGGGCGCCAGGTGCTGTTCCACATCTCGCGGCGAGAAGCACTCGGGCAGGCTGCGCTGCCATTGCACTTCCAGCACCGGGGGTTGGGCCTTGGCCGCGGAGGCTGGCCCGGCACCGGTCTTTTCCAACAGCACGATGTAGCACCGCTGCTCCTGCCCCAGGGCCCCGGCCTGGCGGAAGTCGGGAACCCCGGTGGCGGTGATGGCCCACACCGAGCCGTCCTCCAGGCGCAGGGTGCCACGGGGATGCCAGTCGCCGGCATCGGGCAGACGAGCACACACGCGCAGCACCATCTTTCCCTGCCCTGCGCCTAACGAGGGCGTCAGCGGCGGGGGCAGGTTTGGCGGTTTCCCCTTTGCCCACTCTAACCTTGGCTGGCTCGTGGGCTGATTTTGGGGGCGACCAGCCCCCGTCCGCTGCATGTGGAGTTGGGCCGCCGGCTTGAGGGCGGCGCGGATATTCCACACCGCCCCCTTGCGCCGCACCGTTATCTGCCCGGCGTGGGGGTGGCTTCGGCTTTAGCAGGCGCAGGCCCAGGGCCTTGCCCGCTCACCGCGCTCCAGGCCTGGTTCATGGTCGCACCGGACAGCGCATCCCACGGCACGCGGGCGCTTTCCTTCAGGATGACGCTTTGCAATTCGCCATCCGCTGCCTTTGCCAGATGTTCAATGAAGGTTTGCAGCACCCTTACCTGTTCAGGGGTGATGACAACCTCTCCTCCTTTTGCTTCCAGAAAGGCCTTCAAGTGGGGCGCCCACAGGTTCAATACCTTCACCGCTTCTGCGCGCAAAGCCGGGTCCTCGGACAGAAGTTTCAGCACTTCTGGACTGTGGGCGTTGTATAGTTCGATGTACCGCTGCCCTTGCGGAGATTGGGTGAGAAAATCCCGCAGCCGGTAGAACAGACCCAAGTCAGGGGTGTTATTGTCTTGTGATTTGAGCCACGTCAACACACACGGCCCCGAAGTCGGCGTGGGCGTCGGGGTGGGAGGCTGTGCAAAAGGCCGCGCCATGAACGGCCGGGGCGTTGCGTTGGGCGTCAGCGTGGCAGCCAGGATGAGAGATTCGCGACCAATCACTTGCTTTCGGTTACGGGATGACACATGACCGGAGCCACGCGCGGCTGCAATCCCCCAAACAAACGGTCGTATTCCTGCGCCCAGGCGTTGAGTTTTTCCAGGTCATAGCCGAAGAAAGCGTACAGTGCGTAACTGGCCGGGTTGGCCACCTGGGGGTAGCGAGCCCGGAGGGCTTCATCAAAGCGAAAGGCACGATAGTGTTGGGTGAGGGTCACCCCCACCTCGCTGACGGCCCGCCGCAGGTCTTTCCCTTCGGGCACTTGCCACTCCAGCGCCATCCCTGCCGTGACCAGCAGCACCCGCGGATTGACGCCGATCATTTGGGCTCCACTGGCACTCCAGATATACTCGGCCAAAGAGTGCTCCTTGCCTTTGGAATCCTGCCACCGGTACTGCGCCCAGGCCGGCGCACGTTGCTCCAGCGCCTGCTGCAATACGCCTATCGCTTCCCATACCCCCAACTCTATCCCGGCGTCAACATCTCGATACACG
>CAYLRJ010000073.1:0-30367 GCA_964386185.1 uncultured Anaerolineaceae bacterium
CAGGTCCGCGCCGAAAAACCGACGCGGACCTGTTGCTTGGCCTCTCAAGCGCACGGACGACGCAAAGCCGTCACGGCCAAACCAAGGTGTAAAAAACTCGCTTCAATTCGTCCATCACGCCTTTTTCGTCATAAGGGGTCACGTTGTCGTTGACGGTCACGTCGGTGGTGTGGGTAAAGAGATAAACCGTCACGCAGCGCAGGTGGACGTAAGTGCGGAAAACCTCTGAGGTATAGAAATTCCCCGCTGCGCCCTCTGCAGAATGGTAATGGCGGTAATCAACGCCGTTGACCCGCCACGTGTCAATGGCGTCAGCGGCGATATCTTCGGGCGGAGTGTTGAGACACACCTTGGGGTCGTTGATGGGCTCCAGCGACATGACGTAGTAGGCTTCTTCCAAATTGGTGTTCATGAAGAATTCTTTGTACGCTAAGTTGAGCCCAAAGATCTCATTGGCAAAGTAGCCTGGTTTTTCAGGATGGAAATATTTTCCGTCATACACCAGGCGATATCCCACGCCGGTATCCTGCACTTGTTTGGGTTCCTGGGGCAGGGGGTAGATGGTCACGGTCAAAGTCAGCCCGGAAGTGCCGTTGGGGGCGCTGATTTGCAGATGATAATCTTGGGTTTTAGGCAGCACACCCCGCCAATCGGGGCGGTGGACGTTAGCGTCTTGCAGCACTTTACCATCGGCGCCTTTGAGGGTCAACACGGCGTTGGCTGGTTGATTGCCCTGGGTGAGTAAAATTTCTACGCTTTGCCCCTTGGCCGCATAAAACACGTAGGCCGCCGAAGCGCTGTTGACAGCGCCTTGCCAAGAAATGGCTCCTTTGGCAAATTTGATGCGCGTTTCCTGGCCTTGGGGGTTGTTTTGGCTGCCGCCTGACGGCGCGTTGCCGTTTTGGGAATTTTGCTGCACTTGGGGCAAGTTGTCACATGGGCCGGTGAGCCCGGCTTGGTCCAGACTCACCCAACCCTGGCCGCTCAAAGCGTTTTTGCCGCTGTCAAGGTTGACTTTGACCCACGCGCCAGGCCCTCGCCCGATGGCAGCTGCGTAATCTTCGGGGCCGAGGGCGCCCAGTTGTTGGGCTGACGTGGTGGGCGAAGCATAGACCGGAAGGCTGTTGGTCATGGGCACCACAAAGCAGACGTTGGCCGGCAAGGGGGGCGCGACGGGGAGCTGGTTGCAATTGCCGCTGAGCTGAACGCCTTGGCCGGCTTGTATCCAGCGCATGCGGAAGATGCCCACGTTGCCGGCTTGTGCAATGCCAGGGTCGAAGCCATACCATTGGTCATTGGTGCGGTAGAGGGCTTCCACTTTTTCGCCCGAGGGCAAAACACCAAACACCGCGGCCTGGGTACTGGGGCGTTGGTACACCTGCGTATCTGTGGTGGCGGTAATCCAGCAGCCAGCGGGGGTAGCCGTGGCCTGTGGCGGAGCAGATGGGGCCGCGGTGGCTGTGGGCGCGGGGGGCGCGGTGGGGGTGGGGGCTGGCGCTGGGGGTGTGCCGCCGCACGCGGCCAACAGGCCCGCCAGAGCCAGTGCAGCCAGTGCTACAAGGAACTGCTGCCTTGCTGTAAGCATACAAACCTCCTTGAAAGCAAAAAGAGCAACGGGCAATGAACGGAATGGGTGCTGCTTAAACATTGTAACGCTCTTTGGAAAATTTTTTTTGCGCGTCGTGCTCGCGCGCTGGCAGCCACCGCGGGGCGCGGCCATCTGCTGCGGGGTGGCCAAACACAACTTTCAAATTTCAAGACGGCGGGCAGGCCCAAAAAGTTCCCCCCAGGGCCGCCAGGGCGGGGGAAGGGCCACCATCCGCGCGAGCCCTTCCCCCGGGGTGGGTTTAGGGCTGGGGCTCCTCTTCCTCGTCGTCGTCGGTCACGTAGGGCACGTAATCGGCCTGGGCGACCCCTTGCTCCAGGGCTTTTTCGGCCACGGCTCGGGCTACGGCCCGATGCACTTCGGTGGTCAGCGGGCTGGGGAGCAACTCGCCCTCAGGGGTGTGCGCGACCAAGGCATGCACGGCCGCCAGGTACATCTCTGGGGTGATGCGGGTCGCGTGGGTATCCACCGCGCCTCGCAAAATTCCCGGAAAGCCCAAGACGTTGTTGACCGATTTGCCATCGGCGGCAAACGAGGCGCCGGCTTCCAGCGCGACGTCGGGCTCGATTTCCGGCCGGGGGTTGGAAAGAGCGAAGATGATTTGCCCCGGCCGCACCATTTCTGGTTTGATGAGCCCCGGCGCGCCGGTGGTGGCGATGACGATGTCGGCTTTGGCCATGATTTCGTCCAGGCTCGCGCGTTGGCCGCCGTAGGATTCCAGCCGGCGCAGGGCGTCTTCGCTGAGGTCGGCTCCCAAAACAGGATGGCCGCTGATGTGCATCAACATGCGGCTGATGGCCATCCCCGCAGCGCCCAAGCCGATTTGACCAATGGTGGCTTTGTGCAAATCAACCCCCGCGTAGCGGCACGCATTGGTCAGGGCTGCGGTGACGACCACCGCGGTGCCGTGTTGGTCGTCGTGCATGACTGGAATGTTGAGGCGCTCTTGCAGGCGTTGTTCGATTTCAAAGCAGCGGGGCGCGGAGATGTCTTCCAGTTGGATGGCGGAAAACGTCGGTGCGATGGCAGCCACGGCCTCGACGATTGCGTCGACGTCTTTGGTGTTGAGCAGGATGGGCACGCCCGAGAGCCCAACCAGGCTTTCCATGAGCATGGCTTTCCCTTCCATCACCGGCATGCCGGCCACGGGGCCAATGTCGCCCAAGCCCAAGACGGCAGTGCCATCGGTTACGACGGCCACCAGGTGGCTGATGGAGGTGAACTGCCAGGCCAATTTGGGTTCGCGGGCAATCCTCATGCTCACTTGCGCCACGCCGGGCGTGTAAACCCGCCGCAATGTGGCCAGAGACTCGATTTTGTAGCGGCTGCGGATGGCAATTTTGCCCCCGCGGTGTACTTCCAAAACCTCGTCGCGCACTTCCAGCACCCGACTGCCCGGGTTGGCCCGAATGGCCGCGATGATGTCATCCATTTGGGCTTCTGTGTCGGCATACACGGTAATGTCGCGTACGATGGCTTTGGTGCCTTCCCGAATGAGGCGGATTTCGCCAATGCTGCCGTTGCGCTCGGCGACTGCGGTGAGCAGGCGGGCCAGCGTGCCCGGAACGAGTTCATTTCGCACGCGCACGGTGCGCATTACTTTGTTTTGCCAGGGCATAAGAGCCTCCTCTCGCGAGCAATGTTGCAGGAAAAGACGGTTTCCCACCAAAAGAAAACCCTGGGAGATTGCAGAAACTGCAACAAACCCAGGGGAAAGACCTCGGCTAAACGGCTAAACGTCGCAGAGGGTGTGCAGGGGCATTTTCAGCGCTCCCAGGCCTGCTGGAACGTGGCCAGTAGGGTTTGACGCTCGTCATCGGGCAGGAAGGCGGCTTCCAGCGCGGTGCGGGTGCATTGCCACAGCGCGGCTTGGTCCATCTTTAACGTCTGCTGAGCCACTTGGAATTCGTGGCTCAGGGTGATGTTAGAGACCCCGGGGTCGTCGGTGTTGAGGGTGAGCCGCAGCCCGGCCGCGCGCATCTGCGGGAAGGGGTGGGCGGCCAGTGAGGGCACCACACCGCTTTGGTAGTTGCTGGTCAGGCAGACTTCAAACACGACCCCGCGTTCGCGTGCCAGGGCCACCGCCCGCGGGTCTTCCATGACGCGGATGCCGTGCCCAATGCGTTCGGCTTGCAGGTCTTGGATAGCTTCGACCACGCTGGCCGCGCCGCTCCACTCGCCCGCGTGGATGGTCAGGTGCAAGCCGGCTTGTTTGGCTTCCCGCATGATGGGGACGAAAGGGGCTGCGGGGTAGTTTTCCTCATCGCCGGCCAGGTCCATGCCGGTGACGCCTCGGTCTTGAAAGTCTGCGGCCAGGCGGGCAACTTTTGCGGCCAAATCGGGCGATTCGTGGCGGTTGACGCTCACAATCAGCCGCAGGGTGATCCCTTCCTGCGCGGCGGCCTGGTTGGCGCTTTCGACCACCCATTCGATGACTTCGCGCAGCGGGAAGTCGCGGATGCGCGCCAGCGCGACAGGGGTGAAGCGCAATTCCAGGTAGCGCACGCCGTCACGCGCGGCGTCTTCCACCACTTCGGCCGTTAGGCGGCGGATGATTTCGGGCGAGCGATAAAACTGCCGCAAAACTTTGAATTTCGAAAGGAAGTTCGCGGCTGTGAAAGGCTCGTGGCTGTGGATTTGCACCAGTTGCCGGAAGGCCTCTACTGTTGAGGCGGGCAGTGAAATTTGTTCCTCGCGCGCGATTTCAAAAAGGGTTTCCAGGCGCAGGGAGCCCTCCAGGTGGCGGTGCAGTTCAGCCTTTGGCAGGCGATGAAAAGCATTCACAGAAAATTTAACCCCTTTATTCAATTATCGTTTTTTGCGGTGACGGCGCTTTTTCTTCTTCTTTTTGCTTTTCCCTTGGGTGTTGGTGGTTTCGTCGGTGGAAGGCGCCGGGGCTGCACTGGCGTCGGACGCTTTCGGCAGGCTGCTGACCTCCACTTGGGCACCGCCCTGAAAGACGAACATGCGGGTGATGACGCCGGCGCGGATGTCGCGCAGCAGTTCTTGATAGAGCTCGTGGGCTTTGCCTTTATATTGTACCAGCGGGTCGCGTTGCGCGTAGGCCTCTAACCCGATGGCAATGCGTAGGGCTTCGATTTTGGTGAGATATTCGACCCAGGCTCCAGAGATGACATGGAGCAGCAATTGGCGGTAGCGTTCGGTGAGGCGCTGGCGGCCTAATTCAAATTGGATGGTTTCGTGGTAATCCTCGGGGAATTCCCCCAAGGGGGTGTTTTCATATTGTTGATACACCTCCGCGCCTAAAGCGTTACGCAAGCCACGCTGGGCGCGCGCGCCCAATTGGGAAGGCGGCACCGCGCGCAGGCGCTGAAACTCGCTTTCGCCCAGGTCCCACTGGATGGCTTCTTGGGCGCCTTGGAGGTGTTCGAGCACTTGCTCGGTGAGCGCGTCGGTGGGGCGGTTTTCGATGAGCCGGGCTGCGCTGAAGGTGTATTGGAAGCGGGTGATGGCTTGTTGTTGGCGGCGGTGGGTTTTGCGGTCAAAGACCGTGCGGGTGCCTTGCTGAATGGCGACCAGGAGGGCAATCATGTCGTCTTCGGTCAGGCCTGCTTCGTCGTGCTCTGGGTCGGCCGCGCGGAAGCGGCTTTCCAGACGATTGAGGTATTGCTTGACATCCCGCCCGACTTGCCCCTCGGTTTGTCCATCGCCGAAGAGACGCACGATGCGCTGTTGGAGCACGTTTTCGACGGCCGCGAAGATGGCTTGCATGATGCTGTCCCAGTCTTCCATTTGCATCAGGGCGTCCAGGCTGAGGTCTATTTCGCCGACGGCGCGCTGCACGGTGCCCAGCATGCGGCGAAGGGTGACGGTGCCCAGCGTGTCTTCGATGAGGTCTAAGAGGGTTTCGTAGGCCAGGTCGGGGTCGTCCATCCAGCGGCGGATTTCCGCATGGGTGGCTTTGATGGGAATGCGCAACACGGTTTCGATTTCGGCGCGCAGGGCTTGCGGCTGGGCAGAGGTGGCCTCGATGAAGCCGTCGAAGTTTTCGATGAGCTCTTCGAGGGCAGTTTGGCGTTCATCCAGCGCTCGCTCGTAGGCTTCCAGGAGGCCTTCCAGGCGGCGGCGCAGGTAATCGCGGATGTGTTCGTGCTCGGCTTCGGTGGCCTCGCGTGCGGCTTGCAGCAGGGTTTGCTCCGCGGTTTGGGGGTCGGTGAAGGCTTCGTCGGGGAAGGTGTCGAGCACCAATTGCAGGGTGAAGGAGGGGTAATAGCCTCGCGCCAGGCGCAAGGTGGGCTGGACGTCTTCCAAATAGGCCAACAAGCGCCACGGGCCGCTTTCGGCTTGCAGGGCTTCGGGCACGCGGCGCTCAATTTCTTGCCGCAGCAACTCGGTAACGTCTTCTCGCAGGTCGTCTTTGACGAAGATGCGGTCGCGCTGCGCGTAGATTTGGGCGCGTTGTTTGTTGAGGACGTCGTCGTATTCCAGGGTGTGTTTGCGTTGGTCGAAGTTGTAGCCTTCGACGCGGGTTTGGGCTTGTTCGATGACTTTGTTGACCAGTGGGTGCTCGAGGGGCACCATGTCGTCCATGCGGAAGCGGCGCATCACGGCGTCCAGCTGTTCGCCGCCGAAGCGTCGCACGAGTTCGTCTTCCAGCGAGAGGAAGAAGCGGGAAGAGCCCGGGTCGCCCTGGCGGGCGGCGCGGCCGCGCAGCTGGTTGTCAATGCGTCGCGATTCGTGGCGCTCAGAGCCGATGACGTGCAGCCCGCCGAGTTCCCGCACTTGGTGCATTTGCTCGACGTATTCCAGGAAGTAGCGGATTTCCGCGTCGTAGATGCCGTATTGTTCGGGGTCGAGGCTTTGGAGGGCTTGGTATTGGGCGTCGAGCGACATGTCGTAAGGGTCGGGGAAGCCTGCGCGCTTAAGCACCCGCACCACCGCGGCGCGGATTTCTTCGGCCAATTCGCCGCCGAGTTTGATGTCCACACCGCGGCCGGCCATGTTGGTGGCGATGGTGACCGCGCCGTATGCGCCCGCGCCAGCGATGATTTGGCTCTCTTCCGCGTGTTTGCGCGCGTTGAGCACTTGGTGCGGCACGCCAGCCCGCATGACTTCAAGCAGCCGCTCGCGGCTGGTTTCCCAGCGGCTTTGCTCGGTGGGGGTGGGGTAGAGCAGGGTTTTGAGCCGTTCCAGGTTTTCGGGCTTTTCGGGGTTGAGGGGGATATTCAGATGGTGTTGGCGGATGAAGGCGCGCAGGTCGCCGTCTTTGATTTGCTCTAAAGGGCGATAGAGGGTTTTGAGTTCTTCGTGCATGATGCCTTCGGCTTCGTCGCGGGCTTCCAGGAAGGCCGCACGGAGCAGGAGGACTTGCACCAGCCGCCGGACCATTTGGGCGTTGAGCCGTCGAGAGAGCCGCTCCGAGAGTTCCACCGAGGTAGTGCCCACCAGCAGCGGCCGCCCTTGGGTGTGGAAGCGCAGGATTTCGCGCACCACCGCACGGAATTTGGCTTCTTCGGTGCGATAGATGACATCGTGGTAGTCTTTGCGTTTGTAGTAGAGGGGTTTGCGCTCGGGGTCGTCGCGGCGCGCGTAGTAGGTGTAGCGGTAGCCTTCTTCGTCGTTGGCTTCTAAGGCCACGAGGGGCGCGTTAGGTCCGGTGGCGTTGTATTCCAGGTTGGTGGGGATGACGACGACTTCCAGGTGGTAGATTTCGTCGAATTCTTCCGATTCGGTGGCCGCGGTGCCCGTCATACCGGCCAGTTTGTCATACATGCGGAAGTAGTTTTGGATGGTGATGGTGGCGTAGGTGATGTTTTCCGGTTGGATGCGGACGCCTTCTTTGGCTTCAACGGCTTGGTGGAGGCCGTCGGACCAACGGCGGCCGGGCATCAGGCGGCCGGTGTGCTCGTCAATGATGATGACTTTGCCGGCTTGCACCAGGTAGTCTTTGTTTTTCTTGAAGAGGAATTGCGCTCGGAGGGCTTGCTCTAAGTAGCCCCATAGCTCTTCCTGGTGCGGGGTGAGGTCTTCGGGGCGTTCGGGGTCGCGCAGGGGTTCGCCCAGCAGTGCTTCGACTTTGGCCTCGCCGGTTTCGGTGAGGGTGACGGTGCGGTCGCGCTCGCTGATTTCCACATCTTCGTCGGGGCGAAGCTGGCGCACGATTTGCGCCATGCGCTTGTACCATTCGGTGGCTTCGCTGGCAGGGCCGGAGATGATGAGCGGGGTGCGGGCTTCGTCAATGAGGACGTTGTCCACCTCGTCAATGATCGCGTAGGCGTGCCCCCGCTGAACGCGGTCTTCCAGGCGCATGGCCATGTTGTCGCGCAGGTAGTCGAAGCCAAATTCGTTGTTGGTGCCGTAGGTGATGTCGGCGTTGTAGGCTTCGCGGCGGGGCACCATGCGCAGTTGGTGTTGGTCTTCTTGGGGTGAGGTTTTGTTTAAGTCAACCAGGAAGGCTTTTTTGCCGTGCTCGGTGCGGGAGGCCATTTGCAGCACGCCAATGGAAAGGCCGAGCAGGTCGTAGATGGGGGCCATCCAGCGGGCGTCACGGCGGGCCAGGTAGTCGTTGACGGTGACCAGATGGACCCCGCGACCTACGGGAATATCATCCAGGGGGACGAATTCCCACTGCTCGGGGTCGTCGCCCCAGCGTTCGCGGGCGGCCTCTTCCCACGCGGGGTTGAGGGCGAGGGCGTTGAGGTAGATGGGCAGGGTGGCGACCAGGGTTTTACCTTCGCCAGTTTTCATCTCGGCGACTTTGCCTTGGTGCAGCACCACGCCGCCGATGAGCTGGACATCGTAGTGCCGCAGGCCAATGGTGCGTTTGCTGGCTTCTCGCACCACTGCGAAGGCTTCGGGGAGGATGTCGTCTAAGGTTTCGCCCGCGGCCAGGCGGCGGCGGAAGGCCAAGGTTTGGGCGCGCAGGGCTTCGTCGCTGTATTTTTCGTAGGTGGGTTCCAGCGCGTTGATGCGCTCCACAAGGGGGAGGTAGGTTTTGATGACTTTGCGTTGGGGATCGCCCGCAAAGGTTTTGACTAATTTCTTAAGCATAAGACCTCGTCATGCACATGGAGTTGTCATTCAAGGATTATAGCACGTTCGGCACGGGGAGGCGGGGTAGGAGATTGGTGTTAGTGCGAGGGGCGTGGTATACTCACGGCCAACTTTTCTCAAGCAGGAGGAAGCGCATGAGCAAAGCTGGATGGCGCGAAGTGAGCGCGGCTTGGACGGGAAAAGACTTGACTTTCATTGGCTCGAACGCGGCCGGCGGTGTGGTGCAGATGGGGGCGTTGGATGGCGTGCCAGGCATTCAGCCAATGGAGTTGTTGTTGGTCAGCGTTGCCGGCTGCACAGGGATGGACGTGGTGCACATTCTCAAAAACAAAAAGCGCCTGCCCGTGCGCGACGTGCGGGTCACGGTCCGCGGGAAACGCCGCGAGGCCTACCCGCAGATTTACACCGAGGTGCATGTGCATTACGAAATCTGGGCAGATGAGCCGATTTCGGCGAAGGATGTTGAGCAGGCGATTACGCTTTCGCAGGAGAAATATTGCTCGGCCAGCGCCATTTTGAAGGCAGTGGCGACTTTGACATACGACTATGTTTTGAAAACGGACGTTTAGTGGGCGTTGGTTGCCTGGTCGTGTAGGGCCGTGGTGTTTGTGAAATCTGCGAGGCTTTTGTAAAAGCGGCGGCACTCTGGCAGGCGGCGGATGTGCCCGCGTTAGAGCCGCGACACTTGAGGGATGACTCGCTTGCGGCTGTGATCAGCCACGGCCTTCACTTCCAGCAACACCCCCGGCGGGATGGGCACCTCAATCTCCTCGCCGACAAATGGCACATCCTTAGCGCGCAAAACCTGCAAAAACAAACGGAAAGGCTCTTTTTCGCTGCGGGTCATCAGCAGGTTTTCTGCAATTGCTTCGAGCTCGGCGATTTCTTCACGCTTTGCGGTGGTGCTGGCCGAAAAGAGATACGTGCGCCCTTGCTTCTCGGTGGTCATGGTAGCCTTGATTTTGTCCAAAATGGCTCGACCATAGGTGGGGGAAAACAGCAGCAAGTTGATAGCCGAGCCAAAGACCAAAACCCCTGGCCCCTCTTGAGGCACCATCGCAGTGGCGCGCGCCAGCGCGGCATCCCACACAGCGGGCTTGACCACGTTGGCCCGGAAGCGCCGCCCTTCGGGCGCTTCCATATCCTCGATGGTAGCGTCAAGCGCGATGAAGGCGATGCGGTCTTGATAATCGTTCAAATCCAGCCCTGCTACATTTTTCATGCTGGCGTAAACGAAATCGGGGCTGGGGTATTGAAGCGACATGAAAATCACACTTCCCCCTTGCCGGAGCCACGCCGCGGCAAGCGTATCGCCAATGAGTGGTTTGCCAGAGCCCCCAGGACCGCTAATGAGGGTGCTGCTTCCAATCAGCAGCCCTTCTGGTAGCAGACGGTTGAACCACGGTTGGTCTGTCTTGATTGTTCGCATGGGTTCCTCCTGGCGCGAGTGCGAGCGGGTCAAACGGTGGGCAGAGAGAGCCGCCTAACCAATCGGGAACCAGGCGATACGTCAACAGCAACCAAGTTACATCTGAGGCACGCCAGGCTGGCCGCCTGCTCGCCATTTGCTGTGTTCCAGTGCCACGAAGTGGGCGCGTTCCTCTTCGTTCATCGGCTCAATGGTGATACGGAATTTTTCCACGCCCAACGCATGCGCTGCCCGTGCTACCGCGTGAATCAGATAGTCGCGGACGGTCTGCGGAATGCCCATGAACGGCAGCACCAGGGTGAACGAGAATTCGTTTTCCTCGGCATCATAGGCGAACCCCCGCAACATGCCTAATTCCATCAACGTGGCAGCGATTTCGGGGTGCTCGACCTTGCTCACGGCTTCTTGAATGGCTTCAAGGGTGAGGTCTGTGCGCATGGAGGCCTCCTTCAAAAAATATGCAGGTGGCTTTATCTTACTGCCACCTGCATTAAAAATCAAGATTTTTCTAATGTTTTTCTTGGTTATTGGACTTGTAGCCTGGGCTGCGGAGCCGCGGGCAAGCCCTTGGGGCAGCGTCCGTCAAGGGCCTGCGCGATGGGGCGCTCAGCCTTCGTGCCGACGCACAATGCGCGCCCCCAAGGCCCGTAGTTTTTCATCCACTCGCTCGTAGCCGCGGTCAATTTGTCCGATATTGCGGATTTCCGAGGTGCCATGAGCGGCCAGCGCGGCCAGCACCAGCGCCATGCCTGCGCGGATGTCGGGGCTTTCCAGCGTTTCGCCAACCAGTTGCGAGGGGCCGTTGACGATGACCCGATGGGGGTCGCAAAGGACGACTTGGGCGCCCATGCTCACCAGCTTGTCGGTGAAAAACATTCGGCTGGGGTACATCCAATCGTGGAAGAGGATGCTGCCGCGCGCCTGAGTGGCCACCACAATAGCAATGCTCATCAGGTCGGTAGGGAAGCCAGGCCACGGCATCACGGTAATTTGGGGCACGGCGTTGCCCAAATCGGGGCGGATTTCCAAACGCTGCTCCGCGGGCACGATGATGTCATCGCCTTCGACTTGCCAATCCACCCCCAGACGATTGAACACCAGCCGAATCATGTTGAGATATTGCGCTCCGGCGCGATGGATGCGCAGGCTTCCGCCTGTGATAGCGGCTGCGCCGATGAAACTGACCACTTCCAAATAGTCAGGCCCAATGGTAAATTCGGCGCCGTGGAGGCGTTCCACGCCCTGGATGTGCAGGGTGTTGCTCCCAATACCTTCGATTTGGGCGCCCATTGCGTTGAGCAAGCGGCACAGTTCCTGGACGTGGGGTTCGGAAGCCGCGTTGCGGATGATGGTTTCGCCTTTGGCCAAAACCGCGGCCATGACGGCGTTTTCGGTGGCTGTCACAGAGGCCTCGTCCAGCAGGATGTCGGCGCCGTGGAGGCCCTGGGGCGCCTGAAACACAAATTGGCGGGCGAGATGGTCGTATTCGGCCTGGGCGCCCAAGGCGCGCAGCGCCCAGATGTGGGTATCCACCCGTCGGCGGCCAATCACGTCGCCGCCCGGCGGCGGCAGGTGCAGGCTCCCTGTGCGCACGGTCATGGGGCCAGCCAACAAAATGGAAGCCCGAATGGCGCGGCAGAGCCCCGCATCCAGCGCCGCAGGCCGCACCTCGCGCGCCTGGACACGCCAACGGTTGGGGCTCAATTCGGTAAACGTCACCCCCAGGCTTTCCAGCAGGGCGCGCATGGCCTGGACGTCGCGGATGTTGGGGACGTTTGACAAAATCACGGGCTCATCGGTGAGCAACGTCGCGGCCAGCAACGGCAGGGCGGCATTTTTGTTGCCCGAGGGGGTCATTTCCCCTTGGAGAGGCACTCCACCTTCAATGATGAAAGTATCCATAGGCTTTTGGGGTTTGTGACGCACAGATGTGGGTGTGGGTTTAGAACAGGGCTGTTTTGTCAGGCGATTCGCCAAGGGCTTCCGTCGAAAGCAAGGTCACAGGGTCGCCAGGCTGCAGGGCCAGCATCTCGGCTGCGCTCTGCTGGTTGGCCGCAAGTTCGATCATGCCGCTGCTTCCAACAAGGGCGGCTGTTTCGCCAGGCGGAATGTCGGCAAAAGTTTGCACCACCGGCAACAAGCGGCCATTGGGCAAGCGAACGGCCGCGGGCGCAAAATAGCGGGGTTCCTCGCTGCCCACACGGGGCTCAGGCCAAGGGAAGAGCATCCAGTCGTGCCCGGCGCGGCGAAAGGCGCCCAAAGAGGTGATGAGATTGCCAAAACGGTCGGCGTGCAACACTTCACCGTGGAGCACAGCCTGGCCGTCCTCGGCTTCCAGGTGGCGTTTTGGGAGGGGAATGCGCTTCAGCGAGGGCACCACGGGCCCAAAAGCCCGCCCAGGCACCCCGCGGGCAGCGTAAGCCGCGGCGGGGGCAAAAATGTCACGGCCGTGAAAGGTCGCACTGGGCGTGGGGAGGTGGAAAGCCGGGTTGGCCAAGGCCCACGCGCGCGCGGTGTGGTCGAGCACATAGGTCAACAGCCCATTGTCGGGCGCGATGAAGCGATAGCCTCCGCTCTCCACGATGACCGGCAAGCGATGGGACCCCACGCCAGGGTCAATGATGGCCAAAAACACCGTGCCCTTGGGGAAGTGAGGCAAACTCTGCCAGAGCACAAAAGCGCCCCGCCGAATGTCGCCCGGCGGAATCTCGTGGGTCAAATCTACCAACGTGGTCGAGGTGCGTTGCAAAATGACCCCTTTCATAATCCCCACATAGGGGTCTTGCACGCCAAAATCGGTCAAGATTGCAATCAAAGCGGGCATAGGATGGTCCGTTCATGGGCATGGTCAAGGGATGCCTTATTTTACCATTGCCGTAGCCCGAGGGTCGGTGCGCGTTGGTTTGCTGAGGCGCAAAACATAAAGGGAAGCCGCAATGGCGGCCGCGACGTTGAGCGAATGTTTGAAGCCCCACATGGGCAGCGCCACGACCGCGTCGGCTTGGGCTATAAGGCTTGGGTCGAGCCCTGCAACTTCGTTGCCGAAGGCCAAAAGCAATTTTGGTGGAAGGGGGCGCGTCAAAAGCGTTTCCAGACGGACGGCTTGAGGGTGGGTTTCCAAAGCCCACAGTTGCCATCCGGCTTGTTTGAGGCGGGCGGCCAAGCGAGGGGCATTGGGGTGTTGGCTCCAAGGCACGGTTTGTTCGGCGCCCAATGCGGTCTTGGCGACTGCGGGGTGGGGTGGGGCAGGGGAAATGCCGGCGAGGTAAATGTGGGCTACGCCGGCGGCGTCGGCGGTCCGAAACGCGGCGCCCACGTTATACGCCGAGCGGAAGTTATCCAGCAGCAGCGCCAGAGTAGGGGAGGGGCGAGGGGGCACGCGCGCGGCCGAGCTTTCGCGAGCCGGAAGCGGTTGTACGGCGGCTTGACGGGCTGGCGCGCCGCAGCGGGGACACACCGAGCCTTGCAGCGCGTTGGGGCCATCTGCGCCCTCTGAGGGAACTTCTACGTACCGAAAACCACACGTCGGGCGGGTGCATTCCCAAAAGATGCTATGGGAGCGCGTCATGAAGCCGCCTCCTCGGTCGGTGTGGAAGGCAGGCCCGCGGGCGAGTCTTCCGCAGGCTCGCGCTCGAAAATTTGGTGATAGCCGCGGTCCAATTCGTCATCCGAAAGGTGGGCGTAGCGTTGTGTCACTGCGATGTTACTGTGGCGAGCCAGCGCCTGAGCCAGTTTGAGGTTGCCGCCGCTTCCGATGAGCACGGTGGTGACGAAATAGTGGCGGAAAGAGTGGGGTGTAATGCTGCCCACGGCTTCGGGGCCCAAAGCCTCACGCACCCGCTGGGCGACAATGTTGCGCCCGGTGGCCGTGCTGATGGGGAGCACTTTTTTGCCCGCGCCTTTGTCGTGGCGGGCAAAGAGGGGCAGGGCGCGCAGCGGTCGCCCGGAGGCGCCATCCAACGAAGCGCGCGCCTGGAGGTAATCCTGCAATGCGCGCAATGCTCGGCTGGAAAAGCGCACCACGGCCTGTTTATCGCCTTTGCCGATGATGATTGCGCGGCCTTCCAGCCAGTCAATATCGCCGCGGCGCAATGCGCAAGCCTCATGGACCCGCAAGCCGGTATCGGCCAAAGTGAGCAAAAAAGCCCGATCGCGCAGATTACGGAGCCGCACCTTGTCGTTTTCTGCAGGTGCTTCGTGTAGTCTATTCGCATAGTTTAGCACTTGCTCAATAGCCTCACGGGGAAATTGCGGTAAGCGAGGGCCTGGGCGACGGGCGCGCTGGCGAATCAACAAACGCACTCGGGGCAGATTGATGCTGGCCAGGTTTTCTGCGGCCAGATATTCGTAAAAGCCGGCCATCGCGGTGAGATAAAGGCGCTCGGTGGCCGGCGCAAGCCCTTTGAGATCCGCGGCAAACCATGCGATGGCGTCTTCGGGGAGTTTTGCAATCGGTGTGCTTTCAGGGGGCAGGTGGTGGCGTTCCAAAGTTTGGAGGAAAGCCCGGCCTGCGTTGCGATACGTGCGCGCGGTGTTGGCGCTGCGCGCCAGCGCCACGCTATCAAGATAGGCGCGCAGGGCGTCGGCAATGGTAAGGCCTTGTTGTTTTCCGCGGGTGTCGGCTGAGGCTGGCGCTGCTTGGGTGTCGCTCATGCTGACATTATACCATAAATTTTGCTTTGTTAGCGATAATGATAGTTATCAAAAGCAATTGGTTTGTTAGGCGCAACTCGGGCGTTGGCGCAGGGCTTGAGCCCTCCCCTGCTGGCAACAAGCGCGGCTGTCATCGCGCTGACGATTGTCTCAGTATCGCTTTGGCCAAAAACGCCATTTTGCCGATTTTGCCGCACTCGGTGGTAGAATTTCCCTGAAACCCCCTACCCTACCGCAAGGAGTGCGTGTGTCATGACCAACCCCCTCAAACAACTACAGGCGTTCGGCCAGAGCGTCTGGCTGGATTTTATCCGCCGCGGCATTTTAGAAGACGGCACCCTTCACCGTTTCATTGAAAACGACGGCGTCTCGGGCATTACCTCCAATCCCTCGATTTTTGAGCAAGCCATTGCCCACAGCGACGATTACACCCAGGCCCTGCGCTTCCTGGCTCGCCAGGGCAAAAGTGTAGATGAAATCTATCAAATTCTCAGCATCGAGGACGTCCAGCGCGCGGCTGACATCTTCCGCCCCGTCTATGAACAGACCCAGGGCCGCGATGGATATGTCAGTTTGGAAGTGGACCCGCGGCTGGCCTACGACACCCCGGGCACCATCGCCGATGCCCAGCGGCTTTGGCGTCTGCTGGATCGCCCCAACGTGATGATTAAAGTGCCGGCTACCAAAGAAGGCCTCCCCGCCATTCGCGAATTGCTCAGCGAAGGCGTCAACGTCAACGTCACCCTGCTTTTCAGCGTCGAGCGCTATCGCGAAGTGGCCGAAATTTATCTGGAAGCCTTGGAAACCCGCCTGGCCCGCGGCCTGCCCGTGGACACCGTCGCGTCGGTGGCCAGTTTCTTCATCAGCCGGATTGACACCCTGCTGGATGCCCTCCTGGACCACCACCCCTGTGAAGAGGCGCGGGCGCTCAAAGGCAAAATTGCCATTGCCAGCGCAAAATCGGCCTATGCAGTCTATCAGGAAATCGCAAACAGCGAGCGTTTCAAGGCTTTGCAAGCCCAAGGCGCACGGCCTCAGCGGCTGCTATGGGCCAGCACCAGCACGAAAAATCCGGCTTACAGCGACGTCAAATATGTCGAAGCCCTGATTGGCCCTGACACAGTCACCACACTGCCGCTCAAGACTCTGGCGGCCTATCGCGACCACGGCCGCCCCGCAGAGCGGTTGACCAAGGGCATCCCTGAGGCCCAGGCGACCTTGGCCAAGCTGGCCGAATTGCAAATTGACCTGGCGGCAGCCACGCAACAATTGGAAGAGGAAGGCGTCAAGAAATTCGTGCAGGCCTTTGAGCAATTGCTGACCACCCTGGCCCAGCAGCGTGCGGCTGCCGTGTAAACCTTGCGGTGCAGGCTGCGTTGACAAACACAAACCGGGCGAGCAGAAAAATGCTCGCCCGGTGTTTTTTGCTTGCTGGGGGCTTGGCTTCAACACATCCGCCAGAGTTTGACTTCCGCCCAATCACCCGCGGCCAGCCCGGTCGCATCGGCCGGCACTTTGAGCAAGCCATCGGCTCGCACCAACGCAAAAATCAGGTTGCTTTTGTAGAAAATGGGCTCCGCCTCCCACGTGCCATCGGCCGCCCTGCGTAAACGCACAGGCCACCAATCCTCACGGCCAGACGCAGAGGGGATGTTGATGGCCACACGCGCCGGCAGCAAAGGCTGAAGACACGGGCGGGCATTTTGCAAATGCGCCAAGGCAGGCAACACAAACAGCCCCACGTTGACCAGCGCGCTGACCGGATTGCCAGGCAAGCCGATGACCGGTTTGCCCTCGGCCACGGCCAAAATGGTCGGGCGTCCTGGCTTGGTGTTGACGCCATGCACCAATACCCCGGGTTGCCCCAGCCCATCCAAGACCTCGGCTGTCATATCGCGCGTGCTGGCCGAGGAACCCGCGGTCACCACGACCATATCGCAGGCTGCGAGGGCCTCGCGTGCGGTTGCGGCCAAGGCTTCCGCGCGGTCGGGCACAATGCCATAACGCCGCGGCACCCCACCCCCGCGCCCTACCTCGACGCTGAGGGTGTAAGCATTGACATCGCGCACCTGTCCCGGGGCTGGCGTAGCCTCGGGCGGCACGACTTCGTCGCCGCTGGAAATAATCCCCACGACGGGGCGGCGGGCTACGGGCACTTCCAGGATGCCCAAAGCCATCAGCCCGCCGATTTCCGCGGCGGCCAGGCGACTGCCCGCGGGCAAAACCGTGGCGCCTTCGGCCACGTCTTCCCCTTGGGCAATGACATTGTCGCCCACGGCAACGGCTTTGAGCACTTCCACTTCGCCAGCGCGGCTGTGCTGGGTGTATTCCACCATCACCACGGCGTCCGCGCCTTCCGGCAGCATGCCGCCGGTGTGGATGAGCGCGGCCTGCCCAGGCCCGAGGCGAAAGTCGGGCGCGGCACCCATGGGCACTTCCCCAACAACCTCAAGGTAGGCGGGAAGGGTGTCGCTGGCGCCATACGTGTCGGCAGCCCGCAGCGCGTAGCCATCCACCGCGGAGCGGTCGAATGGCGGCATGGGGTGCGGGGCGTGGATGTCTGCGGCCAACACCCTGCCTTGGGCTTCGGCAGTGGGCAGGGTTTCGGCAGGCATGCGGTGTTGCACGTGCGCCAGCCATGTTTGCAAGGCTTCGGCAGGGGGAAGCAAATGCAGAAATTCGGGCATGGCTTCTTCCTCAAGCGGGGAATAAGCGGGGAATCAAACGCGCCAAAAACCCAAAATCAGCAGGTAGGTTGTCAGCGCGACGATGACCACAGCGTTGGCCCGCAACCAGCCCCACGGCGGCCGCGCGCCTTGGGCGATGCGCTGCATAATCCAAACCTGGAGCAACGCGGCCACAAACGGAATGACGCACGGCACGGCAATCCCCCACGGGAAGCCAAAGGCCATGTCCAGCGCCAACAGCAGAAAGCCCAGCAGCAAGGCCAAATTGTGGACGCGCATGGCCAGGCGCCATTCCAGCCGCATCAAAAGCGAGCGGCGATTTCGTTTGAGGTTGCGGGCATAGTTGGGGAAATCCCAGGCCAGAAGGGCTGCCAAGCTCAGGAAGAAGAGCGGCAAGCCGGCCATCCCTACCAAACGGTGGAGTTGGGCTGTTTGGAGGGCGTAGGCAAAGGCGGGCACCAAAAGGCTTAAGCCAGCCGCCAGGAGGATTTCGCCGTAGCCTTTATCCAGCAGCCGCAGGGGCGGGGCAGTGCTGAAAATGGCGGCGACCGCCATGATCAGTTGGAGCACAACGGCATTGGGTGGGAGGCTTTCTTGCCAGAGCAGCAGGGTGGTTTCCAGGGCGGCCGCGGCCAGCAAGACAAAGGCGGCGGTCAGCCAGCGGCGGGCGTTTGCTTGGGGAGCAGAGGGTGGCGCAGGCGCGAACGCTCGGTCCAGGGCGATGCTGCTTCCCAGGAGGAACCATACCCACATTAGGCCTTGCGCAGCCAGGAGCCAGGTGTGCATTTGCCCCAAATAGCGAGCGATGCTTACGCCCAGCCCATAGGTCAACGCAGTGAGCAGGAAGAGCAAGCCCCACGAACGGTATTGGCGCATGTTTTAGTTTCCTATGGTGAGACGCAGCAGGTCGTTTGCCACTTGAACGGGGCCGGCAAAGGTTTTAGCGGCTTCCAGGGCTAAACGGGTGCGATGGGCAGGGTCGGTGTCGGTGTGGACCAGATAGAGCCGTCGGGCTTGGGCGCGGGTGGCGATTTCGCCGGCTTGGGCGGCTGAGGTGTGGCCTTCCATTTCGCCCGAGGCTTCGTGGAAGAGGTAATCGGCCTGGTGGGCCAATTCGATGACGTGCTCAGTGGGGCCGGTGTCGCCGGAGTATGCCAGCACTTCTTGGTTGGCAAAGGCAATTCGGATGCCAATGGCCGGCACCATGTGGACCACGGGCGATGCCCAGACCTTCCAGGCTTGGTTTTCTAACACGGGTGTCATGGGTTGAGGCGCGATGGTATGGAAGTGGACCGGGAAGAAATCAGGCCAGTTTTCCCAACGATAAAGGCTCATGACCTGGCGCACGCCCTGGAGGGTATCTTCCAGGCCGTAGATGTGCAGCGGGGTTTGGCGGCCCTGAAGCCACGCGGACATCAACAGCATGGGCACCCCCGCGGTGTGGTCTGGGTGAAAATGCGTGAGCAGCAAATCGGTGATGTGGTTTGGCGTCAGCCCGACACGCCGCAATCGCCCAATGACTTCGCAAGGCGCGTCAATCAGCAAGGTGCGGTCTTCCCCCACCAACACAAAGTGGGTGTTGGCGTGGGTGGCATCGGGCACTGCATGGGCGGAGCCTAAGACAATCCATTCGGGCATGATCGCACTCCTTTAGGCCCAGCCGCGTTGCTGCCAGGCCAGGTATAGCGCCACCGAACCAGCGGCCGCAGCATTGAGTGATTCTATTTTACCGCGCATAGGAAGCCGCAGCAGGACGTCGCACTTTTGGCGCACCAAGCGTCGGAGGCCTTGCCCTTCACTGCCGACCACCAAAGCCAGTGCGCCGGTCAGCGCTACTTGCTCGGGCAAAAGGGCTTCTGGACTGCCTTCCAGCCCTACCACCCACACCCCGCGCGCCTGGAGGGTTTCGATAGCCTGGGCTAAATTGGTCTGCCCAATCAGCAGGTGCTCGGTGGCGCCTGAGGAGGCGTTGACCACCGCGGGGGTTACGGTGGCGGTGCGCCGCAGCGGCAGAAGCACACCGTGGATTCCCACGGCTTCTGCGGTGCGCAACAGGGTAGCCAAGTTTTGGGGATCTTGGAGGGCGTCCAGCAACAGCAGGAAAGGCGGCTCGCCTTGTCGCTTGGCCAGGGCGAGCATTTCCCCCAGGTCGGTGTAAGGGTAAGGCCCGGCTTCCAGGGCCACACCTTGGTGGTGACGGTGGCCGACCAGAGCATCCAGGCGGCGTTTGGGGGCCCGCTGGTAAGGCACGCCTCGCTGGGCTGCTATTTGGATGGCAGCCCGCAAGTTGCCTTTGATTTGAACCCCGTCGGCAACCCAGAGGCGGTGGGCTTGGCGGCGTTGGGCACGGAGGGCTTCGTAAACGGGGTTGCGCCCGTAGAGCACTTCCCTCATGGCGGCTATTTCCAGCGCCAGAGGGTGCCGCCGGGGGTGTCTTCCAGTTGGACGCCCAATTCGGCTAAGCGGTCACGAATTTTGTCGGCCAGTGCCCATTGTTTGGCCTTGCGGAGGTCGCTGCGAATTTCGACGAGCAGATTCACGAAGGGCTCGGCCTCGGCGTGGCCGGCTTTGGCTGGCTGTTTGGTCAAATCCAGCCCTAAGACGCCGGCGAGTTCCTGCAAGGTCTGCTGGGCTGGGTGCAGTTGGGTTGGGGTTGCGCCAGCGTCGCGGGCCTGGTTGATGGCGCGCACCAGGTCGAAGAGGTGCCCCAGCGCGGCCGCGGCGTTGAAGTCGTCGTCCATGGCCGCGGTGAAGCCCGCGCGGGTGGCTTGGGTTTGGGTCTCGAGGCTTTCGAGCACCGTTTGCGGCGCTCCGGCAGCGTTGGCGTGGGCCGGCCGCATGCCGCCGCGCAGGCGCTCTAAGGCTTTTTCGGCTTGGGCGATGGTCTCGGGGCTGAAGGTCAAGGGGCTGCGGTAGTGGGAGCTCAGCACCATCATCCGCAAGACGTCGGCTTCGTGCTCGGCCAGGAAGTCTTCAATGGTCACCAGGTTGCCCAGCGATTTGGACATTTTCTCGCCGGCCATTTGCAGCATGCCGTTGTGGAGCCAATAGCGCACGTAGGGTTTGCCAGTGTAGCTTTCGCTTTGGGCGATTTCGTTTTCGTGGTGGGGGAAGATGAGGTCGGTGCCGCCGCCGTGGATGTCCAGTTGTTCGCCCAGGTGGTGCAAGTTCATGGCCGAGCATTCAATGTGCCAACCCGGGCGGCCTTTGCCCCAGGGGCTATCCCAGGCGGGTTCGCCGGGTTTGGCAGCTTTCCAGAGGGCGAAATCCATCGGGTGTTCTTTGCGGTCGTCCACTTCGATGCGGGCGCCGGCCATCATCTCATCCAGTTTGCGGCCGGAGAGTTTGCCGTAATCTTCGTCTTTGGTCACTCGGAAGTAGACGTCTCCATCTACGGCGTAGGCGTAGCCTTTTTCTTCCAGGCCGCGGACCATTTTGATGATCCAGTCAATTTCCTGGGTGACGCGAGGTTTGACGGTGGGCTCCAACACGCCCAGATCCCGGAGGTGTTGGTCAAATTCGCGGATGTACCGCTCGGCCAAGGCAATGGGGTCTTCGCCGCGTTCGTTGGCTCGGCGGATGATTTTGTCGTCTACGTCGGTGTAATTCATCACGTGCCGCACTTTGTAGCCTTTGTATTCCAGGTAGCGGCGAATCATGTCAAACACCAGCACCGACATGGCGTGGCCGACGTGGGCTTTGTCGTATACTGTGGGGCCGCAGACGTACATCTTGACCACGCCGGGTTCCAGGGTTTCAAAAGGTTCTTTTTTGCGGCTGAGCGTGTTATAGACGCGCAATGTCATGATGATTCCTCCCGAAGCATGTGCACTGGCCAGGGATGTTTAGGCTGCGTTGCCTTCCAATAAATCTTTCGGTTTGGCGAAGAGCATCCGCCCGGCCGCGGTTTGAAGCGCTTTGGTCACGACGACGTCAATTTCTTGGCCGATGTAATCGTGGCCTTCTTCGATGACGACCATTGTGCCGTCGTCCAAGTAGCCCACGCCCTGGTCGGGCTCTTTGCCTTCTTGAATCACCTTGATGCGCAGCGATTCGCCGGGCAGGTAGAGGGCTTTGACCGCGTTGGCCAGTTCGTTGATGTTGAGGACGGGCACGCCTTGGAGCTCGGCCACACGGTTGAGGTTGTAGTCGTTGGTTAGGATGGGGCAGCGCAGTTGGCGGGCCAGGACGACCAGCTTGTCATCCACTTTGCGGACGCCTTCCACGTCCATGTCGCTGATTTGGACGGTGATGTTGGGGTCCTGCTGGAGTTCTGAGACCACCGTCAGCCCGCGGCGGCCGCGTTGCCGGCGGAGGGGGTCGGCGGAATCTGCCACGTATTGCACTTCCTGAAGCACAAACCTGGGAATGACCAAGGTGCCTGTGAGGAAGCCTGTGCGTGCGATGTCCACGACGCGGCCGTCAATCAACACGCTGGAATCAAGCAGGATGAGCCGCGGGGAATCGCCGCGCTTTTCGCGCTCGCGCCAGCCGCCAGAGAGGCTGCGCATCACGGCAAAGAGGTCTTCTTGGCGGACGACAAAGATCATGACCCCCAAATAAGTGAAGACGACCACGGCCACAAAGGGCAAGATTTTGTTGAAAGGGCTGGGCAACAAGGAAATGGGCAGGGTCAGCAGCGCCGCAGTGCCCAAACCCAGGAGCATACCGAAAATGCCGGCGACCAGGGTCCGTCCCGGCACTTTGATGAGGATTTTGCGGATGGCTTGTAAGGGTCGGGTAGTAAAGTAGGGCGTGAGGATGAGACCGCCCAAAGCGCCTAAAAGGCCGAAGACAATGGCTGTGTAAGCTGGTGAAGGAAGATGTGCGTTGAGGGCAAACTCTTTGCCCCAAAAAACGCCCAGAATGCTAAAAAAGGCCATGCCAATAAGACGTAGATAAAATTCCAAACTCATAATGAAACCGCCTCCCAAATGAAATAAAACCGCAAAAAAATCAAACGAAAAAAATAAAATGCAGCAGCGCCGCGGTTTCCTCCCCGTCTGCGCGGGTTCCCATATTCAGTTGTCTGGCGCAATCTTTACGCCATGTTTATTTTACCTTATCTTTTTGCCTTGTTGGATTATTTCACAAGCGTGTAATGCAACTTCAACAAGAATGCAATGGATTTGGATCCGTTCAATGTGTGCGGGCGGCTTAGGCGGCTTCCTGCCAGCGGCGCCAGAGCAATGTGAGGCCAAAAATCGCCGTTGCCGTCAGCACGATGGTGGCGCCAGAGGCGGTGTTGAGGTAATACGAAAGTACTAAGCCGACGATTACACTGAAGACGCCAAAAAAGGCCGAAAGCGCCATCATCTTGCCAAAGCTGCGGCTTAGCTGGTAGGCCGCGGCCGCGGGGGTGACCAACAGAGCAGAGACCAACACGATGCCGACCACTTTGATGGAAATGACGACGGTGAGGGCGATGAGCGCCAAAAGCAGGTAATACAGGGCTGGTTCAGGGAGCCCGCTGACGCGCGCGGTTTCGGGGTCGAAGGTGATGAAGAGGAATTCTTTGTAAAGCAATGCCACGGTCAGGAGGACCAAAACACCCACCCCCAACACCATTTTGAGGTCCGCGGCGGTGATGGCCAGAATGCTGCCAAAGAGGTATGAAAACAAATCAATGTTATAGCCCTGAATCAGGCCAATGAGCAGCACGCCAAAAGCCATGGTCGAGGCGAAGAAGATGCCCACTGCGGTGTCTTCTTTGATGCCGCCGCGGCGGGTGACCGCGCCAATGCCCCAGGCTACGGCCAAGCAAAAGGCCACCGCGGCCCACAGCGGGTCAATTCCCAGCAGAAAGCCCAACGCCACGCCGCCAAAAGAAGCATGAGCCACGCCGGCACCGATGAACGACATCCCCTTGAGCACAATGTACACGCCAATGATCGCGGTGAGCAACCCTACCATCACACCGCCAATCAGGGCGCGTTGCATGAAGGCGTATTGCCAAAAATCCATCATCGTTGCTGCTCCTTGCCCGTGTTTTCACCCGCGCGAACGACCATGTGCGGCACACGGCCGTGGTGGAAGAACATCGCCTGGCAGCCATACATCTCGGCCAGGGTGCTATCTGTGAGCACGACCTCTGGCCTGCCGTGGGCAACCAGCCGCCGGTTGACGCACGCCACGCCGTCCACATACTGCGAAACCACGCCTACATCGTGGGAGACCATCAACACTGTCATGCCTTCCTGCTGGAAGCGCCGCAAAAGTTCGTAAAGCGAAGTGGAAGTTTGCGCGTCAACCCCTGCGGTGGGCTCATCCAGGATGAGCAGACGGGGCTCGGTGGCCAGAGCCCGCGCCAGGAAGACCCGCTGACGCTGCCCGCCGGAAAGGTCGCTGAGGGGGCGGTCGGCCAAATCTTCGATGCCGACCTTTGCCATCGCACGCGCCACGGCTTGGGCATCGGCTTGTCTGGGCCGCCGAAACAGCCCCAGGCGCGCATAACGCCCCATCATCACCACATCGCGCACCCGAACAGGAAATTTCAAATCAACGGTGTGCATCTGCGGCACATAGCCAATCTCGCGGCGCAGCGCCCCTAATTCCTGGGGCGGTTTTCCAAAAACCAACACCTCACCCTCGATGGGCTTGACCAGCCCCAAGATGGTGCGCACCAGGGTGGTTTTGCCTGCCCCGTTGGGGCCAATGATGGCCAGGAAAGCGCCTTCGGGCACGGTCAGGTTGACGTCGTCCAAAACTTTGATTTTGCCATAGGCTACAGAAACATGGCGTAATTCGATAATCGGAGGCGATGTGCTCATGGGTTGTGTGCTCCCAAACCTTTCTTGAGTTGCTCTAAGTTCCAATACATGAGTTTGAGGTAAGTTTCGCGCGGAGGAAGCCCGCCCAGAGGGTCCAGCGTCAGCACAGGAACGCCGGCCTCATCTGCGATGACCTGGGCTGCGCGCGGCGAAAATTGGGGCTCAGCAAACACAGCAGGCGCGCCGGTTTGTTTGATGATTTCCACAATTTTGGCCACTTCGGCTGCGGAAGGCTCCTTCCCGGGTGTGGTTTCCAACACCGCGGCCTGGTGCAGGCCATAGTCGTGGATGAAGTAAGCCCACGAGGCGTGAAAGGTGACCATCTCACGGCTCTTGAAATGCGCAACCGCGGCGCGGATGTCGGCGTCCAGTTGGTTGAGCTGCGCCAGGTAGTGCTCCGTGTTGGCGCGATACAGGTCGCTGCCTTGAGGGTCAATGGCAATCAGCGTATCGCGGATACGGAGCACGTATTGCTTGGCGCGCTGCGGGCTTAGCCAGAGGTGAGGGTTGCCGGCCGCGTTTTCGCTGCTTTCCAGAATGGGTTGTCCCTCGCTCAGCACCACGACGCGCAAATCAGGGTTGCCCGCGGCCTCGATGGCCTTGTCGGCCCAAAATTCCAGCCCGACCCCATTGAGGAAGAGGGCTTTTGCGTGGGCGAGTTCGCGCATTTGGGCTGGTGTGGGCTCATAAGTGTGCGGGCTTGCGCCAGGCGGCACCATGGTCAACACACGCACGCGCTCCCCACCCACTTGGCGCACGAAGTCGGCGATGGGTGGAATGGAAGCCGCGACCAAGATTTGGGCGGTGTTTTCTGTAGTGTTTGGCGGTGTAGCTTGGCGGGCCTGGCACGCGGTGAGGATGGTTGGGGTGAGGGTTGCGAGAAGGAGGATTTGGATTTTTATTGGAGTGATTTTGGCAATATTTTTGGTGGTATTACTGGCTATACGAATTAACGCCCGCATCTTTTGCGCACCCGCTAAAATCCCTCGTTGAATCGGCAACATGGTACACGCTCCTGGGGTGATTTGCTTCGATGTTGTCAGCGCGACGCGGGCCGCTCCGTGCGGCCGCCACACGGCCGCACCTCGTCGCCTCGGGGCGATGCTTCCTCGCGGTCGCGGCGGCATTCCTCGCACAGGCCGATCAACTGCAACCAGTGCTCTTCAATGCTGAAGCCGCTTTCGCCAGCCACGGCCTGCATCAGGGCGTCTAAGTCGTCACCTTCAAAATACCACACCCGACCGCACCCGCGGCACACCAGCAAGTGCTGATGACCAGGCTCGGTTGCAACGTAACGAGCGCATTGGCTGGGACAATGCACCCGCTGCACCAAGCCTAACGCCAACATGGTCTCCAGCGTGCGGTAAACCGTGACCAGGCCCAAATGGGCATAACGCTGGCGTGCGCGGTCGAAAATCTGGGTTGCATCCAAGGCTTGTTGGCTCTCGGCCAACACCTGTAACACGGCCTGGCGAGCCGGCGTCAGGCGATAGCCCTCGCCGCGCAAAGCCTGCCGCCAACGCGCCAAACGTTCTTGACTGGAGGAAGCCGGCATCGTCCTACTCCACAACAGGCCTCACCGCGTCGCGCTCATGCGGCCAGCCTCTGAGGGCCGCGGCCGCCGATTGGGCGGTGCGGCAAAACGGCCAAAAACGAAACTGAAAATCATTTTCGTTTTCGTTAGCGCCGCAATTTTACACGCTCTCCAGAACCAAGTCAAGGCCTCTCAAAATCTTCGCAGAAAGTCACATCCAACGCCGCGGGCAACCACCACCCCAAACCCAAACGCCCGCCCCTGGCTGCTGCCAAGCGCGAGCCCCAGCCAATCTCACCTCGCCCCAAACAAACCAAGGCTCCCCCTTTTTTGCCAGGCCGACAAACCAAACCAACACAAACGCCCAACAAAAAAACCGCCGCCTCACGGCGACGGAAAACCCCACCGTGCCGTGTGCTGCCCAGTTTTGCTCCTGCAAACGCAGGTGGGAGCCTTCCGGGACGGTTCCGCCTTGGCTCAGGGCCTATCGCGTCGCCGCCCACCTGGTTGGCCCCCTTTGGAAAGGTGTTGGGGCAAAACCGGTCACTGCGGCATCACGAACACGGCAGGGTATTTCTCTTATACCACGATTTTTTGCCGTTGTGTAGGGTGAACAAGCCGTCATTCGGCGAATCAGAAGCGTTCCAAACAAAAAATCAACGGCCATCCATCCCGCTTGAGCCCATAACCACCCTAAAACAGATAAAACCCTCAAATTCTACTTGACGCCATTGCCGCTTTTGAGTATAGTTCACTTACCGCTCGTTTAGTTCCAATTCTCACCTTTCGAGGGCATTGTGGCAGAACACCCCCGTCAACCCGTAGGCAAAGCGCGCATTCTGGAAATCGCAGGCCAGCTCTTCATGGAACGCGGCTACAAGGCCGTTTCCATCCGTGACATTGCCCAGGCTTGCGGTCTGACCAACGCGGCTCTGTACTACTACTTCCCCAGCAAAGAAGCCCTCTTCCACGAAGTCGTGCAACGCCATGTCAACGCCTTAGCCCAAGCCCTGCAAAAAGCCCGCGCCCAAGCGCCGCCTAACGACCTCAAGGCCCAACTAATCGCCATGATCGCGGTTTACACCCAATGGGTGACCACCGACAAAGCCTCGCTCTTCACCATGCGCCGCGACGTCCTGTATCTGGCGCGTCACGCGCATCATCAACAAGAACGCCCCTTCCTGAAACTCATGTACGCGGTGGTGGCCCCCATTGAAGAAGTCCTTCAGGAAGCCGTCCAAATCGGCACCCTGCGGCCATCGCCCATCGAAAGCCCGCTCAGCGGCCTGCTCTTGGGCATGCTCCACGGCCTACTCCACTTCAAACGTAACGAGCAGCCCCCCGCGGCAGCGCAGGAACACCAAGCCATCGCCCGCTGGGTGGTGGACGTCTTCTGGCAGGGCATGTTGGCCACACCAGCAACAGGCTCCCCGCCTCACAACGCTTATTCCAAGGACACCCCATGAAAAAAGACATCGTTTTAGCCCTCGGCGGCGGTGGCGCCAAGGGGTACGCGCACATCGGCGTGCTTCGCGTGCTGGAAGAAGCCGGCTACAACGTAGTCGGCGTAGCAGGAACCAGCGCCGGCGCGCTGGTTGGCGCCCTCTACGCCGCGGGATACACCCCCGACGAGATTCTGGAACGCCTCATCGCGGTTGACCCGCAACACATTTTCGACCGCCGCGCCGGTGACCGCCCCTCGATTTTAGGGCTGCAGGGGGTCGAAGCCATGCTGCGAGAAGCCTTAGGCGACCGCACGTTTGCAGACCTCCCGCGCCCTTTCGGCGCCGTCGCGGTAGACATCCTCTCGGGGAAGACCATCTTCCTGCGCTCGGGCGTGGTCGCCGACGCGGCCCTGGCCTCCAGCGCGGTACCTGGCGTGTTCCCGCCCATCGCCTGGAAGGACTGGCTGCTCGTGGATGGCGGCGTCGCCGACAACGTTCCGGTGCGGCTCGCGCGCCTGCTGGCGCCCCGCACCCCGGTTGTGGCCGTGGCGCTCTCGCTCATGCCCCCCGAAGTCGAGCAATTCGAGGAAATCGCACTCCCGCCCGTGCGCATTTCCATCCTCCAAAAGGTGATTGCCCGCCTGCGCTATACCCAGGCCTTCAACATCTTCGTGCGCTCTTCCGAAGTAGCCTTGGGGCACCACACGCTGCTCCGCCTGCAAGTGGATCGCCCCGAGGTCACCATCATCCCGGCCGTAGGCCAGGTCAACTTCCTGGACAACCCGCCCGACATTGACGCGGTTGTTGCCGCGGGGGAAACCGCGGCCCGGGCCGCCCTTCCCCAACTCAAACGTCTTTTCCCTTGGTATCGGCTGCGCTGGCGCACGCCCCCGTCTGATTTGGATTATGTCGTCATTGATGAATGAGCATCCACGCTGGCATACAGTCACCCTGGAAGATACCGTGGTGCGCGTGTATCCTCCACGGAGTACCATGCGCCCATCCGCGCTCTTTGTGCTTCTGCACGGCTGGACGGGCGACGAATCGGTGATGGCGCCCTTCATTGACGTTGTGCCCCCACAGGCCCTGGTGCTGACCTTTCGAGCGCCCTTCCCGACGCGCGACATCCGAGGGGGCTACAGTTGGATTGACCGCCAACCCACAAAGACGCCCTTTGCATTTGTGGAATATCAACCGACGTTTGCGCGTCTTTCTAAATGGCTACACGAAATCGGCCATCGTTATCCTGACATCCCCTGGCAACAGCAACACTGGATGGGCTTCAGCCAAGGCGCGTCGGTTGCCGCGGCCTTTGCCCTGCAATACCCCCACGGCATCCAATCGCTTGCTTTGCTGGCTGGCTTCCTGCCGGCCGGGTCCGAGGCCCTGATCGCACACCGCCCCCTTGAAGGCAAGCACGCTTTTGTCGCTCACGGCGTACAAGACCCCATCGTGGACATCCGTTACGGGCGGGCCGCCCGGGACCTTCTGGAAAAAGCGGGGGCGCGGGTCACCTACTGCGAAGACAACGTCGGGCACAAGGTCGGCGCCAAGTGCCGGCGCGGTCTGCGCGATTTCTATCGCGAGGTATGCGCCTGAAACCAACAGAGGCTTCCCTAATGTTTTTGGGAAGACCGCTGCGGCGGCAAGGCCAGCACCGCAAACTCACATGGCACGCCGCGCTCACTCAGCCGTTGCACCCGCGCCGCGAGCACATACTCCAACATCAGCTCATCCAAACGGCACAGCTCGGGATAATCCTCCACCAGCGAGGCGTAGGGGCAGCGCCGAAAGATAACCCGCGGGCCAAACCGGTGGGCTTCCCAATGGGGGTCGAAGTGCCGCTCTTGCAGCCAGCGGATGGCCTTGCTCAAACGAGCCCGCAAGGGCAGCCCTTCTTCCACGGTATAAGCCCCACATAGCGCCTCGCACAAAACAACCTCCGGGGGAAGACGCCCATCGCCATCTGACGGCGCCCAGGTACGCAAAACATCCAAAAGCGCCCGGGTCAACGGCTCCAAATAGACCTGGTGGGCTTGCCGTGCCAAGCGATACAAATGCGCTGGCCGCCCGCGTTGGGCTGTACGCTGGGTTTTCGCCTGCTCAATCAACCCCTGAGCCTGAAGCAGCCCCAGATGATGCCGGATATTAGCCGGTGTTACCCCCAACGCGGTCGCGAGTTCCGTGGCCGTAGCCAAAGGGTGCGTGCCCAGATACTCCAAAATCTGTTCACGCGTGGTCTGAGCCCGTCTCATAGTTCTATTATACTCAGAGATGCCTTTTCGGCAAGCCAGAAAGCGCGTCGCCCGCTGGGAGAACGCAGATGGACGCAGATGGACGCAGATGAGGGCAGATGGACGCAGATGGATCCACCGATTGACACCGATTTCCGCCGATTTTTTTGTAGGGGCAAGGCGTGCCTTGCCCTGTCCCCTTCCGTGCCCTCTGTGGCTCCGTGCCGCTGTGTGAGCCTCAACGCCGAGCCGCCTCGCTTCCGTGTCATGGCGAGGCCCCGCCAGGGGCCGAAGCCATCTTCCAGCCAGTGGGCGAAAGGGGCTTGCCTCTCACACCTCCCAGCCGGGGGATTGCTGCGGGCCCTGGGCGCAGCAGCGCTGCGCCCCTACAAAGCCCTCGCAATGACATGGTGAGGCTATCCACCGATTGACACCGATTTCCGCCGATTTTCTCGTAGGGGCAAGGCGTTCCTTGCCCTGCTACCCCCTCCATGCCCTCTGTGGCTCCGCGTGCATCCCAGGGCGGAGCAGCGCTCCGCCCCTACTACCCAGGCAAAGGGTCCCCAAACGCCCAGGTAACCAAGCAACCAGGTAACCAAGTAACCAATACCTAATACCCAATACCCACTACCCAATCCCTGCACCTTCGCCCCGCCCCCAAGCAACCAGGTAACCAAGTAACCAAGCAACCAATACCCAATACCCAATACCCAGTACCCAGTATCCTCGCCTCCCGCCCTCACCTTTCCCCCCAGCCCCCTTTCCTCTCCCAAAGGGCGAGGCAAGGGGGCCCCAAGCAACCAGGTAACCAGGTAACTAAGTAACCAGGTAACCAAGCAACCATCCAACCAAGCTCGCGGTAAAATAAACCACCGCTCGCGCCTGCTCACCCTTGGGAGGAAAAACCATGCGCCGCACCTTCACCCTTTGGCTCCTGACCCTGCTGCTGGCCGCGTGCAGCCAGGCTTCCCCGCCCGTGCCCACCTCGACACCCA